>DASZJU010000107.1:0-3336 GCA_035947815.1 Reyranella sp.
GGTCCGCAGGATGCCGAGAATGGTCTCGAAGACGGAGATCGCGACCAAGCCGATCACCAGGACATCGAGCGTGCTCATGCTGCGATGCACCAGCACCTTGTCGATGACGACCTGGAAGAACACCGGCGAGATCAGCGCAAACAACTGGAGAAAGAATGAGGCAACCAGCACCTCGCTCAACAGCCCGCGATATTTGTGGACCGCGCCCAAGAACCAGGTGACGTCGAAGCGCCGCCCGAGGTCGGTCAGCCTTGCTCGTTTGGTCATGAGGACGAGGCGGCCGTCCCACACGGCTTCGAGCTCGGCCCGGGTCATCAGCGTAGGCCGCTGGGAATCCGGCGTCTGGACGAGGATCTTGTCCTCGCCCGCCTTGCCGAGCAGCAGAAACCCGCCATCGCGCAAAGCGGCGATTCCCGGCAGGGGCGTGCGTGCCAGGCGGTCCCACCGCGTCCTGGACTCGCTGGCCTTCAGGCCGAGTTGACGGGCGCAGCGCAGCATCTCGGGCACGCCGATCGCGTCGGTGCCGAACTGATGACGGATCTGCGCCGGATCGACGCTGAGCCCATGGAAGCGCAGCAGCATCACGAGCGCGGCGAGCCCCCGATGGTCCGAATTGCCGTCTCCGGTCTGACTTGTCATGTCATGTTCACACGCCGGTACGCCGCCCTTGCGGATCCCTCAAACGGGTGGCCGAATGGTTTGCACAATCCAGACTACGACAGCTGGTGGTCAAGTGACATTGTGTCGGTGGAGATCCTCGCAATATGCGTCCCAGCAGCGGACATCAGACTACCGAGCAACCTTGTCGTGAGAGTCCCGCGATCCGGCCAGAAGGACTCTGGTAGCGCGCCCTAGTGCACCACCGGCGGCCGCACTTCGCCCAACCCGTCGGCATCGGTCGCCGAGATGGTGGTGCGGACCATCGAGCGTTCCTTGTTGTAGTCCCACGGCCGGCCGCGATGGAGCATGGCGCGGTTGTCCCACATCACCGCGTCGCCCTGGCGCCATTTATGCGTGTAGACGAACTCGCGCCGCGTTGCCTCGTCGAGAAGCTGGGCGAGGAGCTGGCGGGCGTCGCGATCGTCCATGCCGTCGATGGCATAGGCGTGGCTCGCGACATAGAGCGCGCGCCGGTCGTTCGCGGGGTTGCGCCAGTTGAGCCGCCAGCGCACCGGCGGCAGCGCCTTGCGCTCCTCGGCGTTGGCGAGGTCGGGATGGATCTGGTCGCGGCTGTTGGCGTAGGAGTGCGTCGCCACCGCATCCTTGAGCCTGGCCTGCAGGTCGGCCGGCAGGCGCTCCCAGGCGAGTCGCGTCGAGGTGAATTCGGTGTCGCCATCCTCGCCCGGCAGCACGCGCGCCGTGAGCACGGAAGCGAGCGCGGGCGTCTTCTTGAAAGAGGAATCGGTGTGCCAAAGCGCATTGGCCTTGGCGACCAGCACCTGGCGATGATCGGGCGGCACGATCTCGCCCTTCTCGTCGAGGTTGGTGAGCTTGGAATAGAAGCCGCCGGCGCCCAGCGAGGCGACCTTGGTGAGCTCGAGCGGCCCGAAGGCGCGGCTGTAGGCGACCTGGACGTCGTCGGCGATCGGCTGGTCGCGGAACACCAGGAGCGAGTGGGTCTCGAAGGCTGCGCGCACGGCCTGGTAGGCCTCCGCGTCGGTGGCGACGTCGAGCAGGGTGACTCCCCTCACCTCGACACCGAATCCAGGCCCCAGCGGAACCAGCTCCATCTCGTTCCTCCTCGCGGTTCTTGTGCGCAGGGGATTTTATCGCACGGCGGCGGCGTGCGGCTATAGTACGAATCTTGCATTGAAGGCATTACCGACATCCCGATGGCCTCTCCCTCCCCGCCCGTTCCAAGCCTGGCGTTCGTCTCGGCCGCCACACCCACCGCCCGCGTCGTGCGCGCCCGGCTGGAGAAGCGCTACGGCGCGGTAAAGCCCGCCCAGGCCGATATCATCGTGGCGCTGGGCGGCGACGGGCTGATGCTGCAGACGCTCCATCGCAACATGCGCCGGGGCACACCGATTTACGGCATGAATCTCGGCACCGTCGGCTTCCTGATGAACACTTACAGGGAGGCCGGGCTGCTG
Organism: Reyranella sp.; assembly: GCA_035947815.1. GTDB lineage: Bacteria > Pseudomonadota > Alphaproteobacteria > Reyranellales > Reyranellaceae > Reyranella. Next base: position 2,094 of record DASZJU010000107.1, read on the forward strand.
CAGCGGCTCAAGAAGGCCCGCCAGGTGACGCTGACGCCGTTGCGCATGCTGGCGATCAATACCCGCGGCCGCGCCTTCGAGGTGACGGCGATCAACGAGGTGTCGCTGCTGCGCTCGAGCCGCCAGACCGCGCGCATCGCCGTCTCGGTCGACGGCAACAAACGTCTCACCGACCTCTATTGCGACGGCGCGCTGGTCGCCACGCCAGCGGGCTCGACCGCCTACAACCTGTCCGCCCACGGCCCGATCCTGCCGCTGGGCGCGGGCCTGCTCGCCCTGACGCCGATCAACGCCTTCCGCCCGCGACGCTGGCGCGGCGCGCTGCTGCCGCGCCATGCCAAGGTCGAGTTCACTATCCTCGATCCGCGCAAGCGCCCGGTCGCCGCTGCCGCCGATTCCGTCGAGATCGCCAACGTCGCCCGGGTCACCGTGACCGAGGCGGCCGATATCGACCTCACCCTGCTGTTCGATCCCGAGCACGATCTCGAGGAGCGCATCCTCAAGGAGCAGTTCGATCCTTGAGTAGCAAAGCAATCCCCTTCAAGCCCGAGCGGAAGCACATCATCGGCCACGAGGGCCTGAAGCCGCTGCTGCTCGCCATCGTCATCGGCACGGTGGGCGGCTTCGTCTTCAACTGGCTGAAGATGCCGCTCGCCTGGATGCTGGGCGCCTGCGTCTTCTCCACCATCGCCGCCTTCGCGGGACTGCGCATCGGCATGCGGGTGCGGCTGCGCCAGGGCATGATCATCATCATGGGCGTGCTGCTGGGCTCGGGCTTCACGCCGGACCTGGTGCAGCAGCTCGGCAAGTGGGCAGTGAGCCTGTGCGTGCTCACCGGCATGACCATGACCGGCGCGACGCTCGGCTATTTCTGGTTCCGCCGCTTCACCAACTGGGACAAAGTCACCTGTTACTTCGCCGCCATGCCGGGCGGGCTGAACGACATGACCATCATGGGCGGCGCTATGGGTGGCCAGGAACGCGCCATAGCTCTTGCCCATGCGTTGCGCATTCTCACCGTCGTGCTGACCATCCCGGTCTGGTACCGGCTGGTGGCAGGCGCGCAGACCAGCGTGCTCACCATGGTGCACGGGCCGACCAACAACGACTGGAAGGACTATGCGGTGCTGATCGGCTGCGGCCTGATCGGCGCCGTGGTCGGCCGCCTGCTCCGGCTGCCGGCCAGCTTCATGATGGGCCCGATGCTGATGAGCGCCATCGCCCATCTCGCCGGCCTCACCAA
>DASZJU010000108.1:0-4071 GCA_035947815.1 Reyranella sp.
GCCCTCGCGGTCGGTCCAGTCCCAATAGGGCGTGCGCAGCCCGGCCGTCTTGTGGACCTCGCGGGCGCGATCGTTGGCCACGACGAACCCCAGCCCCGGCGGCGTCATCATGCCCTTCTGCGAACCCGACATCGCCACGTCGACGCCCCAGGCATCCATCTCGAAAGGCATGCAGCCGAGCGAAGCCACCGCGTCGACCATCAGCAGCGCGTCGTGGCCTGCCGCGCGTATCGCCTGGCCGATCGCGGCGATGTCGTTCACGACGCCCGAAGCGGTGTCGATCTGCGCCACCAGCACGGCCTTGATGGTGCGATTCTTATCCGCCTTGAGGCGCGCCTCGACGTCCGCCGGCCGCACGGCGCGGCGCATGTCGCCCTTCAGCACCTCGACCTCGACGCCCATGCGGCGGGCATTTTCGCCCCAGCCGATGGCGAAGCGGCCGCTTTCGAGCACCAGGATCTTGTCGCCTTTGGAGAGCACATTGGTGAGGGTGGCCTCCCAGGCGCCGTGGCCGTTGGCGATATAGATGTAGGCGCGGCCCGTGGTGTTGAACACGCGGGCGACGTCGCGCAGCAGCCCGTCGGTCAGCGCCAGCAGGGGGCCTGAATAGATGTCCACCGCCGGACGATGCATCGCCCGCAGCACCTCGTCGGGCACCGTCGTCGGCCCAGGAATCGCCAGGAATTCACGCCCCGCACGCACGCTCATTTTCTTCCTCCACACGCCTCAGGCATCGCACCGCTGCAAACACTAGCATAACCGCCCCGTCAATGAATGCGACCGCAAAGCCGGTTGCATCGCCATGCGCACCTGACTTACGGTCGGTGTCGACATCACTTGAAGAGATCGGCCCCCCTCACTCTATGACCCCGAAAACCCGTTTGCCCGCATCGACGGGTTTCGACGCGCTGAAATGGCGCTGCATCGGCCCCTCGCGCGGCGGCCGTGTCGTCGCCGTCTCGGGCGATCCCGTAAACAAGATGGTGTTCTATTTCGGCGCCTGCGCCGGCGGCATCTGGAAGACGGTGGATGGCGGCGTGTTCTGGCAATGCGTCTCCGATGGCTTCATGGGCAGCGCTGCGCTGGGCTCGATCGCGGTGGCACCCTCGGACCCCAACGTGATCTATGCCGGCACCGGCGAGACGGCGATCCGCCTCGACGTCTCCTACGGTGATGGCCTGTACAAGTCGACCGATGCCGGCCGCACGTGGCGCAACGTCGGCCTCAGCAACAGCAAGTTCATCGGCCGCATCTGCATCCATCCGCAGGATCCCGATCTCGTCTATGTCGCGGCTCTGGGCGACGTGTTCGGCGCCAATCCGGAACGCGGCGTCTATCGCTCGCGGGACGGCGGCAAGAGCTGGGAGAAGGTCCTGCACTGCAGCGACGTGGCGGGCGCCATCGATCTCTCCATGGACCGCACCAATCCGCGCATCCTGTTCGCCTCGATGTGGGAAGCGCGGCGCAACTTCTGGAACATATCGAGCGGCGGCCCGGGCAGCGGGCTGTTCCGCAGCACCGACGGTGGCGAGAGCTGGCAGGAGATTTCGCGCAATCCCGGTCTGCCGGATGGTCTGCTCGGCAAGATCGGCGTGTCGGTTTCGCCCGTCCGCGCCGGCCGCGTCTGGGCGCTGGTCGAAGCCGAAGGCGACAAGACCGGCCTCTACCGCTCCGACGACCTCGGCGCGCGCTGGACCCAGGTCTCGGCCAATCGCGACCTGATGCACCGGCCCTGGTACTACACGCACGTCTTCGCCGACACCGGTCACGCCGACACGGTCTACGTCACCAACCTGCAGATGTGGAAGTCGACCGACGGCGGCACGAGCTTCAACGAGATTACGACCCGCCACGGCGACAACCACGACCTGTGGATCGACCCCAATGACGCGAGCCGCATGATCGAGGGCAATGACGGCGGCGCCCACGTATCGTTCAATGCGGGCGCTTCGTGGTCGACGATCTATAACCAGAAGACGGCGCAGTTCTATCGTCTCGACATCGACAACCAGTATCCCTACCGCGTCTATGGCACCCAGCAGGACAACACCTCGATCTCCGTCCCGAGTGCGTCGGAATGGGGCGTGATCACGCTGGCCGACTGCTCCTATCCCGGCACCGGCGAGAGCGGCTTCATCGCCGTCAACCCCCGCGACCACAATATCGTCTATGTCGGCGCCGTGGGCTCGAGCCCCGGCGGCGCGGGCGCGCTGCAGCGCTACGACCACCGCACGCGCCAGATTCAGCTGGTCAATGTGTGGCCCGAGGAATCGACGGGCATCGCGCCCAAGGATCTCAAGTACCGCTTCGCCTGGACCTATCCGATCGTGTTCTCGCCGCACGATCCCGGCACGCTCTATGTCGGCGGCAACTGCGTCTTCCGCACTCGCGACGAGGGCATGAGCTGGCAGCGCATCTCGCCCGACCTCAGCCTGAACGAGCGCGCGCGGCAGGGCCATTCCGGCGGTCCGATCACCCGCGAAAGCGCCGGCGCCGAAGTCCATGCGACCTGCGCCTGCGTCGTGGAATCGCCGCATCGCCGCGGCGAGATCTGGGCCTCGACCGACGATGGCCTGGTTCATGTCACGCGTGACGACGGCAAGAGCTGGCGGAACGTCACGCCCAAGGGTATGCCGGAACTGGCCTATGTCGGCTGCGTCGAAATCTCGGCGCACGATGCTGACACGGTCTACGTCGCCGCCACGCGCTACAAGCTCGCCGACTACAAGCCTTACCTGTTCAAGAGCACCGACGGCGGCCGCAGCTGGAAATCCATCAAGGGCGACCTGCCGGCCGACGAGATCACGCGCGTCGTGCGCGCCGATCCGGTCGCCCCGGGTCTGCTCTATGTCGGCACCGAGACCGGCATCCATTTCAGCCTGGACGACGGGGCGAGCTGGACACGGATGGGCGGTGGCCTGCCGGTGGTGCCGGTCTACGACCTCAAGCTCAAGGACGGCGACCTCGTGGCGGGAACGCATGGCCGCTCGTTCTGGATCCTCGACGACGTGACGGCGTTGCGCGGGCTCGCCCTCCAAGCAAAGCCAGGGGGCCGCAAGTCGACGCGCCTGTTTGCGCCACGGACGGCGATCCGCACCAAGCTGCACTGGAGCGCCGGCGTCAACGTGCGCGGCGGCATCGCCTACGGTCCCGCCTTCGGCATCGACGGCAGCACGGTGATGGTCGAGAAGCCTGACGGCACGCGGCTGCGCGAGCACCTCGATGTCGGCGAGAATCCGCCGAACGGCGCGATCGTCTATTACTGGCTGGCCGAAGACGCCAAGGAGCCGGTGACCCTGACCTTTCGTGATTCAGCAGGACGCAAGATCGTAGCCTGGTCGAGTGACGACAAGGACGCCCCGGCGCCGCGCCGGCCGGGTACCAAGGCGGGGCTGAACCGCTTCGTCTGGGACATGAAGTATCCGGGCCCGACCAAGCTCGACTACGACCTGGCGCCGCCCAGGCCCAAGCCGCTGGTGCCCGATGCCGAGAACCCGCCCGGTCCGACCGTCATTCCCGGCACCTACAGCGTCGATCTTTTAGTCAGCGGCAAGACCCAGACGGCGAGCTTCACCGTAGTCAAGGACCCGCGCCTGCCCACGTCGCCTGCCGACTACGCCGCCCAGTTCGCGCTGCACAAGGAACTTGTGGCGTCGCTGTCGAAGCTGAAGCAGGCGCTCAACCGGCTGCGTCGGATGAAGCGGCAGCTCGGCGAAGTGGCCGATCGTGCCGGCAAGTCGGAGCGCACGCTGCGCCGCCGCGCCATCGCCATTGGCCAGAAACTCTCGGACATCGAGCGCGTGATGGTCGATCCGCAACGCAAGTCGGTGCGCGACGTGCTGCGCAACCCGGCGGGGCTCAACGACACGCTGTTCGACATGATCGCCATGACGACGACCGCCGACGCGGCGCCGACCTCGCAGACGAAAGCGGTGTCGCGCGAAGTCATGGACAAGGTCGACAGCGAGGTCGCGAGGTTCGAGGCGCTTGTGAAAGGCGACATCGCGGCACTCAATGCGGCGCTCGCCAAGGCCCGCGTTCCGCACGTGACGGCTGTCTAAAAAGGGAGAC
>DASZJU010000109.1:0-13357 GCA_035947815.1 Reyranella sp.
GGTGCGCTGGCTGAAGGCCAATCGCCCGACCGAGGTCTCGCGCGAGGATGTGAGGCGCCACGCGCTCGGCCGCAGCCTCGACGCGCACCGCACCGACGGTGTGCTCGAGCGTCTCTGCGCCGCAGGCGCGCTGCGGCCCAAGATGCTCGTCTTCTCCGTGCAGGGCGGCCGGCCGGCGCGCCGCTGGGAGGTCAACCCGGCTTTGCTGGCCGCCGACGCCGGAGACGAAAAATGAGCGGCGGAAAGGGCGGAAAGGGCGGAAACCCCGAATCCTTAGGAAATAGGGCCCTTTTCGAGGATGGCGCGACGCGGCGGAAACCGGCGGAAACTGGCGGAAACCCCATGGGCCACTCTGTCGTCCTGAGCGAAGCGCCTGTCCTGAGCGAAGTCGAAGGAAAGGACCTCATGCCGTCTCGACGAGCACACCGGTCGCAATCGCCATGAGATCCTTCGCTTCGCTCAGGATGACAACGGGGCTAGGCGACCTTCTCTTTCAACCCGGGTGCCACCGAAAGCTTGGCCTTGGTCTTGGCCTTGACCTCGTCGACCGTCACGCCGTCGGCGAGCTCGATCAGGGTCACGCCGCCATCGCCCGTCTTGTCGACGCTGAAGACACCGAGTTCGGAGATCACCATGTCGACCACCCGCTTGCCGGTCAGCGGCAGGGTGCATTCCTGCAAAAGCTTCGACGCGCCGTCCTTGGAGACGTGCTCCATGGTGACGATGACCTTGCGCACGCCGGCCACAAGATCCATGGCGCCGCCCATGCCCTTCACCATCTTGCCCGGGATCATCCAGTTGGCGAGATCGCCGTTCTCCGCCACTTCCATGGCGCCCAGGATGGAGAGGTCGATATGGCCGCCGCGCACCATGGCGAAGCTGTCGGCCGAGGAGAAATAGGACGTGCCCTTGAGCTCGGTCACGGTCTGCTTGCCGGCGTTGATGATGTCGGGATCGACCTCGTTATCGAGCGGGAAGGGGCCGACACCCAGCATGCCGTTCTCGCTCTGCAGCGTTATGTCGACATCCTCCGGCACGTAGTTCGACACCAGGGTCGGAATGCCAATGCCGAGATTGACGTAGTAGCCGTCCTTCAGTTCCTGGGCGGCGCGCGCCGCCATCTGATCGCGGGTCCAGGCCATCGCTCTCTCTCCTCAAGCCTTGCGAATCGTGCGTTGCTCGATCTTCTTGTCGTAGGGCGCACCGCACAGGATGCGATTGACGAAAATGCCGGGCGTGTGGACGTGGTCGGGATCGATCGCGCCCACCGGCACGAGCTCCTCGACCTCGGCGATGCAGAGCTTGGCCGCCGTCGCCATCATCGGATTGAAGTTTCGCGCCGCCTTGCGATAGACGAGGTTGCCCGACGCGTCGCCCTTCCACGCCTTGACCAGCGCCAGGTCGCCGACCAGGCCGCGCTCCATGACATATTCATGGCCGTCGAAGATCTTGGTCTCCTTGCCTTTGGCGACTTCGGTGCCGACGCCGGTCTTGGTGTAGAAGGCGGGAATGCCCGCGCCGCCGGCGCGGCAACGCTCGGCCAGGGTGCCCTGCGGGTTGAACTCGATCTCGAGCTTGCCTTCGAGGTAGAGCTTGGCGAAGGTCTTGTTCTCGCCGACGTAAGAACTGATCATCTTTTTCACTTGGCCGGTCTCGAGCAGCAGGCCGAGCCCCTCGCCGTCGATGCCGGCATTGTTGCTGACGCAGGTCAGATTCTTTACACCCGAATCGCGCACCGCGTGGATCAGCTTGTCGGGAATGCCGACCAGCCCGAAGCCGCCGCACATCACCATCATGCCGTCATGCAGCACGCCCTCGAGCGCCGACTTGGCATCCTTGTAGACCTTGTTCGCCATTAGCCCTCTCATCTCCTCCCCGTCGCGGATCCCGCGAAGGGGAGGTGTCGCCGTCATACGGCGACGGAGGGGTCAAGGGCAACGACTCTGTGGCCTCTGACCCCTCCGCCCGCTGCGCGGGCACCTCCCCTGCGCGGAATCCGCGCAGGGGAGGAAAGGCATTGTCACGCCGCCTTCTTCGCATGATGGCTGTGCAGCTTGGCGCCGAGCACGCGGCGGATGGCATTGAATTCCGGGCTGGCGACGTCGCGCGGGCGCGGCAGGTCGAGCGCATTGTCGCTCTCGATGCGGCCGGGGCCGGGCGTCATCACCACCACGCGGTTGGCGAGGAAAATCGCCTCCTCGACGGAGTGGGTGACGAAGACCACCGTGAGCTTGGTGCGCTGCCAGATTTCCAGCAGCTCGTCCTGCAGGCGCTCGCGCGTCATGGCGTCGAGGGCGCCGAACGGCTCGTCCATCAGCACCAGCTCGGCGTCGTTGGCGAGCACGCGGGCGATCGCCACCCGCTGCTTCATGCCGCCGGAGAGCTGATGCGGATAGGCGTTGGCGAATTTGCCGAGGCCCACAAGCTCGATGAACTTGTCGACCGTTTCCTTGACTTGTGAACTTGCCAGGCCGCGCGCCGCGGGGCCAAAGGCGATGTTTTCGCGCACGCTCAGCCACGGGAACAGCGCGTAGTCCTGGAACACCATGCCGCGCGAGGGATCAGGCTCGGCGATCGGCTTGCCCCACATCAGGGCCTCGCCGGACGAGGGCTGCTCGAAGCCCGCCATGATCCTGAGCAGGGTCGACTTGCCACAGCCCGACGCGCCGATCAGGCAGACGAACTCGCCTTTGCGGATCGAGAGGCTGGCGTCGGAGAGAGCGTGGATCGTCTGGTCCTGCAGCTGGAAGATTTTTGAGACCCGCCTGATCTCGACGATGGGGCCTGCGGTTTCAGCCATGATGGTTGGGGCTCCAGCGCAGCAGCCGGTTGCCGATCAGCACGACGACCCGGTCAGAGAGATAGCCCGCGACGCCGATCACGATCATGCCGCAGATCACCAGCTCGGTGCGGGACAGCGTGCGGCCGTCCATGATGACGGCGCCCAGGCCCTGCGGCACGCCGGTCATCTCGCCGACCACGATGACGAACCAGGCCAACCCTAGGCCCAGCCGCAGGCCGGTGAAGATGGCGGGCGTCGCCGCCGGCAGCACGACCTTGTAGAATTGCGCGTTGCCGCGGCAGCCCAGCATCGAGGCCGCCTCGAACAGCTTGGGATCGACCGAGCGCACGCCGAACACAGTGTTGAGCAGGATCGGATAGAAGGCGCCGAGACAGACCAATGCGAAGGCCGACTTGGCGCCCAGCCCAAACAGGATCATCGACAAAGGCAGCCAGGCGGTGACCGGGATCGGCCGCATGACCTGCAGGAAGGGATCGAGCAGCATGCGGGCCGTCGGCATGCGGCCGACCATGATGCCGATCGGCAACGCGAACAAAGCGGCCAGCGCGAAGCCGCCATAGACCCGGCTCATCGACGCCAGCAGATGGGTGAGCAGGGTCCCGGAGTAGGCATCGTCGTAGATGCCGCCCACGGCGAAATCGACCATGTACTCGGCGACCGCGTAGGGCGTCGGGATCAGCAAGGTCCAGCGCTGCGTTGTCGCCACCTGCCAGAAGGCCAGCAGCAGCAACGGCACGATCAGCGCGAGGACGATGGGCTTGGCGCGACGCCACGGCGACTTCAGTCGGCCGGCGGAAGTCGCCGCCGGCTCCGCCGCCGTGTCGATGCCCGTGTCCGCGATCGTCATGGGAGCTAGCTGTTGGCGATCTCGTTGGAGAACTTCGGATTGAGGAAGGTCTCGAACTTGGGCAAAGCGCGGATCTGCTTCAGCGCGAGCATCTGCTGGGCATAGGTCTTGGCCTGGCCCTGGACGGTGGCGTCGAGCTTCCAGACATATTCGACATTGTTGGCGCCCAGCGCCTGGTCGACGGCGGCGCGGTTGGCGCCGAGCTTCTGCACCGTCATGTCGGTCACGACCGGCTTGTTGGCCATCATGAACTCCACGGCCTGGCTGTGGGTCTTCAGCATGGTGCGTACGAGGTCGGGGTTCTTGTCCACGGTTTCCTCGTGCGTGCCGAAGATCATGTTCAGGCCGCCCATCGGCGTGCTGTACGGATATTCGACGAGCTGGCCCGCGCCCGAGGTGATCGACAAAGCGGGACCGGGCTCGGCGCCGACATAGGCGTCGACGTCGCCGCGCGCCAGCATGGCGGGCATCTCGCCGAACGGCACGCGCACAGCCGTGACGTCCTTGATCGACAGGCCCTCCATGCGCAGCCGCTCCATGATGAAGACTTCCTGGGTCGAGCCCGGCCAGATGCCGACCCGCTTGCCCTTGAGGTCCTTGACGGTCTTGATGTCGGAGCCGGCCTTGGAGATGACGCCCATGCCCTTGTTGGAGAGCGCCCCCACGACGACGACGGGCTCGCCCACGGCGCCGCCTAAAATGGCGGCGGCGATGCCGAAGGTGCCGAAATCGACCGACTTGGTGACCACGGCATTCTTGCCGTCGGTCGGGCTGTCGAACACGATGATCTCGATCTTGAGGTCCGATGGCGCGAAGCGCTCATAGAAATAGGGCGGCATCGAATGGACGAGGCGCAGCGCGCCCATCTTGACCGTGCGCGGCTCGGCCCGCAGGACGGACGGAGCGGCGAGGTTGGCGGCGGCAAAGCCCGCACCCGCGAGTAGACGGCGACGCTGGATCATGAGGGCCTCCCGGTCTGTTGCCTGGGGGCTCGCAACAGACGTGCCAAACGGGGTCAGCCGAGCAGCATGAGCTGCCGGGTCAGCTCGCCATCGGCATCGCGCAGTTCGTGTGTGATTGTGAAATGGTCGGCGCCCGCCACCGGGATCAGGGCTCCCGACAGGTGCTCCGCGGCTCGCTTGGCGTGGAGGTGGCGGCTGTCGGCGACCAGGGGCGGCAACTCCGCCGTCCCGTAGGTGATGGCCAGCGGCTTTTTCACCATGGGCAGGCGCAAGGGCGACAGGGCCTCGATCTCGCTGTCGGTCAGGTGGAGCTTTTCATCGAGGTAGGTGTCGCGGATCGGTCCCAACTCGAAGACGCCGGAGACGGCGAGGCCCGCGCTCACCCGGGCATGGCCGAGGCAGGCCGCCGTCAGATGGCCGCCGGCCGACCAGCCCGACAGGACGACCTTGCCGTTGATGCCGTGCTCCCGGCCATGCGCCGCCAGCCAGTCGAGCGCCGCGTTGATCTCGGCCACGATGTCGGTCAGCGAGGCATCCGGCGCCAAGGTGTAGCCCGGCAGCGCCGCCGCCCAGCCGCGGGCAAAAGGTCCGGCAATCAGGTTGGCGAACTGGTCCTTGCTGTTGCGCTGCCAGTAGCCGCCATGGATGAAGACGATGCAGGGCGCGTTGGCATCGGCGGCGGGGAAGAGGTCCCACGTGTTGCGCTCCCGGGGGCCATAGCTGAGGTCGAGATGCTTCGAATGGGCTTGCCGGAATGCGGCCGACGCCTTGATGCGTGCTTCGTTGAGCTCGGTGCTGTTCTTCACCGCGTCCGAGTTGTTGTAGGCCGCGTCGCGTTCGGCACGGCTCATCTTGCCCCAGTTCATTTCGCTCTCTCCACGATCACGATCGCGATGCCCGCGATCACCAGCATCGTGCCCAGCACCAGCGGCCAAGTCACCGATTCTCCCACCAGCACGACCGACGAGGCGATGCCCAGCAGCGGGGTGCCCAGCATGCCGAGCGAGCCGGTGACCGGCGGCAGCGCGCGGGCCACGGAAACGGCAGCCCACGTCCCGGTCGGGCCGGCGAACACGCCGATGTAGAGCAGGGCGGTCCAGAGATTGGGCTGGCTGAAATCGAGATAACCCCTGGGCTCGAAAATGAGAGCAAGCATCCAGAGCAGGATCGTCGCCACCGACATCTGCCAGGGCAGCACGTCGAGCGGCGGCAGGCGCCAGCGATGGCGGCGCGCGTGCAGGACGGCCAACGCCCAGCTGAAGCCCGCCAACAGGAGCCAGGCATGTCCCTCGACGACGGCGCGATCGCTCCAGTCGAAGCGCCAGGGATCGATCAGCACGACGATGCCTAAAAGGCCGAGCAGGGCGCCGGCGACGCCGCGCCAGCCGACCCTTTCGCCGACCAGCAGCGAGAGCGGCACCATCCACAGCATGGTGGTGTAGGCGAGCACGCCCGAGCGGCCCGGCGGCACGCTCTGCACGCCGAGATTGGCGAAGGCGAAGAACAAGGTGAGCTGGAAGGCGCCGACCGACAGCACGATCGGCCAGTCGGCGCGGCCGGGCCATGCCAGGCGACGGAGCGCTGCCAGCAGCGCGAAGGCACTGAGCGCCGACAGGGTCGCCCGCGCGGCGGCCAGCCAGACCGGCGTGCTGGCCGCGAGACCGATCTTGATGGCCGGCCAAGTCAGGCCGAACAGCACGACCGTGGCGCCAAGCTGCAGCCACGCGACGTTCATGCGGACCGCGGGTGTCTCGCCCGCCTCATGAATCATGAGCGGGCGGGACGCCCGCGGTCCGGATGACATCAGGCGCGCTTGGCTTCGGCCGCCGACAGCGGCTGCGGCAGGCGCGACAGCATCTCCTTGGGGACGACCTGCCAGAAACGATCGAGACAGCGATTCCAGTCGTTGAGCAGGCGCGCGCCCAACGGCGATTTGGTTTCGGCGACATGCTCCTCGATCAGTGTCTTGAGCACCGCTTCCCAATGCGGATGATCGATCCTCTGGAAGGTCACGGTCTCGGGGTTGACCTTGAGCGTGAACAGATCCTCCGGGTCGTAGACGAAGGCCATGCCGCCGGTCATGCCGGCGGCGAAGTTGACGCCGAGCGAGCCCAGGATCACCGCGGTTCCGCCGGTCATGTATTCGCAGCCGTTGGAGCCTACGCCCTCGACCACCGTATCGGCGCCGGAGTTTCTGACGGCGAAGCGCTCGCCGGCGCTGCCACACGCGAACAGCTTGCCGGCGGTGGCGCCGTAGAGGACCGTGTTGCCGATGATGGCGTTCCGCTCAGGCACCAGCGTGCTCGACACGGTGGGCTTCACGACGATGGTGCCGCCGCTCAAGCCCTTGCCGACATAGTCGTTGGCGTCGCCGAACACTTCGAGCTTGATGCCGCGCACCGCGAAGGCGCCGAGCGACTGGCCGGCGGTGCCGCGCAAGCGCACGGTCACGGTGTCGGGCTGCAACCCCGCCATGCCGTACTTGCGGGTGATCATGGCGGAAAGCCGCGTGCCCACGGCGCGATGGGTGTTCCGCACGCTGTACTGCAGCTGCATCTTCTCGCGATGCGTAAACAGCGGCTGGGCGTCGCGGATCATCTGGGCATCGAGCGTGTCGGGCACCTCGTTGCGGCCCTTGACCGTGCAGTGCGCCGCCTCGCGGCCGCCGTCGGGCCGGGTCAGCAGGGCGTTGAGGTCGAGGTCGTCGAGGTAACGTGCGCCGCGGCTCACCTGCCGCAAAAGGTCGGAGCGGCCGACGATCTCGAGCAGCGAGCGGTAACCGAGCTGGGCCAGGATCTCGCGCACCTCCTCGGCGATGAAGCTGAAGAGATTGACGACCTTCTCCGGCGTGCCCTCGAACTTGGCGCGGAGCTTGGGGTCCTGTGTGCACACGCCCACCGGACACGTGTTGGAATGGCACTGCCGCACCATGATGCAGCCCATGGCGACCAGCGAAGCCGTGCCGATGCCGTATTCCTCGGCGCCCAGCATGGCGGCGATCACCACGTCGCGGCCGGTCTTGATGCCGCCGTCGGTGCGCAGCAGCACCTTTTCGCGCAGGCGATTGAGCGTCAGCACCTGGTGCGTCTCCGACAGGCCCATCTCCCACGGGATGCCGGCATACTTGATGCTGGTTTGCGGCGAGGCGCCGGTGCCGCCGCTATGGCCCGATATCAGGATCACATCGGCCTTGGCCTTGGCGACGCCGGCCGCGATGGTGCCGATGCCCGAGCGGGCGACCAGCTTCACCGTCACCCGCGCCTCGGGATTGATCTGCTTCAGGTCGTAGATGAGCTGCGCCAGGTCCTCGATCGAATAGATGTCGTGATGCGGCGGCGGGCTGATCAGGCTGACGCCGGGCGTCGAATGGCGCAGGCGGGCGATCATCTCGCTCACCTTGACGCCGGGCAATTGGCCGCCTTCGCCCGGCTTGGCGCCTTGGGCGACCTTGATCTCGAGCTCGCGGCAGTTGTTGAGATACTCCGCCGTGACGCCGAAACGGCCCGACGCCACCTGCTTGATGGCCGACGAGGCGTTGTCGCCGTTGGCGCGCGCCTTGTAGCGCGCCGGATCCTCGCCGCCTTCGCCCGAATCGGACTTGGCGCCGATCCGGTTCATGGCGATCGACAGGGTCTCGTGCGCTTCCGGTCCGAGCGCACCCAGCGAGATGCCCGGCGCGACCAGGCGCTTGCGCAGTTCGGTGATCGATTCGACCTCGTCGATGGCGACGGAAGCGCGGTCGGTCTTGAAGTCCAGAAGGTCGCGCAGGTTTATAGGCGGCAGGCGGCGGATCTGTTCGCTGTACTTGCGGTACTTGGCGTAAGATTCGGTGGCGACCGCATCCTGCAGCATGTGGATGAGGTTGCCCTCGAAATTGTGCCGGTCGCCGCCCAGCCGCGTCTTGTAGAAGCCGCCGATCGGCAGGGCGACCACGTCCTCGTCGAAGGCGCGGATGTGCTGCTCGGCGATCTTCTCCTGCACGCCGCGCAGGCCGATGCCGGAGATGCGCGACGGCATGCCGGGGAAGAACTCGGCGACCAGCGAGCGCGACAGGCCCACCGCCTCGAAGTTGCAGCCGCCGCGATACGACGACAGAACCGAGATGCCCATCTTGGACATCACCTTCAGCAAACCTTCGTCCAGCGCCTTCTTGTAGTTGGCCAGGCACTGGCCGAGCGACAGCTTGCCGAACAGGCCGCGGTTGTGGCGGGCGGCGATGGTCTCCTCGGCGAGATAGGGGTTCACCGTGGTGGCGCCGACGCCGATGATGACGGCGGCATAATGCACGTCGAGGCACTCGCCCGAACGCACATTGAGCGAGGTGAAGGTGCGCAGCGACTGGCGCACCAGGTAGGAGTGCACGCAGCCCGCCGCCAGGATCATCGGCAACGCGGCCCGCTCGGCATCGACATTGGCGTCGGTCAGCACGATGTGCAGGCAGCCGCGCCGCACCGCTTCCTCGGCCTCGTGGCAGATGCGCTCGAAGGCCTGGCGCATGGCGTCGAGCCCGCCTTTGGGATCGAACGTGCAGTCGATGCGCGCGGCCGACTCGCCCATGTACTTGCGCATTGCCTCGAACTCGGCGTTGAGCACGATGGGCGACTGCAGCGACAACATCTCGCTCTGCTCGGGACTCTCGTCGAGGATATTGCCCAGATTGCCGAGCCGCGTGCGCAGGGTCATGACGTTGCGCTCGCGCAGGGAGTCGATCGGCGGGTTGGTGACCTGGCTGAAATTCTGCCGGAAGTAATGGTGCATGCCGCGATAGGTGTCGCTCAGCACCGCGAGTGGCGCGTCGTCGCCCATCGAGCCCACGGCTTCCTTGCCGTCTTCGACCATCGGATGGAGGATCATCTCGAGATCCTCGATCGACCAGCCGGAGGAGAACTGCCGGCGGCGCAATTCGTCCGGCTGGAAATGCTCGGTCGCCGGGGTTTCCTGCCTAATCAACGAGTCGAGCTCGACGGTGCGCGTCGTCCAGCTGGCGTAGTCGTGCGTCTCCGCCAGCATGTCCTTGAGCTCGCGGTCCTTGTAGAGCAGCGGCTGGTCCATATCGACGGCCAGCATCTCGCCGGGACCCAGGCGGCCCTTCTCGACGATCTTGCCTTCGTCCTGCGGCACCATGCCGGCCTCGGAACCGGCGATTAATAGCTCGTCCGAGGTGCGCACGTAGCGCATCGGCCTGAGCCCGTTGCGGTCGAGCCCGACCAGCGCCCACTTGCCGGCGACGGCGGCGATGGCGGCCGGGCCGTCCCACGGCTCCATGACGCCGTTCACGTAGTGGTACATGGCGCGATGCTTGGCCGGCACGTTGGGGTTCGAGCCCAAGGCCTCGGGGATCATCATCGCCTTGACCATCGGCAGGTTGCGATGGCCGCGCACCAGCAGCTCGAAGACGTTGTCGAGCGCCGAGGAGTCCGAGGCGTCGGGCTGGATGATCGGCTTCAGGTCCTCGATCGCCCGGCCGAAGCCGTCATGCTCGAGCCGCGCCTCGTGGCTCTTCATCCAGTTGACGTTGCCCAGCAGCGTGTTGATCTCGCCGTTGTGGGCCAGCACGCGGAAGGGCTGCGCCAGCTTCCATTGCGGGAAGGTGTTGGTCGAATAGCGCTGGTGGAAGATGGCGAAGCGCGAGGTGAAGCGTTCGTCCAGCAGGTCGGGATAGAAGGCCGACAGATGCTCGGCCAGGAACATGCCCTTGTAGACGACCGAGCGGCAGCTGAGCGAGCAGACGTAGAACTCGGCGATGTTGTCGGCGATCGCCGCCTTCTCCATGCGCCGGCGCAGGATATAGAGCTGCTTCTCGAACTCGCGGTTGTCGAGCTTTGGATCGCCGCGGCCGATCAGGATCTGCTCGATCTCGGGCCGCGTGGCGTTGGCCTTCTCGCCGATCACCGAGATGTCGACCGGCACCTGGCGCCAGCCCAGGATGGTGTGGCCGAAGCGCAGGATCTCGGTCTCGACGATGGTGCGGCAGCGCTCCTGGGCCAAAAGATCGGTGCGCGGCAGGAACACCATGCCGACGGCGATGCGGCCCGTCTGCGGGGTCTCGCCGCTCGAATCGCGCACGTGATCGCGGAAGAAGTCCTGCGGAATCTCGACATGGAGGCCGGCGCCATCGCCGGTCTTGCCGTCGGCATCGACGGCGCCGCGATGCCATACGGCTTTCAGCGCATCGATGCCGGCCATCACCACGTCGCGGCGGCGCTTGCCGTCCAGCGCCACGACCAGGCCGACGCCGCAGGAGTCGATCTCCTGGGCGGGATTGTAGCCGTAGGCGGCGGTGAGGCGCGCGGTGCCGGCGTGGTAGTCGCGGACGAAATCTTGTGCGGACATGAATCGATACCTTTCACCACCCGTCATCCCGACCGGAGCGAAGCGCAGTGGAGGGACCTCGTCTTTCTCTGAACAGGTCCCTCGACTTCGCTGCGCTCCGCTCGGGATGACGGAGGGGGCTAATCCGAAAACAGCTTCCCGGCCTCGGCCCAGTTCTCTTTCTTGATGTCGGTCAGGATGATCTGCACCGCGTCGGGCGTGCAGCCGAGCGCGCGGCAGGTGCCCTCGGTGAGTTCCTTCGCCAGCTTGCGGCGCTGCTCAGGCGTGCGGCCCTCGAACATCTGGACGTTGATCATCGGCATGGCTTTCTCCCTTTCAGTTCTTGTGATCGATCGTGACGTGACCGGGCTGCGCCGCGACGCGGGCCAGCCAGGCGCAGACGTGCGGATAGGGGTCGAGGTCGAAACTGCCCTCGGCCGCGACGTGCGTGTAGCCATAGAGCGCGATGTCGGCGAGACCGTAGCGCTCGCCGACGAAGTACTCGTGACGGCCGAGATGCTTCTCCATGACGCCAAGGGCGGCGTAACCCTTCTCCATCCGTCCCGGCAGCTCGAGCTCCTGCAGCGGCGTCAGCTTGTCGAAGAAGTGGCGCCAGAAGCGCACCGTCGCGATGAAGGGCTCGTGGCTGTACTGCTCGAAGAACATCCATTGCAGCGTTTGCGCGCGCTGGAGCCGGTCGGCCGGCGCGAACTTCGTGCCCTCGGCCAGGTACCACAGGATCGCGTCCGATTCGGCGAGGTACGTTCCGTCGTCGAGCTGCAGCGCCGGAATCCGTCCGTTGGGATTCTTGGCCAGAAATTCCGGCGTGCGCGTCTCGCCTTTCAGGATGTCGCACTCGACCAGCTTGTAAGGCAGGCCGAGCTGCGCCAGCAGCAGGCGGACCTTGTAGCCGTTGCCCGATCCCATGAAGTCGTAAAGCGTCAGCATGGCGTTCACTCCGCCGCGACGAGCTGGTTGGCCAGCGCCTTGGTTACCAAATAGGTGTGGATGCGCTCGGCGGCGTCGCGGCCGTCGCGCACCGCCCACACCACCAGCGAGGCGCCGCGCACGATGTCGCCGGCGGCGAACACGCCGTCGAGGCTGGTCATCATGCTCTTCCAGTCGATCTTGATCGTGCCCCAGCCGGTGACACCGAGATCGGGCGTGTCGAGCATCGCCGGCAAGTCCTCGGGATCGAAGCCCAGCGCCTTCAGCACCAGATCGGCCTCGATGTTGACGTGGCTGTTGGGGATCTCCTGCGGCGTCTGCCGGCCGGTCGAATCGGGCATGCCGAGATGGATGCGCACGGAGCGCACATGGCTCACCTTCTCCTTGCCCAGGAATGCCTGCGGCGCGGAGAGCCAGACGAACTCGACGCCTTCCTCCTCGGCGTGCTTCACCTCGCGTTGCGAGCCCGGCATGTTGGTGCGATCGCGGCGATAGAGGCACTTCACCGACTTCGCCCCCTGGCGCACGGCGGTGCGCACGCAATCCATCGCCGTATCGCCGCCGCCGACCACCACGACGTGCTTGCCCTTGGCATCGAGCGCGCCCGAGTCGAAGGCGGGCACCGCATCGCCCAGCCCACTGCGGTTGGAGGCGGTGAGATAGTCGAGGGCCGCCGTGATGCCGGGCAGGCCGACGCCGGGAGCGGCGATGTCGCGCGCCTTGTAGACGCCCGAGGCCATCAGCACGGCGTCGTGGCGGGAGCGCAGCTCGGCCAGCGAGACGTCGCGGCCGACCTCGCACTCGAGATGGAAGGTGACCTTCGAGGAGCGCAACAGCTTCTCGCGGCGCTGCACGACCTCCTTCTCGAGCTTGAAGTTGGGGATGCCGTAGATCAGCAGGCCGCCCACCCGGTCGTAGCGATCGTAGATTGCGACCTGGTAGCCCTTGCGGCGCAGTTGCTCGGCGGCAGCCAGGCCCGCCGGACCTGCGCCCACGATGCCGACGCTCTCGCGGCGCTCGCGCCGGGGCTGGATCGGCTTCACCCAGCCCTGGGCCCAGGCGGTGTCGGTGATGAACTTCTCGACCGAGCCGATGGTGACCGCCTCGAAGCCCTTCTCGATCACGCAGTTGCCTTCGCACAGCCGGTCCTGCGGGCAGATGCGGCCGCAGATCTCTGGGAAGTTGTTGGTTGCCGAGGAAAGCTCGTAGGCTTCCTCGATCCGGCCCTCGGCGGTGAGTTTCAGCCAGTCCGGGATGTTGTTGTGCAATGGGCAATGGATCTGACAGAACGGCACGCCGCATTGCGAGCAGCGCGCCGACTGCTCGGCGGCTTTCTCGCGGGCGTAGTTGGCATAGATCTCGTCGAAGTCGCGGCGCCGCTCGGCCGGCGGCCGCTTGTCCGGCATGGCCTGGGGTGTGCCCACGAACTTCAGCATCTTCTCGGCCACGGAATACCCTTTTAGCCAAAGTGTGAAATTTTATTAC
>DASZJU010000110.1:0-6760 GCA_035947815.1 Reyranella sp.
ACAACGACCTGGTGCTGATGGTGGGCGGCCCGTTCTTCGAGGAAGTCTGGTACGCGCCCGGCTCGCCGTTCCCCAAGGGATGCAAGGTGCTGCAGATCGAACCGGCGCCGTCGCGTCTGGCCTACAACTTCGCCGTCGATGCCGGCGTCGTCGCCGATGTCGATTCAGCCCTCGAGGCGCTGTGGCAGACGACGACCGGCGTCAATGGCGCAGAGGCCAGAGCGCGCCAGGAAAAGTTCAGGACGCAGAAGCAAGCGGATGACGCGGCGCAGAAGGCCCGTGTCGAAAAGGCCTGGTCGCGCACGCCGACCTCGATGGCGCGTGCCATGGCCGAGATCAGGATCGGCGCACCCGACAACGTCGTCGTGGTCGACGAGACCATCACCGCCAATCTCGACCTGTTCAAGACCTTCACCTTCGCCGAGCCGGGCGACTACTACAGCGGCCGCGGTGGCGGCATCGGCCAGGGCGTGGCGGGCGCCATCGGCGTCGCGGTCGCCGAGCCCAAGCGGCCGATCCTCTGCCTGTCGGGCGACGGCTCGTCGATGTATTCCATCCAGGCGCTGTGGACGGCCGCGCACCACGATCTGCCGATCGTGTTCGTGATCCTGGCCAACCGCGAATACCGCGTGCTCAAGCACAATATCGACGCCTACCGCCAACGCTTCGACGTGAAGTCTAACAAGCCCTACATGCACATGGATCTGACGGGGCCGGTGCTGGGTTTCGTCGATCTCGCCAAGGGCATGGGCGTGGCCGGCACGCATGTCGCGAAGGCCAAGGACATCCAGGGTGCTGTGGCGGCCGCCTTCAGGTCGGGCAAGCCGCACTTGATCGAGATCGAGATCGAAGGGAAAAGGTGAGTCCCATTCAGGAGGGACCTGCAATGAAGGCCTACGTGATTGCCGCCGAGACGATCAAGGATCGGGCGATGTTCGATGAATATCGCAAGGCCGTGCCGGAAACAGTGGCACCGTTCGACGGCCGCTTTGTGGCGCGCGGCGGCAACCTCACCGTTCTCGAGGGCGAGTGGCCGCATTCACGACTGGTGATCATCGAGTTCCCGTCACGGGCCGACGCCGAGGGCTGGTACAAGTCGCCGGCGTATCAGAAGATCATCTCACTGAGGCACAAGAGTTCCGTCGGCAATCTGGTCATCGTCGACGAAGCGCCCTGAGACTCCTCCCGAAATCTCTGTTCCTCCCCCGTCATACGGGGGAGGGTAGGGAGGGGGAGAGCCGCACAGGCGATTTCTGAAATTTGATGATCTGAAATCTGCCGGCCACACTACTGCGGCCTTCCCCCTCCGGCCCTGCGGGCCACCTCCCCCGTATGACGGGGGAGGAAAGGCTCTGCTAGCATTCTGCTATCATAACGGGAGACCATGACACCATTCATGGTGTTCGGCGCTCTCCCGCGCCCTCTATGCCGGTACGCAAGTATTATTCTGCCCGGCGATAACGCTTGGCTCTTGACAGAACTGAGCAATGTTGTGGCGTATGCCTGCCGACACTCACGAGCAGAGCATCGGCAGATGGCAAGGCTACTTTTTCTTCGGTTTCGCCCGCACCTTCTGGAACGCCCGCACCTTCCCCTGGTGCGTGCGGGCCGCGTTGGTGAGCATGGGCAGATCGTTGCCGGCCAGCAGCAGCTTCACGCCCTTGCCGATGTAGAGCTGCAGCAGCTCCTCGCTGTAGGCGCCGCCCATGCCCGGCCATTTGCCATGCTTCTTGCAGGCGGCGATGACCTTGTCGACGGCCTCCTGGATCCTGGGATGGCCGTTCTCGCCGGGAATGCCCATTTCCATCGACAGGTCGCTGGAGCCGACCAGCAGGCTGTCGATGCCCGGCACCGCCGCGATCGCCTCGGCGTTGCGCACCGCCTTGGGCGTCTCGATCATCACGGTGATCAGCGTGTTGTCGTCGCTGCGCTTGGTCATGTCGGCCATCTTCATCGGGGCGTAGTCGAACTGGGCCTGCCCGCCACCCACCGACCGGTGGCCGCGCGGCGGATAGCGCAGGCGGTCGGCGATTTCCTTGGCCTCCTCGGCGGTGTCGACATGGGGGATCACGATGCCCAGCGCGCCGCCGTCCAGCACGCGCGTCGCCATCGCCAGTTCGCCATAGGGCACGCGCACGATCGGCGCGATGCCGGAATCCTGCGCGGCTGTCGAAATCTCGCAGGCGGTCTGGATCGACATCGCGCCGTGCTCGAGGTCGAGGAACAGCCAGTCGAAGCCCGCCGCCTTCATCACCTTGATGATGTCGACATTGCGCACCAGCCGGACACCGATGCCGATGGCCAATTGGTTCCTCTTCAGTCGCGCCTTGGCGGTGTTGGTTGCGATGGCCATTTTTCCTCCCCTGGCTTTCGCCCTGTTCGCACAACGGCTAAGCTAGACGCCATGACTTTCCATGTCGAACGAATCGACCATGTCGTGCTCCGGGTCCGCGACCAGCCGGCCATGGTGCGTTTCTACGAGCAGGCGCTCGGTTTCAAGGTCGAGCGCCGCCTGGACCGGATCAGCCTGGTTCAACTGCGCGCCGGCGCCTCGCTGCTCGATCTGGTCCCTGCCGAGCGCGTCCCGGATGGGCCCAACATGGATCACCTTTGCTTCCGCGTCGAACCGTTCGACCGTGACGCCATCGTCACTCGGCTGGCACCGTTCGGCATATCGGTCGGCGAAACCGTCGAGCGTTACGGTGCGGAAGGCACCGGTCCTTCGGTCTATTTCCACGACCCGGAAGGAAACCAGATCGAGCTGAAAGGCCCTGCGGCTCGCATACCGAGCTAGACTGTCGCATTACCCCTTGGCCATTGCAGACGATGTGCTAGCCTCGCGGGCAAGGGGAAGAACAATGCGCCGGTAACGGTGCTGCGTCTGGGAGGAGTTGTTTATGCGTACACGCTTGGCTGTTGCGGCCGGGATTTTCGTTGCCTTCATGATGGCGGCGGCGCCGAGCTATGCGCAGAAGCAGGGTGGCACGCTGAAAATCTCCCATCGCGACAACCCGCCCAGCGCCTCGATCCACGAGGAATCGACGATCTCGGTCAACCAGCCTTTCATGGCGGTGTTCAACAACCTCGTGCTGTTCGATCCCAATGAGAAGGTCAACAGCCCCGACCACATCGTGCCCGACCTGGCCGAGAGCTGGGCGTGGAACGACGACAAGACCAGGCTCACCTTCAAGCTGCGTCAGGGCGTCAAGTGGCACGACGGCAAGCCCTTCACCAGCGCCGACGTGAAGTGCACCTGGGACGCGCTGATGGGCAAGGGCGACGAGAAGCTCGACATCATCCGCAAGAGCCCGCGCAGGATCTGGTACACCAACCTCAAGGACATCACGACCAACGGCGACAACGAGGTGACCTTCACCCTCGGCCGGCCGCAGCCCTCGTTCCTGTCGATGCTCGCGGGTGGTTACTCGCCGGTCTATTCCTGCCACGTGCCGGGCCGCGACATGCGCTCCAAGCCGATCGGCACCGGCCCCTTCAAGGTCGTCGAGTTCAAACGCAACGAATCGATCAAGCTGGTACGCAATCCTGACTACTGGAAGAAGGGCCGGCCCTATCTCGACGCCATCGACTGGGCCATCGTGCCCAACCGCAGCACGCGCATGCTGGGCTTCGGTGCCGGCACGTACGACATGACGTTCGATTCGGACGTCACCTTCCCGCTGCTCAAGGACGTCAAGGCGCAGAAGCCCGATGCGGTGTGCGAGGCGCGACCGACCAACGTCAATTCCAACATCCTGGTCAATCGCGACAAGCCGCCGTTCGACAATGCGCAGATCCGTCGCGCCATGGTGCTGGCGCTCGACA
Source organism: Reyranella sp. (assembly GCA_035947815.1). Classification (GTDB taxonomy): domain Bacteria; phylum Pseudomonadota; class Alphaproteobacteria; order Reyranellales; family Reyranellaceae; genus Reyranella. Next base: position 3,823 of record DASZJU010000110.1, read on the forward strand.
ACCGGGCTTTCGCCGACATCCTGAGCCAGGGCCACGACCTTGACGGCGCGGTCATGCTGCCGCCACCGGAAGGCTTCTGGGGCATGCCCAAGGACATGTTGCCGAGTCTGCTCGGCCATTCGCCGGACATTGAGAAGAACCGTGCCGAGGCGCGCAAGATCATGGAGGGCCTGGGCTACGGTCCCGAGAAGCCGCTCAAGATCAAGGTGGCGACGCGCAACATCGCCATCTATCGCGACCCGGCGGTGATCCTGATCGATCAGCTCAAGAAGATCTACATCGAGGGTGAACTCGACCCGATCGACACGACCGTCTGGTACAGCAAGGTCCAGCGCAAGGACTACCAGGTCGGCATGAACCTCACCGGCGTGGGCGTCGACGATCCCGACGTCAATTTCTACGAAAACTACTATTCGACGTCGGACCGCAACTACACGGGCTACAAGAATCCCGAGGTCGACAAGCTGATCGACCAGCAGTCGGCCGAGCCCGACCGCGACAAGCGCAAGAAGCTGGTGTGGGAAATCGAAAAGAAGCTGGCCGACGACGCGGCGCGGCCGATCCTGGGCTACAACGTCGCCAACACCTGCTGGACGCCGCAGATGAAGGGCCTCGTGCTGCAGACCAACAGCATCTACAACGGCTGGCGTTTCGAAGACGTCTGGCTCGACAGGTAGGACGATGGGCGCCTGTTGCGATCTTCTCTACCCTCCCCACGAAGTGGGGAGGTGTCGCCGTCTCGCGGCTTGTAACCAAGCCGCTGAGGCGACGGAGGGGTCATGAATTTTTCGCCAGCAGAGCATGACCCCTCCGTCCGCTTCAGCGCCTTCACAGGCGCCTTCGCGGACATCTCCCCACGTAAGACGTGGGGAGGCAACTGAAGGGCGACACCGATGGGCGCTTATCTCGTCCGACGCTTGTTGTTGATGGCGCTCACGCTGTTCGGGATGTCGATCCTGATCTTTGTGATGTTGCGCCTGGTGCCGGGCAACATCGCCGACATCCTGGTCGATGCCGCCGGCATCGCCGATACCAAGGAGAAGGCCAAGATCACGCACGAGCTCGGCCTCGACCGGCCGATCATCGAGCAGTACGGCCAATGGATCGGCGGCCTGTCGCGCGGCGATCTCGGCTTCGCCTATGTCTCGGAGCGGCCGGCCATCGAGGAGATCGCGCCGCGCATCCCGATCAGCGCCAAGCTGGCGGGCATGGCGCTGTTCTTCGCCATCCTGATCGGCGTGCCGTTCGGCGTCATCAGCGCGGTGCGGCAGAACACGCCGCTCGACTACTTCCTGCGCGTGCTCAGTCTCAGCGGCCTGTCGTTGCCCTCGTTCTGGCTCGGGCTGCTGGTACTGATGGCGGCCGTGAACTGGTTCGGCACGATTCCGATCTACAGCAATGAGCCGCGCGGCCTGCTGCAGGAATTCGGGCTGCTGGCCATTCCGGCGGCCGTGGTCGGGTTCCGCAGCTCGGCGCTGATCATGCGGCTCACCCGATCGTCCATGCTCGAGGTCATGCGCCAGGACTATATCCGCACGGCGCGCTCCAAGGGCGCGTCGCAGTTCTCGGTGAACTACGACCACGCGCTGCGCAATGCGCTGCTGCCCGTGGTCACCGTCATCGGCATCGAGGCGGCCTTCCTGGTCGGCGGCCTGATCGTCACCGAAACCGTGTTCAATATCCCGGGCGTCGCCCGCTTCCTGGTCGAGGCGATCCGCTGGCGCGACTACCCGATCGTGCAGAACCTTGTGATGCTGATCGCCTTCGTGGTGGTCACGGTCAATTTCCTGGTCGACATGGCCTACATGGCCCTCGACCCCCGCATCAAGTTCGCGGAGTGAGGCGACCATGGCCATCATCAACCACGACGCCGAACTGGCCCGCGCCGGCGCCAATATTACCGGATGGTGGAGCCGTATCCTGTTCTTCGCGCGCCGTTATCCGCTGGGCGCGGTCGGTGCGGTGATCGTGCTGGTCTTCGTGCTGACCGCCGTGTTCGCGCCTTTCATCGCGCCGATGGATCCGACGACGACCGACGCCAAGGCCTCGCTGGCCCGTCCCGGCAGCGTCTTCTGGCTGGGCGCCGACTTCATGGGCCGCGACATGTTCAGCCGCATCGTCTTCGGCGCGCGCATTTCGCTCACCGTCGGCCTCGGCGCCACCCTGACGGGCGGCATCTTGGGCGTTTCGATCGGCCTGATGAGCGGCTACCTCGGCGGCACCGTCGATCTCATCACCCAGCGCCTGATGGACATCATGCAGTCGCTGCCGCTCCTGGTGATGGCGCTGGTCATGGCCGCTGCGCTCGGCCCGTCGCTCGAGAATACCATCATCGCCATCGCCATCCCGCTGGTGCCGACCGTGGCCCGCGTCGTGCGCTCGAGCACGCTCTCGTTGCGCGAACAACCCTTCGTCGAGGCGGCGCGCGCCGTCGGCATGGGCGAGGTGCGCATCGCCGTGCGCCATGTGCTGCCCAACACCCTAGCGCCGCTGATCGTGCTCGGAACGGCGCAACTCGGCTCGGCCATCCTGGTCGAGGCGGCGCTTTCCTTCCTCGGCCTCGGTATTCCCGAACCCTATCCTTCGTGGGGTCGCATGCTGTCGGAATCGGCCGCCGAGTACGTGCGCACCGCGCCCTGGCTGGTGATCTTCCCCGGCGTCGCCATCAGCCTCGCCGTCTTCGGCACCAATCTTTTGGGCGACGCGCTGCGCGACGTTCTCGACCCCCGCCAGCGATCCTGAGGTTAGCGTTCATGAGCGCGCTTCTCGAGGTCAAGGACCTCGGCACGTGGTTCTACACGCGGCAGGGCATCGTCAAGGCGGTCGATAACGTCGACTTCCAGGTCGCTGCCGGCGAGACGCTGGCGATCGTGGGCGAATCGGGCTGCGGCAAGAGCATGACGGCGCTGTCGCTGATGCGCCTGATCCCCGATCCGCC
>DASZJU010000111.1:0-2282 GCA_035947815.1 Reyranella sp.
GGCATCGGCTCGACGTCGGCCACGGCCGCGCTCAACCCGCGCCTCATTGCGTTGTGGACGGGCCCGGTCGCGTTGGTGAAGGCCGCGGCGGCCGCCGGCGCGCAGACGCATTTCTCCGGGATGGGCGGCCGGACGGTCGTCACGTTCCCGGTGCCGGGAGTCGCGGACGCCACGGTGAAGGCGACGCTGAGCGCCAGGCACCAGGCCGAGCATGTCGAAACCCGCCTGGGCGACGGCACGCTGATCCAAACGACCTACGCCAATTACACGGAGCTCAACGGCTCCGATTTGCGCTTCGATACGTTGTTCCCGCGGCGCATCGTGCAGCGCCAAGGCGACGTGACGCTGCTGGACCTGACGGTGACCAAGACGAGCACGTCGCACGTGGATCTGGTGCTGCAGGGTTCGGCCACCGTCGCGCAAGTCGCGCCGGCCCCCGTCACCGCGCCGGCGACCGCGGCGCTGCGTGCGCCGAAGACCTGGAACGACAAACAGGCGTTTGCCAAACTCGACGGCTCGCTGCGTCAAACGGTGGCGGGCGGATGTGTGACGCCGCCGTCGGTGATTATCCGCACGAAGCCGGGCTATCGCGCCGGGCTGCGCGCCTCACTGACCACGCATGGCGATCGGCTTAACGGCGAATACCCGATCATCAACGCCGTCGGCGCGACGGTGTCGTGCACCGACTTGGAAACGCTGGCGAGCTTCGACTCGACGCTGTCGGTGTCCGTCAACGCGCGGGTCATGACGACGCAGGTCGCCGATCCGCTCGCGACGCCGCCGGTCTCCACTCCAGTCCCGACCCCGGATCCGGCCGCGGCACCCGCGGTCACGCCGGACGCCACGCCCGCCCCGGTCGCCGCCGATGTGGTGGCGCCGCGCGACGCGGAAGGCCAGGCCGCCGCGGCCTTGCAGGCGCCGCTGCTCCAAACGCTGCTGGGCGACAACTACGAGGCGCTTCGCACTCAGGCGCCCGTCAACGGGTCGATGGGCATCGCGATTATCGACTCGGGCATCGAGCCGGGGCCTGATTTCGGCGACCGCATCACCGCGTTCTACGACTTCACGCAGGGCGATGTGCAGGCCGCGACGCCGTCGGATGCCTACGGCCATGGCACGCACGTGGCGGGGCTGGCCGCCAGCCGCTACGTCGGCGTCGACCCCTCCGCGCGCCTCGTCGGCTTGAAAGTACTGGATGGCTTGGGGCAAGGCAGCGCGGACGCCGTGTTGCGGGCGGTTGAGTTCGCGGTCGTCAATAAGAACCTGCTCAACATTCAGGTGCTGAACCTCTCGTTGGGCCATCCCATCTATGAACACGCGGCCACCGACCCGCTGGTGCAGGCGGTCGAAAGCGCCGTGCGCTCGGGCCTGGTGGTGGTCGTCTCGGCGGGCAACCTCGGCCTCAATCCGCGGACCGGCCAGCCGGGCTACGGCGGCATCGTGTCGCCGGGCAATGCGCCGTCGGCGTTTTCCATCGGCGCGGTGCGGACGCACAACACGGCCACGCGCGACGATGACCAGATCGCGTTGTTCAGCTCGCGCGGCCCGACGGCCTATGACGGGTTCGCGAAGCCGGACTTTTCGGCGCCCGGCCAGAACCTCTTGTCGGTGGCGGCGCTCGGAAGCACGCTGCGGACGGGCGAAGAAGCCAAGGGCAACACCGGCAATTACATGCGCCTGAACGGCACCAGTATGGCGGCCGGCGTGGTGAGCGGCATGGCGGCGCTCGTGCTGCAGGCCAATCCGACGCTCACGCCGAACGCGCTGAAGGCGGTCCTCGAGTATTCGGCGATTGATGTGCAGAACCTGACCCTCACCGGCTCGGCCGACTTCCTCACGCAGGGCGCCGGCGAGATCAGCGGGGGCGCCCTCGCCCTCGCGCAGAGCATCGATACCACCGCGCCGGCGGGCGCCAACTGGCTGACCAGCGCCGTCGTGCCGTCCACGCTGATTAACGGCGAGTCGATGCCGTGGGTGCAGCAGATGATTTGGGCCAACCACCTGGCGCGCGGCGCGGACCTGCTCGCCAGGCAACGGTCGGCCTGGGCGAGCGACACGGTCTGGGGCAATTCGCTCGACAGTGGCGACAACATTGTCTGGGGCAACTCGCTCGACGACAACATCGTCTGGGGCAACTCGCTCGACAGTGGCGACAACATCGTCTGGGGCAATTCGCTCGACGACAACATCGTCTGGGGCAACTCGCTCGACGACAACATCGTCTGGGGCAATTCGCTGGACGACAACGTCGTCTGGGGCAATTCGCTCGATGACAACATCGT
>DASZJU010000112.1:0-7694 GCA_035947815.1 Reyranella sp.
GACCGCGGGCCTCTGGCCCGCTCATGGTCATGAGCGGGCAGGATGCGCGCGGTCCAAAGGAACATGAAAGACGCGCCACTGGAGTGGCGCGCCCCCAGCAATGAAGCTTGTCCTCGAGCGCTTCACCCACAACGCGCTGGCGCTGCTGGCTGTCACGACGATCCTGTTCTTCATGTTCCGGCTGATGCCGGGCACGCCGCTCGCCGCGTTCATCAACGAGAACCTGAATGCCGACCAGCAGCAGGCGATGCTCGAGCAGTTCGGCCTCGACAGGCCGATGTGGCAGCAATACTTCATCTACCTCGGCAATCTTCTGCGCGGCGAATTCGGCCTGTCGTTCTTCCAGCGCCGGCCGGTGCTCGCCATCCTGCTCGAAGTGTTGCCCAACTCGCTGATCCTGACGCTCGCCTCGCTGATCATCGCCTACATCTTCGGCGTCCTGGCCGGCGCCTGGCTCGCCTGGAAGCGCGGCAGCTGGATCGAAAGAGTGGCCGTGCCGGCCGTGCTGGCGACGCGCGCCGCGCCCGAGTTCTGGATCGGCATGGTGCTGCTGGCGCTGCTCTCGTTCAACGTCGGATGGTTCCCCTCGGGCGGCGCCAGCAGCCCGGGCGTGGCCTATGCCAACGACTGGCAGCGCATCGCCTCGTGGGATTACCTCCACCATCTCGCTCTGCCCGTCCTGACGCTCGCCCTCTACCTGCAGGGCCTGCCCCTGCTGCTGATGCGGTCCAACATGCTGGAGGTGATGCACGAGGAGTTCGTCACCATGGCGCGCATGAAGGGCTTTTCCGAATGGCGCATCGTCATCAACCACGCGGCGCGCAATGCGCTGCTGCCGGTCGTCACCGCCTTCGCGCTGGGCGTCGGTCTGTCGATGGGCGGCAATGTCGTGATCGAGACGGTATTCAGCTGGCCCGGCATCGGCCGTCTGCTGGTGCAGGCGGTCTCGGTCCACGACTATCCCCTGGCCCAGGGCGCCTTCCTGATGATCGCGCTGGTGCTGGCGCTGATGAACTTCGTCGCCGACCTTTTATACATGGTCCTCGACCCGCGGGTGAGCCATGGCCGAAAGGGCTGAACCCGTCCTTCCCGTGCGAACGGGCCTTCGCCGCGCCGAAGCGGCTTCGGCCGCGCAGGCGGGCTGGCCGCTGTTGCCCGTACTGCGGCGCATGGCGGCGATGCCGCTCAGGGATCCTTTCGCCTTCACGGGCCTGCTCATCTACCTGCTCTTCGTGCTGGTGGCGCTGTTCGCCGATCAGCTGGCGCCCCTCGATCCGCTGGAGATCCTGTTCACCAAGGCCGGCAAGCTCGCGGCCAACGTGCCGCCCGGCCTCGACTTTCCGCTCGGCACGACCAATCTCGGCCGCGACATCTATGCCCAGCTCGTGCACGGCACGCGGAGCGCGCTCGCGGTCGGCCTGTCGGCCGCGATCATCGTCGCCATCGTCGGCACCGTTGTCGGCCTGGTGGCGGGCTACTTCGGCGGCATGGTCGACGCGGTGCTGATGCGCATCGCCGACATGGCGCTCAGCCTGCCCTTCCTGCCGTTCGTCATCGTGCTCACGGGTTTTTTGGGCGCCAGCACGTCGAACATTGTGTTCGCCGTCGCGCTGCTCCTGTGGCCCAACTCGGCGCGCGTGATCCGCAGCCAGGTCCTGACGCTTCGGGAACGTGCCTATGTCGAGGCGGCACGCGTCACCGGCGCCAGCTCCTGGCGCATCCTGTTCGTGCATATCGCGCCCAACATCCTGCCGCTTAGCTTCGTCTATGCCGCCATCGCCATCGGCTGGGCGATCATCACCGAGGCGAGCGTCAGCTTCCTGGGCTTCGGCGATTCTGAAAGCGTGTCGTGGGGTTACATGCTGCAGGACGCCTTCTCCTCGCAGGCGCTGTCGCGCGGCCAGTACGCCTGGTTCGTGCCGCCGGGCGTCTGTATCATCCTGGTGGTGGTGGCGGGCTTCTTCATCAGCCGCGGCTACGAAGAGGTCTTCATGCCGAGGCTGCGCGGCCGATGATCCTCGAAGTTGACGACCTGAAAATCCACTACAGCACCCGGGCCGGCACCGTGCGCGCGGTCGACGGCGCGTCGTTCGCCGTCCCCGAAGGCCGCATCGTCGGCCTGGTGGGCGAGTCGGGCTGCGGCAAGACCACGGCGGTGCGCGCCATCATGGGCGTGCTGGCCGAGAACGGCAGGCGCGCCGGCGGCAGGGTCGTCTTCAAAGGCCAGGCGATCGACGAGGCCGCCACCCGCAAGCTCCTGTGGCGCGACATCGCCTATGTGCCGCAAAGCGCCATGAGCTCGCTCGATCCGGTCTACACCGTGGGCGCCCAGATCGTGGAGGTGCTGACCAAGCGCGGCAACGCCTCGCGCGGTGCCGCCCGCGCCCGCGCGGCAGAGTTGTTCGACCTGGTGGGGTTGAGCGAAAGCCGGCTCGCCGACTATCCGCATCAGTTCTCCGGCGGCATGCGCCAACGCGCCGCGATCGCCATGGCGCTGGCGCTCAAACCCAGCCTGTTGCTGGCCGACGAACCGGTGACGGCGCTCGACGTCATCGTGCAGCGCCAGATCCTCGACATGCTGCGCACCCTGCAGCAGCGCCTCAGGCTGTCGATGGTGCTGGTGACGCATGACATCAGCGTCGTGGCCTATCTCTGCGACGATGTGGTCGTGATGTATGCCGGCCAGGTGATCGAGAGCGGCCCGGTGCGCGAGGTGCTGGCGCGGCCGCGCCATCCCTACACGATGGGCTTGCGCAACGCCTTCCCCGACCTGATGTCGGACGCGCTGGAGCTGGTGCCGATCGGCGGCAGCCCGCCCGACCTCAGCGATCCGCCACCCGGCTGCCGTTTCGCACCGCGCTGCCCCTTCGTCCTGGCCGCCTGCACAACAAGCGCAGCGCTGATTGCCGGCGCTGGCAAACAGGCCCATGCCTCGGCCTGCCTGCGCGACGACGAGGCCCTCTCGCTCCGCAAAGCCGCAATGGATCCCGCGACATGGCAACGCTCGTCGAACTTCGCGATGTCGTGAAGCACTTCCCCGTCGCGCGCTCGCTGGGCGAGGTCGTGCGCGGCGAGCATCCGGCGGTGCATGCGCTCGACGGCGTGAGTTTCGACGTGGGCTCGGGCGATGCCGTGGCCATCGTGGGCGAATCGGGCTGTGGCAAGACCACCCTGGGGCGTCTGATGCTGAAGCTCGTCGAGCCGACCGCGGGTTCGATCGCTTTCGACGGCGCCCCGCTTGCCGGACTGACCGGCGAGGGCCTGCGCGCCTTCCGGCGCCAGGCCCAGCTGGTTTTCCAGAACCCGTTCGATGCGCTCAACCCGCGCTTCACCATCTACCGCGCCGTCGCCGAACCGCTGCTCAATGCCGGGATCGACAAGGCCGAGCACCTGGATCGCGTCGCGGCGGCCTTCCGGCGCGTGCACTTGCCCGACCTCGACCGCTATCTCGACAAGTATCCGCATCAACTGAGCGGCGGGCAGCTCCAACGCGTCGTGCTGGCGCGTGCGCTGGTGCTCGCGCCACGCTTCCTGGTCGCTGACGAGCCGGTGTCGATGCTCGATGTCAGCGTGCGCGCCGGCATCCTCGCCTTGATGCGCGAGGTGCGCGATACGATGGGATTGAGTGCCGTCTATATCTCGCACGATCTCGCCCTGGTGCGTTACCTCTGCGAGCGCACGCTGGTCATGTATCTCGGGTGCATCGTCGAGGACGGGCCGACCGAGGAGATCGTCCGGCGGCCCCGCCACCCCTACAGTCAGGCGCTGGTCGCAGCCGTTCCGGTTCCCGACGCCGACCAGTCGCGCGCCCCGCTGCCGATCAGCGGCAACGTCCCGGACGCGCGCGAGCCGCCCTCGGGGTGCCGGTTCCGCGACCGCTGCCCCCGGGCGATGGCCCGTTGTGCGGAGGAGACGCCCGTGCTCCGCCCGATGGCCGATGGCCATCGCGTCGCCTGCCATCTCGACCTCGCCTAGACAGCAGCCGCTTCAGGCCTGCCTGTCGACGGCAAGCGCTGCAATCGCCAGTGTAAAGCCAATGGCATCGATCAGGTAAAGCGAGCGAATGGTCGGTCCATAGCCCGCCGCGCCGCCATCGAGCGCAAGGCTTGCGAGACGGCCGGCAATCAAGCCGCCGAAGACGACAATGAGAACGATAAACGCTGCCTGCCGGGAGACCACACCGGCGAGCGATGCTCCGCAGACGAGCGCGACCGCCAGGAAGAAACCGGCATATTGGGCCCTGATTTCGTTGTAGCCGCCGGTGTTCGCGATCGCGAGGCCGAGCCCTTCGGCGAACCTCGCGGGCGCCGTCCCGCTGCTCCAGGTCGTCAACAGGCAGAACAGCGTGGCGATCGTCAGGACCGATGTCTGGAAGGCGTTTGCCATGATGAGCTCCCGTTACCAATGCGCGCGCAAAGCCTGGACGAACTCGTCGGGGCGCTCCTCGGGGAAGAACAGCTTGGCGCCCTCGAGCTCGACGACCTGACGGGCGCCGGGAATCGCCCCGCGCAGCCAGTAGGCCCACTTGACCGGGAAGAAGATGTCCGCGGTGCCCCAGACGATCAGGGTCGGTGCGTCGAGCCGGCGCAGCAGCGGCTCGACCACCACGGTCTGGCTGCAGTCATGCGACGAGGCGAACCAGCGTTCGAGGTTCCGGATCGCCTGCCCATCAGCGAAAAGCGGCGCGAGATAGGTTTGGAAGGTCTCGGCTGAAATGCGCTCGGGATGCTCGTAGACGTTGGCAAATCCCGCGCGGGCCGCATCGACGTCGCCGAGAAGCCGCCGGCCGATATCGCCCAGATGGCCCTGCATCGCGGCATTCCACAATGGCTCGGCCGCTTTCGGCGGCCAGTTGTCGTGGGTATCGCAATTGGTCAGAGTCAAGGTCCGGAGGCGGTCGGGATGATGAGCAGCGAAAATCTGGGCGATGCCGCCACCGCTGTCGTTGGCGACCAGGTCGACCTGATCGAGCCCCAGACTGTCGCAGAACGCCGCCAGCATCTCCGCCTGGGCAGTGAAGGACACATCCTGGTCGGCGGATATCCGGGTGGCGCCATGGGCCATCAAATCGATGGCAATGCAACGGCGCATGTCGGCGACCCGGTCGATGACATGTCGCCAGAGATAACCGTTCAGCATTACGCCATGGACGAACAGCGCCGCCGGCCCTTTGCCCCGTTCCGTGTAGGCAATCTCGCCGAACCGCGTCCTGGCATGTTTCACGAGCTGGCCCATGACCGCCTCCCTGGTGAAAGCGCCCCTTGAACATCCTGACGAGGGGCGCAGAATTCGTGACCGACTGTCAGTCTGTTTAATATAAACCGACTGACGGTATGTCAAGAGGACGAATCTTGAGAAAAGCGCATGAGTAAGAAGGTCGAGCGCGGCCAGGCGACCCGCCTGCGCATTGTCGTTAGCGCGACAACGCTCTTCAGCGAGCTCGGCTACGAGGCGACGTCGATCGAAGCTGTGCTGCGCGAGTCAGGGGTGAGCCGCGGCGCGCTCTATCATCATTTCGACAGCAAGGACGCCCTGTTCGAGGCCGTGCTGGAGGCGATCGAGGCGGATCTCGCCCAGGCCGCCATCGCCGCCTCGCGCGATATTGCCGATCCGGCCAAAGCCTTGCGCGCCGGCTGCGATGTCTTTCTCGATCTCACGCAGACCGCCAAAGTCCGACAGATCGTGCTGGTCGATGCGCCGGCGGTTCTGGGTTGGCAGAAATGGCGGGAAATCGAGTCGCGCTACGGTTTCGGATTGCTCAAGGCAGCGCTTGAAGCCGCGGCGGCGCGCGGCCAGGTGCGGCAGGATCTGGTCGATGTGTTTGCCCACATGTTGCTGGCGGCGCTGATCGAGGTCGCTCTCATGGTGTCTCGCGCGGACGATCCTGCCGAAGCGTTGAAGAGCGGACGGACGGCACTGGGCGAACTTATGGATCGGCTGCTCACGACGACCCCCAGGTAGGATGAACTCGGGATGCTGACACAGGACATCACCTATCGTGACGGCGCGGCAAGCCTGCGCGGATTTCTGGCCTACGACGACACGGCAAGAGACCGGCGGCCAGGCGTGCTTGTCGTCCACGAGGGGCTGGGGCTCAACGACCATGCCATGGAGCGTGCCCGCAAGATTGCCGGGCTCGGTTACGTTGCCCTGGCGGCCGACATGTTCGGCGAGCGCCGGCCAGGCCAGCGATATGCAGGAGGCGCGCGCCCTGATCGCGCCGCTTCGCGATGACCCGCCGAAGCTCCGGGCGCGCGGCCGGGCGGCCCTGGCGACGCTCGCCGCGCTGCCGCAAGTCGATGCTGGAAGGCTCGGCGCCATCGGCTTCTGCTTCGGCGGTTCGGTCGTGCTCGAGCTGGCGCGCGACGGTGCTGACCTCAAAGCCGTCGTGAGCTTCCATGGCGTGCTGACGACGAAAGCACCTGCGGTCGCCGGCAAGGCAAAGGCCGGCGTGCTGGTCTGCACCGGCGCCGACGATCCGCTGGCGCCCCCCGACCAGGTGATGGCCTTCGAGGCAGAGATGCGCGCGGCCGGCGTCCAGGACTGGCAGGTGATCAGCTATGGCGGCACGCTGCACGGCTTCACCAATCCGGCAGCGGACGGCTCCATTCTGTCGAGCGCCCGCTATAACGAGCGATCGGACCGCCGATCCTGGCAGGCGATGCAGAGCTTCCTGGCCGAGGCGTTCGCCACGGCGGGCGCCCGCGCACCGTCCATCTCCTGATTACGGATCAAGACTCCGACGGCGTCGGCGGCAGGATGCGGTCGATCGTGGCGATCCAGATATCGCGGGCCGCCTCGATCGATAGGCCGTGACGTTCACGCAGCCGCCCCCAGCTCTCGAAATCGGTCAGGGCCTCCAGGGCGATCAACACTGCCTTGCGCTCCGCTTCCGACAGGGTCGAGAGTTCCGGGCCGTACATCAGTTGCAGCCGGGCGACCATCGCATCGCGCATGTGCTCGATGCGAAAGGCCAGCTCCTCTGATTCATGTTGATGGCGCAGCAGCGCGCGCCATAACGGCAACCATCGTTCGCAGACCGCGGCACGCGTCTCGACCTGGGATTTCAGCCGGGTCTGTCGGTCGCCATCGACATGGCGCGCTACGGCCTGCGCCACGCCTTGGGCGAATGCATAGTCGGCAGCCGCCAGGCTGAGCGTCAGCAGGTCGGAAAAGCGCTCGAAGACCGAGCGTATGGAGCAGCCCGCCCGCTTGGCGATGTCGCCCGCCGTCGGGATCTGCGGATTTTCCCGCAGCAGATCCAGGTATGACTCGATCAGTACCTGCCTGGTGCGCTCGCTCCGGAGCAAGCGGCCGTCGATCCGACGATGCGGGCGAGCTGACTGATCCATTGCCCGCAATCAATAGCGCCCCCAGCCCGTATTGAAAAGGAAGCGGCCGAGGGCTCGCGGGCCAGCGAGGGTCAGCCCGCCGTGGCCACCGCCGTCTGGGCCGGCGCCGGCTCGTGCGCCATGGGGCCATCATCCAAAAGCTTGACGTCCGACGCCGACCACCGCGCCACCACGCGGTCGCCGATATCGAGCGGATTGGCGAAGAAGGTCTCGTCCAGCAGGTTGGCGACGAACTCTTCGTTGTGGCCGAGCTCGAGCGTGACTTTCACGTAGGAGCCCTGGTTCTCGATGGTATGCACCTCGCCCGCGATCGTATTGAGCCCGCCCGCGGGCTTGCTGCCG
>DASZJU010000113.1:0-2520 GCA_035947815.1 Reyranella sp.
CGTCGACAAGATCGACCAGCGCGTCTACTTCGTGAACTCCGCCACCAAGCGCGCGCTGCTCAGCCACCTGCTGTCCGATGTGGCGCTCGAGCGGGTCATCGTCTTCACCCGCACCAAGCGCGGCGCCAACCGCGTCGCCGAGGCGCTGGAAGATCGTGGCGTCTCCTCCGAGGCGATTCACGGCAACAAGTCGCAGAACGCCCGCCAGAAGGCGCTCGACAATTTCAGCCGCGGCAAGGCCCGCGTGCTGGTCGCCACCGATCTCGCTTCGCGCGGCATCGATGTCAATGGCGTGACCCACGTCATCAACTACGAGCTGCCGGCCGACGCCGAGAGCTACGTCCATCGCATCGGCCGCACCGCGCGCGCCGGCGCCTCGGGCATCGCCCTGTCGTTCTGCGACAGCAGCGAGCGCGGCCAGCTGCGCAGCATCGAGAAGCTTACCAACCAGCGCATCGCCGTCGTCTCGACGCCGGCCAACGAGGACATGCCGGCGGCCCCGCCGATGCGTCCCCGCGCCGAGCGCGAAGAAAACGACGAGAATCCGCGCGATCAACGCTACCGCCCCGGTCGTCCCGGCGGCGGTCCCGGCCGCCATCGCTCGTTCGGCGACCGCTCGGGCGGTGACCGCTCGCGCGGCGATCGTCCGCCGTCACAGGCGGAACATCAGTGGCCGCGCGGCGACTATCGCGATCGTCCGCAAGGGGATCGCCCGCAAGGCGATCGCCCGCAAGGGGATCGCCCGCATGGTGATCGTCCCCAGGGCGATCGTCCGGAAGGCGGCGGTTACAGCGCCCGCCCGCATGCCAAACGCCCGTACACGCCCCGTCCTCAGGGTGACCGGCCGCCGTTCGGCGGACCGCGCAGCAATGGCGGCGGCAACGGCAATGGCGGTGGTCGGCGGTTTGGCGGCGGTGGTCGTGGTCGCGGCCGCGCTGCCTGAGGGCAACGCCTAGAGAATTCCTTCCTCGCGGAAGATTTCCAGACACTTGCGAAGGGCGCGCTCGTAACGGGCGCGCTCTTTTGCGATGGACTCGTCGTTCCATTCGAAGAAGCCGCGCTTGGTCTTGAAGCCGATGCGGCCCTCATCGACGTTGCGCTGCAGGATCGGCGGCGGGCCTTTGGCGTTGCTGAGATCGGGCCAGATGATCTTGGCCACCGCGCAGGTCGTGTCCCAGCCCGAATGCTCCTTCTGCACGATCGGGCCGGCGGCGGCGTAGCGGAAGCCGAAGGAGAGCCGCACCGTGGCGTCGATATCCTCCGGCGAGGCGACGCCCTGCTCGATCAGCCACAAGGCTTCGCGCATCAGCGCACCCTGGATGCGATTGCCCAAAAAGCCGATCACGTCCTTCTTGACCTGCACCGGCCGCTTGCCGAGCGACGACATGATCTCGCCGACCCGTTCGGCCTGCTTCACGTCGCTATGAACGGAGCGCACGACCTCGACCAGCGGGATCAGGTGCGCCGGCATGAAGAAATGCAGGCCCAGCATGCGGCCCTGCGTCTTGAGGCCCTTGGCGATCTGGCTGATCGGGAAGCTCGAGGAGTTAGAGGTGATCGCCGCACCTGGCCGGGCGAGTGCTTCCATTTCGGCGAACAGCTTCTGCTTCAGCGCCAGATCTTCGCTGACTGTCTCGACCACGATGTCGATCGTGGACCACGTCGCTTCCGGCAGCGTGGCATAGGTCGCAAGCCCTGACGTATCGACAGGCTTGCCCATGGCGGCCAGCGCGCGACCGCACGCCTCCGGCAAGCCGTCGCGCGTCGAGGCCGAGCGCGACACGACATCGGTCTTCCAGCCATGAGCGAGGAACATGGCGATGATCCCCACGCCCATGGTGCCTCCGCCCACGACGAGTGCGCGACGTTCGCTTTGCGGCATTTTCCATCCTCCCAACTCGACGGATGCCCCGATGGCGGGGCAGTATCACGGCTCACTTATAGCCCGTGGGGGAAACTTATGAGCGCCACCTACAAGGATATCGGCGTCAGCAGCGAGGGTCATGTCGGCATCGTCGAAATCCAGCGGCCGCCGCACAACTTCTTCGACAATTCGCTGATCAACCAGATCGCCGATGCCTTCGAGGCGTTCGACCGCGACGGCAACATCCGCGCCTACGTGCTGTGTGCCCAGGGCAAGTCGTTCTGCGCCGGCGCCGACTTCGCCAACCGGCCGCAGACCGGCGCGGCCGAAAGCGGCAAGCATCTCTACAAGGAGGCGACCCGCCTGTTCCGCGCCAAGAAGCCGAGCGTGGGGGCGATCCAGGGCCCGGCGATCGGCGGCGGGCTGGGCCTCGCGGTAATGACCGATTTCCGCGTCACCTGCGCCGAGGGCCGCTTCGCCGCCAACTTCACGCGGCTGGGCTTCCATCCCGGCTTCTCGCTCACCTACACCCTGCCGCGCCTGATCGGCCAGCAGCGCGCCAACCTGATGTTCTATACCGGCCGGCGCATCGGCGGCGAGGAAGCCGTCGCCTGGGGGCTGGCCGACGTGCTGGTGCCGCTGGCCGACGTGCGCAA
>DASZJU010000114.1:0-2753 GCA_035947815.1 Reyranella sp.
GCGTCCGGGTCGATGCCGACCTCGATCGTCTGGCCGGCGGCCGGCAGAAGGCCGCGCGCGGGCTGGCGGACGAGCAGCTCCAGACCATCGGCGCAGGCCAGGCGGAGCTTGAACGAGGCGCCGAGATAGACCGCCTCCAGCACCTCGCCGGAAAAAGTATTGGCGCCGCTCGCGGCAAAGCGCTCGGGTCGCATCAGCACGCCCAGGCGATCGCCGACGCGGCCCGCCCTGTTCACCATGAGCCGCCGGCCGGCGGACAGCGTGACCACGCCGGGTTCGGTCAGGGTGCCGTGGAAGATGTTGCTCTCGCCCACGAAGTCGGCGACGAAATCGTTGGCCGGCCGCTCGTAGATCTCGGTCGTGGTGGCGACCTGCTGGATGGTGCCCTTGTTCATCACCGCGATGCGGTCGGACAGCACCAGTGCTTCTTCCTGGTCGTGGGTGATGAAGATCGTGGTCAGCCCCAGCCGGCGCTGCAGACGACGCACCTCGAGCTGCATGGTCTCGCGCAGCTTGCGGTCGAGCGCGCCGAACGGCTCGTCGAGCAATAGCAGGCGCGGGTTGAAGACGATGGCGCGCGCCAGCGCCACGCGCTGTTGCTGGCCGCCCGAGAGCTGGCGCGGCAGCCGCGCCTCGTAGCCCGCCAGCTCGACCAGCGCCAAGGCGTCGCCCACCCGGCGCTCGATCTCGGCGCGCGCGACGTTCCGCATCTCCAGCGGGAAAGCCACGTTGCCCCTGACCGTGAGATGGGGAAACAGCGCGTAGTTCTGGAACACCATGCCGATGTCGCGCCGCGCCGGCGGCAGCGCGGTGATCTCCGCACCATCGACCCGCACCGTGCCGGCGTCGGGCGTCTCGAAGCCCGCCACGACCTTGAGCAGGGTGGTCTTGCCCGAGCCGCTGGGGCCGAGGATCGTCAAAAGCTCGCCCTCGGCCACCGCGAGCGACACGCCATCGAGCGCCAAAACCTCGCCGAAGCGCTTGGTCACGCCCTCGACGTTGAGCTCGGCGGTACGCAACCTCTCCCGTTCCGCCACTCCCTACGCCTTCTTCAGCATCCAGGCGTTCCACAGTTCGACGGCCTTGTTGCCGTTCTCGGCATACCACTCGTCGCTGATCCAGAATTGCTTGTCGACATACTGCGTCGGCAGGTACGGCTTCACCTTGGCATCGACATAGTTCAGCGATTCGAGGTTGAGGCCGGGATAGCCGAGCTCGGAAGCGTAGACCGCCTGCTGCTGCGGCACCGACATCTCGGCCAGCATCTTCTGCGCCCAATACTGGTTCTTGGCGCCCTTGGGGATGACGAAGCTACCCTGCTTCAGCGCGCCCTCGTTCCATTCGATCTCGACCGGTGCGCCCTTCTTGATGATGTCGTAGAAGCGGCCGTTCCAGCCGGTCGCCAACACGACCTCCTTGTCGAGCAGGAGCTGGGCCGGCTGCTGGCCGGTCGACCACCACACCGTGACATGCGGCTTGATCTCGTCGAGCTTCTTGAAGGCGCGGTCGAAGTCGATGGGATAGACCTTGTCCATCGGCACGCCGTCGGCGATCAGCGCGAATTCGAGGTTGTCGGTCGGATGGTTGCGCATCGAGCGCGCGCCGGGGAATTTCTTGGCGTCCCACCAATCCGCCCAGCTCTTGGGATGCGTGCCATCTTTGAAGACGTCGGTGCGGTAGCCGATGATCGTGGTGTAGACCGAGGAGGCGAAGACGTAGGGCGTGCGCACCTTCTCGGGGTACTTCGAGCGGTCGACGATCTTGTCGTCGATCTTCTCCACGAGGCCGAGCTTGACGGCGCGGATCGCATCCTGGCCGCCGATCTCGGTGATGTCCCATTCGACGTTGCCCGAATCGACCATGGCGCGCAGCTTGCCGAAATCGGCCGGGCTCGTCTCGACGACCTTGATGCCGTACTTCTTCTCGTAGCCGTTGAAGAAGGCCTTGCGCATGGCCGAGCCCATCGACCCGCCGGAATGGTTGACCACGATCTGCGCCGGCTTGGCGGGCTCGGCCTGGCCGAACGCCGGTCCGGCGACGCCCATGGCGGCAGCGCCGCCCAGCAAGGACACGACGTCGCGACGGCGCATGCGGTTGGTGTTCATTATTAGGTCCCTTCCTTGTATCCCCGAAGTGACTCTAGGAGTGGCGCATGGCTGCGGCAACATGGAAGGCCCATGGCCCTTCGGCAGGCGGACCACTCCCGTCGTCTCGACCGAGGGCCCCTCGACTTCGCTCGGGGCAGACTCCACCCCGAGTGGAGAGATCTTCTCTCAACGATACGCCGCTTATTGTGGCGAGAAGGTCTCTCCGCTCCGCGTGGAGTTTACCCCGAGCGAAGTCGAGGGGCGCTCCGGTCGAGACGACGATAGTTCCGCGAGCAAAGTTTCTGCAGGGGGTTTCCGACCTTTCCGCCCTTTCCGCTCCTCGCTTGATTTCACTCAAAGGGTGCGCTCCCGCTCAATCGCCGACACGACGCATACTCTCGCCAGCGGGCGTCGGCGACGGCTCGGCCGCGGCGCACCGCTTTGGCGAAGTCGGGTGGGTGGCGATCCAGTTTTGAATGGTGCGGCGGGTGACGCCGAAGAAATCGCCCAGCACCTCGTTGGTGGCGCCGAGCAGGCAATAGTTATGGGCGAGTTCGCAATACTCGGGTTTGTAGAGCGTCGGTTGTCCGGGGGTGGCCATCTGTCGATCCTCTGCGCGTGAGTGTCGACAGGCATACGCCACAACATTGCTCAGTTCTGTCAACG
>DASZJU010000115.1:0-20366 GCA_035947815.1 Reyranella sp.
GTGTTCAATGCCGTGATGAAGGCGATGGCGCAGGCGCTGCCCGACAAGGTGATCGCGACCGGCTTCGACTGCACGACCGCGTTTTGCCTTAGCCGCCTCGGCGAAAACGGTTATAGCGTCTACCTGGAAATCTTCGGCGGCGGCTACGGCGCCTCGAAGGGCGCCGACGGCTGTGACGCCGTCGATTCGCCGCTCAGCAACTGCTCCAACGCGCCGGTCGAATCGCTCGACATCGATTACGATTTCTTCCGTATCGTCGGCTACGAGCTGGCGCCCGATTCGTTCGGCCTGGGCGCGCGCCGCGGCGGCGCCGGCTTCACCCGCCGCTGCGAAATCCTGAAGGACGACGTGCAGCTTGCGATCTATTCCGACCGCTTTCGCCTGGCGCCCGAGGGCCTGCAGGGCGGCGAGCCCGGCCAGCGCGGCTATTGCCGCATCCATCGCGCCAACGGCACGGTCGAGGAGCTGAAGAGCAAGGCCGCCGTCGATCTTGCCAAGGGTGACGTCGTCGAGATGTTCGTCGGTGGCGGAGGCGGCTTCGGCCGCGTTTCCGAGCGCCCCGACGCGATGATCGACCGAGACCTGGCCGACGGCCTGCTCACGCGCGACCCGAGGGCCGTGCACAAGCTGGCAGCGGAGTAGTCACGCCGCCTTTTTCTTGTGTCTCACGCTGGTACGTCCGACGCCACGCAACACGACCGGCTCCTGCTCCGGAAACTCCACGATCAGGTGAAGCCTGCCGCCCATCGCGTCGATGTATTTCGTCAAGGTCGACAACCGCGGATCTTCACGACTCTCGAGGCGCGAGATGCTGACTTGCTTGACGCCAAGGCGTTTTGCCATTGAGACCTGAGTGCGATTGCGCGCTTGTCGCAGCTCGCGCAGAGCCATGTGACGCTTGGCGATGCCGGCCGCCGTGCGCCGGATCGCAGCGCGCTCCGCCGGGGAGAAAAGCTCCCGCATCATGTCTTCGAACTTCACCGGCATAACTACCTCCTCTTGCCGCGTAACGCCGCGAGATGCGCATCAAGTCGTTTGTCCGCCGTCGCGATCAGTCGTCGATAGAACCGATCCGACGCAACACCTGATTTGCTCGCGCCCACCAGCAGGATGGCCTGTCGGCTTGGATCGAACGCAAAGGCGATACGCCACTCGCCATCGCCTACGCTGAACCGCAGCTCCTTCATGTTGCCATGCCGCGACGCCTTCAGCGTATCGGCGTGAGGGCGTGCCAGCGTTGGGCCAAGAAGCTGAAGCGTCGCAATCGATGTCGCCGCTGTTTTCTGCACGCCATGGCGCCAGGATCGAAACTCCTCGGCGAATTCGTCGTGGAACTGGACGACCCAGGCCATGCGAATCAATATAGCTTATAAGGTATACTGACTCAAACGCCAAAGGGCCGGCTTCCATCAACACTTCTGGAGAAGGACTTAGTACGTCTTGTAGCCTAAAAACTTGCCCGACATGCCGATCTTGACCCGATCGCCCTTCTGGTCGGGCTGGCGCTCCAGGGTCATGTCGAAGTCGATGGCGCTCATGATGCCGTCGCCGAACTCTTCCTCGATGAGCTCCTTCCAGGTCGTGCCATAGACCTGCACCAGCTCGTAAAAGCGGTAGATCAGCGGATCGGTCGGAGGCGCCTGGGGCGGCGAGCCGCGATACGGCACTTCCTGCAGGAGCAGCGTTTCCTCCTTGCCGAGGCCGAACAGCTTGGCGGCCTTGGTCGCCTGCTCCTTGGTCATCTTCATCTGGCCCATGCAGGCCGCGGTGACGATGATCTTCGAGGCGCCGCCGATCTTCTTGGCGATCTCCTCCCAGGTGAGCTCCTTCAGGCGCTTGGCCGTGAGGATCTTTTCCGTGACTTCTGCCCGTTTCATTGCTGTCTCCCATCTTCCGTCTTCAAATGCGTGTGCCTGAACGGCACGATTTCGGCCGGCGGATTGACCGCCGCCAGGCCCGGCTTCACCAGTTTCACGCGCCGCGGGTCGTAGCCGGTGCCTGCGATCTCCTGGTCGAACGCCTTGGAGCGGTTGACCAGGAACTCCACGAGATGGTTGCGGATGGCGTAATACTGCGGATGGCGATGCAGGTCGTTCCGGTGCCGCTCGTTCCTCGGCATGGTGTTCTGCACGATCTCGGCGATCCGAGCGCCCGGCCCGTTGGTCATCAGCACGATCCTGTCGGCCAGCAGGATCGCCTCGTCGACGTCGTGGGTGATCATGAACACCGTCTGCTTGGTGTCGGCGCAGATGCGCAGCACCTCGTCCTGCAGCATGCCGCGGGTCAGCGCATCGAGCGCGCTGAACGGCTCGTCCATCAGCAGCATCTTGGGCTGGATGGAAAGCGCGCGGGCGATGCCGACCCGCTGCTTCATGCCGCCCGAGAGCTGCGACGGTTTCTTGGCTTCGGCGCCCTTCAGGCCGACCAGCTCGATGAACTTGCGGGCGTGGTCCTGCACGCGGGCGCGGTCCCACGACGGCCAGCGCGAGGAGACGGCGAAGGCGATGTTGCCCATCACCGAGAGCCACGGCAGCAAAGCGTGGCCCTGGAAGATCACGGCGCGATCGAGGCTCGGCCCGTCGATCTCGCGGTTGTCGACGATGACGGCGCCTTCGCTCGGCCGGTCGAGGCCGGCCAGCACGTTCAGGATGGTGGTCTTGCCGCAGCCGGAATGGCCGATCAGGCAGACGAACTCGCCGCGGTCGACGCCGAACCAGATGTTCTCGAACACCGCCGGCTGGGCGCTGTCGCCGAAGCGGCGCGCCAGGCCCTCGATACTGATCAGGGGGCGTTCCATCGGCCTATTCCGGGTAGGTCACGAGCTTGGTGAGCCACGCCAGCCCCTGGTCGAGCAGAAGGCCGACCAAGCCGATCAGCAGGATGGCGGTCACGATGTTGGCGATCGAGAGGTTGTTCCACTCGTTCCACACGAAGTAGCCGATGCCGGTGCCGCCGACCAGCATCTCGGCCGCCACGATCACCAGCCAGGCGATGCCGATGGAGATGCGCATGCCGGTCATGATGGTGGGCGCCGCCGCCGGCAGGATGACCTTGAAGGCGGTGCGGAACGGCCCGACCTCGAGCGTGCGCGCCACGTTCAGCCACTCCTTGCGCACGCTGCCCACGCCGAACGCGGTGTTTATGAGCATCGGCCAGATCGAGCAGATGAAGATCACGAAGATCGAGGAGATGGCGCTGTCCTTGATGGTGTAGAGGGCGAGCGGCATCCAGGCGAGCGGCGACACCGGCTTCAGGATCTGGATGAAGGGATCGAGCGCGCGATAGACCAGCGGCGACATGCCGATCAGGAAGCCGAGCGGCACGGCGAGAAGGGCCGCCAGCGCAAAGCCCAGCAGCACGCGGCCCAGCGAATAGGCGAGCTGGATGCCGATGCCCTTGTCGTTGGAGCCACGTATGTAGAACGGATCGGTGAGGTGCTTCCAGATCGTGGCGCCGATGTCGGCGGGCGTCGGCATCGACGATTTGGCGCCGGTGGCCGCCGCGGCGCCAACCAACTTGGCATAGTCCGGATCGACGGCCGGGCCAGTGCCGGCCGTCGGCATGGTCGCGATCTGCCAGATCGCCACGATGCCGACGAAGATCAGCAGCGACAGCAGGGCGGCCCGCAGGCCCAGCGAGTTCTTGAACGCTGTCACCGACTTCAGGTCCGCCTGATGGCGAAGCTGTCGACGTAGGCGGCGGGCTTGGCAGGATCGAAGGCCTTGCCCATGACCACGATCGTCTTCTTGGTCGGGTCGGGTGGGGTGAGGCCCATCTCCTTCATCATGCTGGCGGTGTCGGTGGCCAGGAAGACCTCGGACGCCACCTTGGCGTAGTCGACATCCCCCTTGAGCTGCCCCCAGCGCTTCATCTGAGTCAGGATCCAGATGGCGAACTGGTTCCAGGGGAACGGGTCGAAGTCGATGCGGTTGGGATCCTTCTTCACCGAACCCAGGCCGTCGGCATAGGTGCCGGTCAGGATCTGCTCGAGCACCGTCTCGGGCTGGTTGAGGTAGTTGGTGGGCGCGATCGCCTTGGCGATCTCCTTGCGGTTCTCCTGCTTGGAGGCGAAGGCCGTGGCCTCGATGATCGACTTCAGGAGCGCGCGGTAGGCATTGGGATTCTGGGTGGCGAATTCCTTGCTGACGGTGAAGGCGCAGCACGGATGACCGTCCCACAACTCCTTGGTCAGGAGATGGATGAAGCCGATGCCGTCGAACACCGCGCGCTGGTTGAACGGGTCGGGACCGAGATAGCCGTCGATATTGTCGGCCCTGAGGTTGGCCACCATCTCCGGCGGCGGCACCGAGCGGATCGAGATGTCCTTGTCGGGATCGAGCCCGTGCTCGGCCACGTAGTAGCGCAGCAGGTAGTTGTGCATGGAGTAGTCGAACGGCACGGCGAAGCGGAGGCCCTTCCAGTCCTTGGGGTCGCGCTTGTCCTTATGCTTCATCGCCAGGGTGATCGCCTGGCCGTTGATGTTCTCGATCGCCGGCATCGCCCACGGCACCGGGTTCGAGCCGATGCCCAGCGAGATGGCGAGCGGCATCGGCGAGAGCATGTGCGCGGCGTCGTATTCCTTGGCCAGCGACTTGTCGCG
Organism: Reyranella sp.; assembly: GCA_035947815.1. Taxonomy (GTDB): domain Bacteria; phylum Pseudomonadota; class Alphaproteobacteria; order Reyranellales; family Reyranellaceae; genus Reyranella. The sequence continues at coordinate 4,601 of DASZJU010000115.1, forward strand.
GATCACCGCCCAGCCCGCCGTCTTCACCACTTCGACGTCGAGCCCGTGCTTGGAGTAGAAGCCCATCGGATGGGCCATGATGATGGGCGTGGCGCAGGTGATGGGGATGAAGCCGACCTTGAGGTCCTTCTTCTCCGGTGCACCGCCCTGGGCGAAGGCCTCGCGGGCAGCGCCGAGCGGCAGCACGGAGGAGATCGCGGCCATCGCCGCGGCGGCGCCCACCGTCTTCAGGAACAGGCGGCGTTGGGCGTCGACCGGGAAGACGGCCCGCAGGACCGCGGCATCGACGACCCGGTTCCACCGCGCCTCCTCGCCCGCCGGCACCGGTTCGGCCGTCAATCGTCCATGCTCCGACGCCGCATGATTGCCGCCGCAGCCGCAGCGCCGCCCGAGCAGGGATTTGGCATCGAAGGGATCCTTGAACATCGACGGGGCCTCCTGTTTGACGGCGCTACTGGCGAGCGCTTCGGGGCCATCAAACGCAAGGCGTATGCCAAGGGCTTCGAACGCCGAGGGATAGGGAAAATCCGCAGACCGGCACTAATTTGCCCAGAAAGCCGGCAATTCAGCCCGATTCGGCCTGCGAAATACTGCGACTCGAATCTTAGCGCTGGGGATTAAATTTATGGAATCGCTGACTCTTTCCCCGATTTCCGCTCGATTTCTTATTGCGTCCTGACTCACCCTTATGGCAGTCTATTGCTTGTGGGTTGTTGGGTGCCCACCACGATATGTCGGCCACCCGCCTCCAAGAATGGTTCATCAGGAACTGCAAGGCGGAATGGTTGGGGAGTGGGTCGATGGCGTTATCGCGACATGAGCGGACCAGACGGAAAGCCGATCTCAACCCGCTCGAGATGATCGAAAAGGTCGTCTCCGCCAACGACTGGCCCTTCGATCGCACATCGGACCGCGAGATCGCCGTCGAGGTCGCCGGCCGGTGGTGCGACTACCGCATGTTCTTCAGCTGGCGCGATGACGTCGAGGCGCTGCACTTCACCTGTGCCTACGACGTCCGCATCCCGACGGAGCGCCATAACGACATCCACGTCCTGCTGGCGCTGATCAACGAGAAGATGTGGCTGGGCCACTTCGATCTATGGACCGACGAAGGCCTGCCGATGTTCCGCCACGCCATCCCGTTGCGCGGCACCGCGGGCCTCATGCCCGAGCAGCTGAACGATCTCGTCGAGGTCGCGATCAGCGAAAGCGAACGCTTCTACCCCGCCTTTCAATACGTCGTGTGGGCCGGCAAGACCCCCGCCGACGCGCTCACCGCCTCGATTCTCGAGACGGTCGGCGAAGCCTGACCCGGAAAAGAACCGTCCGACGCCCCCTCTCGTAAAAACATAAGAAAAGTCGCTTATCGTTCGGATTGTTCTCAGCGGCGCCGGTCCTCAAAGACCGGCGCCGCGCCCATTCTGCGGTCGCGCCCATTCTTCGGCTGCAATCGGCCGGCTATAACCCTCGCCCAATGAACGCTCTCCTGATCCCCTATCCCGAGATCGACCCGGTGCTGGTCCAGCTCGGGCCCTTCGCCATCCGCTGGTACGCGCTGGCTTACATCGCGGGCCTCGTCATCGGCTGGCAGATCATGCGTCGGGTCTGCGAACAGCCGCCCAAGCTGCTCTCGCCGGTCAAGATCGACGACTTCCTGCTGTGGGCCGCCCTTGGCGTCATCCTGGGCGGCCGGCTGGGCTACGTGCTGTTCTACAAGCCCGGCTTCTATGCCGCCAACCCGCTTGCCATCCTGACCCTGTGGGAAGGCGGAATGTCGTTCCACGGCGGGCTTCTAGGCGTCGTCGTCGCCGTCCTGGCCTTCGCCCGGCGCAACAAGGTCGACCCCTTCATGCTGTCGGACCTGGTGGCCCTCGTGGTGCCGATCGGTCTGTTCTTCGGCCGGCTGGCCAACTTCATCAACGGCGAGCTGTGGGGCCGCGTCACCGACGTGCCGTGGGCCATGATCTTTCCGCGCGGCGGCCCGCTGCCGCGCCATCCCAGCCAGCTCTATCAGGCGTTTTTCGAGGGTGTGCTGCTCACGCTCATGCTCGTGGCCGTCTGGCGTCTGACCGACGGCCGGCGCCGACCGGGCCTGCTGACCGGCGTGTTCTGCATCGGCTACGGCGTAGCCCGCATCGTCGGCGAATTGTTCCGCGAGCCCGATGCCCATCTCGGCTACCTCGTGGGACACTGGCTGACCATGGGCATGCTGCTGTCGCTTCCCCTGCTGGCCTTCGGCGGCTGGCTGATCGCCCGGGCGTATCGGCGAGCCCCCCTGTCGTGACGCCCGTGCCGTGACCACGGAGCTCGGCCGGCTGATCGCAAGGCGCATCGCGCTCACCGGTCCGATCTCGATCGCCGACTTCATGGCCGAAGCGCTCGGCCATCCCCGCCTCGGCTACTACCGCACCGCCCTGCCGGTGGGCGCGGCCGGCGATTTTACGACGGCGCCCGAAATCTCCCAGATGTTCGGCGAGCTTTTAGGCGCCTGGCTGGCCGAACGCTGGCTGGCGATGGGCCAGCCGCGGCCGGTGCGCCTGGTCGAGCTCGGTCCCGGCCGCGGTACCCTGATGGCCGATGCGCTCCGCGCCACGCGCGGCGTCGCAGGCTTCCATGCCGCGATCGACCTTCACCTGGTCGAGATCAACGCCCGGCTTCAGGCTTTGCAGCGGACAGCGCTCGGCGACGTCGACGCGACCTGGCACGCCCATCTCGAGGACGTGCCAACCGGCCCGATGCTGCTGGTCGCCAACGAATTCTTCGACGCCCTGCCGGTGCGCCAGTTCGAGAAGACATCGCACGGTTGGGCCGAGCGCATGGTCGGGCTGGAAGACGACGGCGAGACCCTGCGTTTTGCGCTCGCGCCCGGCGCGACGCCGTATGCCTCGCTGTTGGCCGATGCACCGGCCGGCGCCCAGGCGGAAATCTCCGAAGCGGGCCGCGCCGTCGCCGCCGCGATCGGCACGCGACTGCGCCATCATGGCGGTTGGGCGCTGATCGTCGACTACGGCTACGAGCGCGGGAGTCACGGCGCCTCGCTGCAGGCCGTGCGTGGCCATCGCGGCGCAATCCTTCTCGAGCGACCCGGCGAGACCGACCTGAGCGCGCATGTCGATTTCAGCGCCCTCGCCCAGGCCGCCGGCATGCCGACCTTCGGGCCGGTCGGCCAAGGCGAGTTTCTGCAGCGGCTGGGCATCATGCAGCGTGCAGAGACCTTGAAAGCGCGCGCCGGCGAGGCCGAGCGCCGCGCCATCGACGCGGCATCGGCGCGCTTGATCGGGCCCGACCAAATGGGCACCCTCTTTCGCGTCCTGGCCGTGGGCGACAGCAGAAGCGCCGCGCCGGCCGGGTTTCCCGACAGCCCCTCGGACGCGACATGATCCAGGCTAAAGCGCTTGCCGAGCTCGACGGCGTGCAGCACTGCTTCTTCACCCGCCGCGGCGGCGTGAGCGGCGGTCTCTATTCGTCGCTCAATTGCGGCTACGGCTCGGGCGATCAGCCCGACAATGTGCGCGAGAACCGCCGCCGCGCCGCAGCCGCCTTCGATCTCGGCGAGGCCGACCTTCTCACCGTGCATCAGATCCATTCGACCGACGTGATCGCCGTCTGCGAGCAGCGCTGGAGCTCGCCCGGCGCGCCCAAGGCGGATGCGCTGGTGACCGACCGGCCGGGTGTCGTGCTGGGCGTGCTGGCGGCCGATTGCGCGCCGGTGCTGTTGGCCGACCCGGGCGCCGGCGTGATCGGCGCCGCCCATGCCGGCTGGAAAGGCGCGCTGGGCGGCGTCGTCGACACCACGATCGCCGCCATGGAGCGGCTGGGCGCCAAACGCGAAAGGATGCGGGCCGCGATCGGCCCTTGCATCGGTCGCGACTCCTATGAGGTCGGCGCCGAGTTCCCCGCGGCGTTCCTGGCGCAGGAAGAAGCCAACGGCAGTTTCTTCCGCAAAGCGCCGCGCGCTGGCCACTTCCTGTTCGATCTTGCGGGCTACCTCGCGCATCGCATCGCGCTCATCGGCGTCTCGGTGAGCGCCACCGGCCACGACACGCTGGCGGCGCGCGACGATTTCTTCAGCTACCGCCGCAATACGCTGAAGGGTGTGCGCGACTACGGCCGGGGACTGTCGGCGATAGCCCTCAGAGCCTGACGTGCCCTATCTGATCATCCTGGTGTTCGTCTGCCTGCTCGGCGTGATCGCGACGTGTGCGATGCTATGAGGCGCTGTGTTGCGACGCTGCTCTGCCTTTTGACGTTGGCGGCGTGCGGCCAGCCGCCGCGGCCCTTCGAGCACGACGACAGCGAGGCGCCGGTGCGGCGAATGCCGCAGGACAAGATCGAGCTGGCGATCGCGCCGCCCAAGTACATGCCGCCGGAAATGGCAAACCGGGTGGCGGCAGCGCTTGCCATCGAGCTGCAATCCTACGGCATCGTGGCCACAGTCCAGCCGGCGGCGGCGCCGATCCAGGTGAGCGGCACCATGAGCACCCGCGATGCCGAGGCCGGCATCGAGATCCAGATCGACTGGCGCATCGACGGCGCGAAGTCGCAGGAACCTGCCACCAGCCGCACGCGCGCGCGACCGGAAGACTATGCCGAGGCAAGCGAGCGACTGGTGTCGCGCATCGCCCAGCAGGCCGCCCCGCGGGTGGCGACGCTGATCGGCAAGCCACCGACTTACCAGGCGCGCTCGCCCGGCCAGGTCGCCGCCGGCATGAGCGTGCCGGAGGAGCCGCCGCCTGACGCCGCGACGACGATGGCAGCGGCGAACGTACCGGGTTCGGCGCCGACGCCACCAACGCAACAGCAGCAGCAGGTCAAGGTGATGGTGGCAGAGGTGACCGGCGCGCCGTCCGACGGCAACCGGCAGCTCTACTCCGGCATGCGGCGCGCCCTGGGATCGAGCAAGATCGTCGTCGTCGACGCCGCCGGCCCCGATATCTTCACCGTGGTCGGCACGGTGAGCCTGACGCCGATCGACGAACAGAAGGGCCAGCTCGTCGTCAAATGGCTGCTCAAGGATCCCGCCGGCAAGAATGTCGGCGACCTCGAGCAGGCCAATCCGGTGCCGCTCGCCGCCGCCAAGGGCTCGTGGGCGGGCTTTGGCGACATCGTCGCCACCGCGGCTTCCGAGGGCGTGCTCGAACTCCTGGAAAAAGCGATCAATCGGCCGCACTAGGCTTACATGCGCGCGACCTGAATCGGCTTGTCAGAGGGGGGCCTTCGGCTGCTACTGTCCTCGGACAGCGGCTCGATTCTTGCAAAGAAGCTCGCGCGATAGGGAGAGTAGCTTTATGTTCGATTTCAGGAAGTCGTTCGCGACCTTCGTTGCAGCCGCCAGCGTGGCGGGCCTGCTGGGTGCGGCGCCTGCAGACGCGCAGACGCTCAAGGTCGTCATGCATTCGGACCTGAAAATCCTCGACCCGATCTGGACCACCGCCTACATCCAGCGCAATCACGGCTACATGGTGTGGGACACGCTTTTCGCGATGGACGAAAAGTTCGAGGTCAAGCCCCAGATGGTCGACAAGTACGACGTCTCGGCCGACAAGCTCACCTGGACCTTCACCTTGCGCGACGGCCTGGAATGGCATGACGGCAAGCCCGTCACTTCGGAAGATTGCATCGCCTCGATCAAGCGCTGGGCGGCGCGTGATTCGATGGGCCAGAAGATGATGGGCTCGGTCCTGGACTTCGAGGTCGTCGATCCCAAGACATTCAAGATGAAGATGAAGGAGCCCTACGGCCTGGTGCTGCAGTCGCTCGGCAAGCCTTCTTCCAACGTGCCTTTCATGATGCCGGCGCGGGTCGCCGCCACCGATCCGATGCAGCAGATCAAGCTCGAGGACGTGATCGGCTCCGGCCCGTTCATCTTCAAGGCCGACGAGTGGAAACCCGGCGAAAAGACGGTCTACGTCAAGAACCCCAAGTACAAGCCGCGCAGCGAGCCTGCTTCGGGCCTGGCCGGCGGCAAGGTCGTCAAGGTCGATCGGGTCGAATGGATCGCGATGCCCGACGCGCAGACCCAGATCGCCGCTCTCCAGAACGACGAGATCGACATGATCGAGGCGCCCGGGCACGACCTGCTGCCGCTGCTCGCCAAGGATAAGAACATCAAGCTGTTCAACATCAACCCGACGGGCAACCAGTACACCTTCCGCTTCAACAGCACCGCCAAGCCGTTCGACAATCCGAAGATTCGCCACGCAGTGTTTGTCGCCTTCGGCCAGGAAGATTTCCTCAAGGCCACGATCGGTGACCCCGCTTACTACAAACTCTGCAAGGCGCCGTTCGTCTGCGGCACGCCGCTGGCGGACGACGCCGGCATGGCCGACGTGCTGAACGCCAACACGGCCAAGGCCAAGCAGCTCCTCCAGGAAGCGGGCTACGACGGCACTCCGATCGTATTGATGCAGTCTACCGACCTGCCTGTGTTGACCAACCTCGCGCCCGTCGCCAAGACACTGATGGAGCGCGCCGGATTCAAGGTCGACATGGTGTCGATGGACTGGCAGACCCTGGTCGCCCGCCGCACCAAGAAGGACCCCCCGGACAAGGGCGGCTGGCATGCCTTCCTCACTGCGTGGGTGGCGGCCGACATCCTGAACCCGGTGATGGCCGGCTTCTTCAACGCCTCCTGCGACAAGGCCATGTTCGGCTGGCCTTGCGATGCGACCATCGAGAAGTTCCGCGACCAGTTCGCCAAGGAAACCGACCCGGCTAAGCAGAAAGCCATTGTCGAGGATCTGCAGAAGTACTGGGTGCTGAACCCGACCCACATCAATCTCGGCCAGTGGTATCAACCGGCCGCCATGCGCACCAGCCTCGACGGCGCCGTTGTGGCGCCGGTGCCGGTGTTCTGGAATATCTCGAAGAAGTAACAGCACGGCGGGAGGGCGGAAGGGGATCCGCCCTCTTTCACGACATGAAACAAGTGGAGGGGCTTCAATGAAGACGATGCGACGTGGCTTCGCGGCGATGGCCGCCGCAGCCGTCCTGGCGGCGGGCCTGACGGTCGAAGCGGGACCGGCCGTGGCGCAGGGCAAGGTCCTGAAGTTCGTGCAGAACGGCAATCTCACGATCCTCGATCCGATCTGGACGACGGCTTATGTCACGCGCAATCACGGCTACTTCATCTACGACACGCTGTTCTCTTCGGACGAGAACAACGAAGTGAAGCCGCAGATGGTCGACAAGTACGACGTGTCGGCCGACAAGACGACCTGGACCTTCACCCTGCGCGATGGGTTGGAGTGGCACGACGGAACGCCGGTCACATCGGAGGACTGCATCGCCTCGATCAAGCGCTGGGGCGCGCGCGACGCCATGGGGCTGAAGCTCATGGACTTCGTGAAGGACTTCAAGGCGGTCGACGCCAAGACCTTCCAGATGATCCTGAAGGAGCCGTACGGCCTGGTGCTCGCGTCGCTCGGCAAGCCGTCCTCGAACGTGCCCTTCATGATGCCCAAGAAGGTCGCCGAGACCGACCCGTTCAAGCAGATCGACAGCCAGATCGGCTCCGGCCCGTTCATTTACGTCAACGCCGAATCCAAGCCCGGCGAGAAGCACGTCTACATCAAGAACCCGAAATACAAGCCGCGCGCTGAGCCCGCCTCGGGTCTGGCCGGCGGCAAGGTCGTCAAGGTCGACCGGGTCGAGATCGTCGAGATGCCCGACCCGCAGCAGCAGGTGAATGCCCTGATCAACGGCGAGATCGACCTGATCGAGCAGCCGCCGCACGACCTGATTCCGCTCCTGAAGAAGGAAAAGGACGTGAAGCTGTTCGACTGGAACCCGCTGGGCCACCAGTTCATCATCCGCTTCAACACGCTGACCAAGCCGTTCGACAATCCCAAGATCCGCCTGGCCGCGCTCTATTCGATGCGCCAGGAAGACTATCTCAAGGCGACCGTCGGCGAGCCCGAATACTACAAGATCTGCACCGCCGCCTTCATCTGCGGCACGCCCAACGCCTTCGAGGTGCCGGGCGGCCTGCTGGTCAAGCCGGACTTCGAGAAGTCGAAGGCACTGCTCAAGGAGGCAGGCTACGACGGCACGCCGGTCGTACTGATGCAGTCGACCACCCTGCCGGTGCTCACCAACGTTGCACCGGTGACCAAGCAGCTGCTCGAACAGGGCGGCTTCAAGGTCGACATGCAGTCGATGGACTGGCAGACGCTGGTCACGCGCCGCACCAAGAAGGAACCCGCCAGCCAGGGCGGGTGGAACATCTTCCATACCTTCTCGGTCGCCGCCGACATCCTCAATCCGATTGCCGATTCCTACATGGTGGCGAACGGCGACAAGGCGTGGTTCGGCTGGCCGACCGATCCGGAGATGGAGAAGCTGCGCGACGCCTATGCCAAGGAAACCGATCCGGCCAAGGCCAAGGAGCTTGCGCACGCGGTGCAGAACCGGGCGCTGGAGACCGGACAGTACGGCTGGATCGGCCAGTGGTACGGACCGGGCGCCATGCGCGCCAACGTCACCGGCTGGCTGAAGGCGCCGGTGCCGGTGATGTGGAACGTCGAGAAGAAATGACATCGTGGCCGCCCGCAGGGGCGGCCGCGGTGTCATCCTGAGCGGAGCGAAGGATCTTTCGGGATCCGTAAAGGCCCCTCGCTTTCGCTCGGGGTGACAAGCAGGAGTAAAATGCTCGATTTCGTCGCCCGCCGACTCGTCGCCATCATCCCCGTTCTCGCGGTGGTGGCGATCTTGGTCTTCCTCATGCTGCGGCTGACGCCGGGCGATCCGGCGGCGGTGATCGCCGGCGACAACGCGACCTCCGAGCAGATCGCCGCCATCCGCTCCAAGCTCGGGCTGAACGAGCCGATCTGGACGCAGTTCGCCATCTGGATCGGCGACGTGCTGCAGGGCAATTTCGGCGAGAGCTTCTTCTTCAAGAAGACCGTGGCCGAGCTGATCGCCCAGCGCGTCGAGCCGACCCTGGCGCTCGCGACCTGCACCCTGATCATCGCGCTCAGCCTCGCCCTGCCGCTCGGCGTGCTGGCCGCCTGGAAGCACGGCTCGCTGATCGACCGCTTCGTCATGGCCTTCTCGGTGCTGGGCTTCTCGGTACCATCCTTCGTCATCGGCTACTGCCTGATCTACGTTTTCGCCATCGAGCTCGGCTGGCTGCCGGTGCAGGGCTACATCCGCGTCGGCGTGGATTTCTGGGGCTTCCTCGAGCGCATGGTCCTGCCATCCTTCACGCTCGGCATCATCTTCGTCGCGCTGATCGCCCGCATCACGCGCGCCAGCGTTCTGGAAGTGTTGAACGAGGACTACATCCGCACCGCCCGTGCCAAGGGTCTCTCCAACCGAGTCGTGCTGATGCGCCATGCGCTGCGCAACGCCGCGGTGCCGATCCTCACCGTGATCGGCATCGGCATCGCGCTCTTGATCGGCGGCTCGGTGGTGGTCGAAAGCGTGTTTGGCCTGCCCGGGCTGGGCCGGCTCACGGTGGAAGCCGTGCTGAGCCGCGACTTCCCGACCATCCAGGCCGTCATCCTGCTGTTCTCCGTCGTCTACGTCCTGATCAACCTACTGATCGACATCAGCTACACCCTGTTCGACCCGAGGATCCGCTATTGAGCGCGATGATCGAAGACGTCGTCGACTCCGCCGCCATCGCGTCGGCCTCGACCAAACGGCGGAGCCTGTGGGCTCTCGCCATCCGCAACTCGTCCGTCATTGTCGGCGGCGTCATCCTCTTGATCATGCTGGCGATCGCCATCCTGGCGCCGGTCCTCGGCACCGTTGATCCGACGCGCATCGATCCGGCGGCACGCAACAAGAAGCCGGGCACCGAGATCACCTTCCGTCTCGACGATGGCACCACCGTCAAGCGTGTCGTCCTCATGGGCACTGACAGCCTGGGTCGTGACGTCTATAGCCGAGTGATCTACGGCACGCGCGTGTCACTGGCGATCGGCGTCGCCGTCTCCGCCATCGCCGTGGCGATCGGTCTCGTCATCGGCCTGATCTCCGGCTACGTCAGATGGCTCGACGGCATCATCATGCGCATCATGGATGGGATGATGGCGATACCGGGCATATTGCTCGCCATCGCCATGGTGTCGATCTGGCGCGCCGGCCTCATCACCGTGATCTTCGCCATCGTCGTGCCCGACGTGCCGAGAGTCGTGCGCCTGGTGCGTTCCGTCGTGCTCTCGGTGCGCGAGGAGCCCTATGTCGAGGGCGCCATCTCGGTCGGCACGCCGACCTGGACCCTGATGTTCCGCCACATCCTGCCCAACACCGTGGCGCCCCTGATCGTGCAAGGCACCTTCATCGCCGCCGCCGCCATCCTGGTCGAGGCGATCCTGAGCTTCCTCGGCATCGGCATCCCGCCCGAGATTCCGACCTGGGGCAATATCATGGCCGAGGGCCGCACGCTGTTCCGCGTGTTCCCGCACAACATCCTCTATCCCGGCATCTTCCTGGCCTTCACCGTACTGGCCATCAACATCATGGGCGACGGCCTCAGGGACACGCTCGATCCGAAGATGAGTAAGAAAGTCTGATGGCCGACAAGAAGCCCGTTCTCGAAGTCCGCAATCTGAGCGTTGCCCTGCCGACCGGCGCCGACCGCATCCACGCGGTCGAAAAAGTGAGCTTCACGGTCAATCCCGGCGAGATCGTCTGCCTGGTGGGCGAATCCGGTTCGGGCAAGTCGGTGATCGCCTTCACCGTCATGGGGCTGCTGGCCAAGGCGCTGAAGCCGACCTCGGGCGAGATCCTGCTCGAGGGCGAGAACGTGCTGGCCGCCGACGAGACGCGGCTCCGGGAACTGCGCTGCACGCGCATGTCGATGATCTTCCAGGAGCCGATGACGGCGCTCAATCCGGTGATGACCTGCGGCCTGCAGATCGACGAGGTGCTGGAGACCCACACCAAGCTCGACGCGGTCCAGCGCAAGGCCAAGATCATCGCCATCCTCAGCCGCGTGAAGCTGCCGGAACCGGAGCGCGTCTACGCCTCCTACCCGCACCAGCTGTCGGGCGGCCAGCGCCAGCGCATCATGATCGCCATGGCGCTGGTGCTCGATCCCGTGCTGCTGATCGCCGACGAGCCGACGACGGCGCTCGACGTCACGACCCAGGCCGAGATCCTGAAGCTGATCGCCGAGCTGCAGGAAGGCCAGGGCACCGGCGTGCTGTTCATCACCCACGACTTCGGCGTGGTCGCCGAGATCGCCCATCGCGTCGCCGTGCTGCGCTGGGGCGAGCTGGTGGAAATGGGCCCGACCGAGCAGATCCTGGCGCGCCCGCAGCAGCCCTACACCAAGATGCTGATCTCCTCGGTGCCGTCGATCCATCCCGTGCATCGCGGCGTGCGCAAGGATGGCATCACCGTGCTGCGCACCGAAAAGCTCGGCAAGACCTATAGCGGCAATGCCTTCTTCCAGAAGGCGCGGGTCGTGAAAGCCGCGGTCGACGTCGACCTCGACATCCGCCGCGGCGAGACGCTGGGCATCGTGGGTGAATCGGGCTCCGGCAAGTCGACGGTGGCGCGCTGCATCGCCCGGCTGATCGACCCGACCGAAGGCAAGGTGTTCCTGGGCGACACCGAAATCGCCACCATGACGGCTGGCAAGCTCCGACCTCATCGCCGACGGGTGCAGATCGTCTTCCAGGATCCCTACCGCTCGATGAACCCGCGCATCACGATCGGCGAATCGATCATCGAGGGGCCGATGAATTTCGGCCTCAAGCGCGAAGAAGCTCTCGCGCGGGCCAGAAAACTGATGGAGACGGTGCGGCTCGATCCCAATTCGCTCGACCGCTATCCGCACCAGTTCTCGGGTGGCCAGCGCCAGCGCATCTGCATCGCCCGCGCGCTTGCCATGGAGCCCGAGCTGCTGATCGCCGACGAAGCGGTGTCGGCGCTCGACGTCTCGGTGCAGAAGCAGGTGCTCGAGCTGCTCGACGAGATCCGCCAGCGCCTGAACCTCGCCGTGCTGTTCATCACCCACGATCTGCGCGTCGCCGCCCAGATCTGCGACTACGTCGCCGTGATGAGCAAGGGCCGCGTCGTCGAATATGGGTCGGCCGAGCAGGTCTTCGGCGCCCCACGCGACGACTACACCAAGGCGCTGTTCGCCGCCGCCCCCGGCCGCAACTGGGAGTTCGGCAAGTTCGCCGCGGCGTGATTTGAGCCGGCCTGATTTGAGCCAATCCGGCGGAGCGTGCTAGGCTCCGCCTCACCACAAGGAAAAGGCCCAAGAGGCAGTCGCTGCCGAGCCTCCCCCTGACCCGGCACCGGACGAGACGGTGAAGCCGTGTCCACGGGAGGATCCAATGGCAGACAGTGTCTACAAAGTGGTCGAGGTGGTCGGGACCAGCACCGACTCGTGGGAAAAGGCGGCACGGACGGCCGTCGAGCGCGCCTCCAAGTCGCTGCGCGACCTGCGCGTCGCCGAGGTCGTCGAGCAGGACGTCGTGATCGAAAAGGGCAAGGTCACGTCCTACCGCACCAAGCTTAAACTCTCCTTCAAATACGAAGGCGGCGACGCCTGACGGCGGCGCACCGTCGAGGGCCAACGAAGCTGTCATCCCGAGCGCAGCGAGGGACCTTTCCTGCAGCGAGGGACCTTTCCTGTTGCCTCAAAGGTCCCTCGCTGACGCTCGGGATGACATCTGGACTTGGACTGCGAAATCACCTCGCTTGAGGTAGAGTCGACCCATGTCCTCCGGCCTGCTCGACGATGCCTCATTCAACCAGTCGCCCGACTTCGGCGACGTCGATCTGTTCAGCGCCGACCGGCCGCTGGCGGACGCGGCCCAGCGCGCCGGGCTCGATCTCGCGGGCCTGTCAGCCTGCGGCAAGGACTATGGCGCCGCCGACACGCTCGATCTCGGCAGGATCGCCAACGAGAATCCGCCCAAGCTCCACATCGTCGACGGCAAGGGCAACCGCATCGATTTCGTGGAATTCCATCCCGCCTATCACGCCTTGATGGCCAAAAGCATCGGCCACGGCATCCACGCCTCGGCGCATGACGGCAGCGACAAGCCGGCCGCTGTGTCGACGCGCGCGGTACGGCTCTATCTCGCGACGCAGGCCGAGAGCGGCCATATGTGCCCCATCACCATGACGCATGCCTGCGTCGGCGCGCTGCGCGCTGAGCCCGCGCTGCTGGCCAAGTGGTTGCCCAAGATCCAGACCCGCACCTACGATCCGCGTCCACTGCCGTGGTGGGAGAAGAACGGCGTGACCCTGGGCATGGGCATGACCGAGCGCCAGGGCGGCACCGACGTGCGCGCCAACATCACGCAGGCCGTACCGGCGGGCGATCATGTCGAGATCACCGGCCACAAATGGTTCATGTCGGCGCCGATGTGCGATGCCTTCCTGGTGCTGGCCCAGGCCGCTGGTGGCCTCACCTGCTATCTGATGCCGCGCTATCGGCCCGACGGCAGCCAGAACGCGATCCGTTTCCAGCGCCTGAAGGACAAGCTCGGCAACAAGTCGAACGCCTCCTCGGAGGTCGAGTTCCATGGCGCCTTTGCCGAGAGGGTCGGCGCCGAGGGCGCGGGCGTGCGCACCATCATCGAGATGGTGAACCTCACGCGGCTCGACTGCGCCATCGCCTCGGCCGGCCAGATGCGCATTGCGCTCAGCCAGGCGCTGAACCACATCCGCCATCGCTCGGTGTTCCAGCGCCGGCTCGCCGACCAGCCGTCGATGCGCGCCACCGTGGCCGATCTGGCGCTCGAGCTCGAGGCGCAGGTCGCGCTGGTGTTCCGCCTGTGCCGCGCTTCGGAGCGCGCCGCATCGGATCCGGCGGAGGCGGCCTACATACGGCTGCTGACGCCAGCGGTGAAGTTCCTGGTCTGCAAGACCACGCCGCAGATCGTCTACGAGGCGCTCGAGTGCCTGGGCGGCAACGGCTATACCGAGGACCTGCCGCTGGCCCGCTACTTCCGCGAATCGCCGCTCAACGCCATCTGGGAAGGCTCGGGCAACGTCATGGCGCTCGACGTGCTGCGCGCCGCCAGCCGCCATCCCGACCAGGCGATGGCGACGGTCGCCGGCTTGGCCAAGATTGCGTCGGCCGCGTTCGACGTACGGTCGCTCGCCGAGACGCTGGCCACGGTGCTGCGCTCTGGCGACGCCGAGCGGCGCGCGCGTTTCCTCTGCGAAGGCTTGGCAAAGATCGCCGCTCTGGCCGCTCTTGCCGAAGCCAAATCCGATTTTGCGACGCTCTACGGCGATACGCGGCTGAGCGGCACGAAGTTCGCCCAATTCGGCACGGCCGATCTTGGCGGCGCGGAAGCGGCCCTGGTGGACCGCGCGCTGGCGGCGTGATCTAAGCCCGCATGCTCGCTTCATCCGCCGACTGGGCATTGCGCGGCGGCACCTGTGCCCTGGTGCTGCTGATCGCCGCCGCGCTGCTGCGCGACTACGGCGGGCTGGTCGCGGCGCGGCTGGGGGCGCTGTTCGCCGTCGGCACGGGTGCTTACGCGATCACGTCGGCGGCTGGCTTCTCCGCCCATCTCGGTGCCTGGGCGATTCCCCTGCTGGCCATGTCGGCCGGCAACAACGTCGTATTCTGGACACTCAGCGCTGCCTTGTTCGACGATGGCTTTCACCTGCGCTGGTGGCACAGAGCACTGTGGCTTCTGCTGGTCGTCGCCGGCACGGTGGCCTGCTTCCTGTCGGCGCCGGTGCTGGGCCTTGCTCTCACACTGAGCTCGTTTGCCTTCGCCGTGCTGGCGATGGCGCCGGCCCTGGCGTCGTGGCGCGCCGATCTGGTCGAAGGCCGGCGCCGCCTGCGACTCTTCGTGGTCGGGGCATCGTCCCTCTATATCGGCCTCAATGCCGTGGCCCAACTCTTCGGCGTGCCGCGATCGGCTCCCGAAGGCGCAAGCCTCGCCGGAGCCGGCGGCCTGCTCGCCATCGCGGGCATCGTCGGCTGGTCCCTGCTGCGCGTTAGCCGCACCCAGTCGCTCTTCCTGCCCATGGCCGACGCGCCGCAGCCGATAGAGGAACCCGCAGCGCCGGCGGAACCCGCAGATCCGGGTCTTGTCGCCGCTCTCGAACGCCTCATGACCGCCGAACGCGCCCATCGGCAGGACGGCCTCACCATCGGTACCCTGGCGCAGCAGCTCGGCCTGCCGGAATACCGGCTGCGGCGGTTGATCAACCAGGCCCTGGGTTACCGGAACTTCAACAGTTTCGTGAACCACTACCGCATCGCCGAGGTGAAGATGGCGCTGGCCGATCCGCGCCAATCCGAGGTGCCGGTGCTGACCATCGCGCTGGACGCCGGCTTCAGCTCGCTCGGCCCTTTCAATCGCGCCTTCAGGGCCGAAACCGGCACGACGCCCAGCGAATATCGCCGCCTGAATGCCGGAAAAGCCGCCGATGTCGGAATCGACCGGCCGATTCCAGAGTCGGCCAGCCCGATTTCGAACTCGGCGAGAAGCAATTTGGCGGCCCACTAGGTTCGCCCTGGCGTCCCGGTCCTCGCCGGGCCGGATCCGTCAGGGAGAGTCGTTCATGCACCGTTCCATTTCCTTCCTGCTGTTGGGCAGCGCGCCGATCCTGCTGTCGGGCTGCGACAGTCTCGATCGCGCGGCGAGCGTCGCCACCGGCTTCGTCAGCCACCAGCTCTGTTCGGCCACTTTCGTCTCGCAAGTCGAGCCCGAGCAGTTCTACCGGGAGGCCATTGCGCCGAGCCTGGAGCCGGTCGGCTTCCTGGTCAGCCACCGCATCGATCGCCAGCATGCCGAAGTGACGGCAAGCTTCGCCGGCATGGTGCAAA
>DASZJU010000116.1:0-2458 GCA_035947815.1 Reyranella sp.
GCCGATCGCGGTGAAGGATCTTTGCAACACCGCGGGCGTGCCGACGGCCGCCGGCATGGCGATTAACGCCACGCACGTGCCGGCCAAGGACGCGACCGTCGTGGCGCGGCTCCGCCAGGCCGGCGCGGTGATCCTGGGCAAACTGCAGATGACCGAGGGCGCCTATGGCCTGCATCACCCGACGATCGAGCCGCCGATAAATCCCTGGAACGCGGCCTACTGGACCGGCGTGTCGTCGTCGGGTTCGGGCGTGGCCACGGCATCCGGCCTCTGCTTCGCCTCGCTGGGGTCGGATACCGGCGGGTCGATCCGCTTCCCCTCGACCATGAACGGCCTGTCGGGGCTGAAGCCGACCTGGGGCCGGGTGAGCCGGGCCGGCGTTTTCCCGCTCGCCGAATCGCTCGACCATGTTGGACCGATGTGCCGCAGCGCGCTCGATGCAGCGCTGATCCTGGGCGTGATCGCCGGCGCCGACCCCGACGACCCGACCGCCGCGCCGCTTCCGGTGCCCGACTATGCGGGGTCGATCGACGCCGGCCTGAAGGGCCGGAAGCTCGGTGTGCCCAAAAACCTTCTGGGCATGGATGCCGATTCGCAGCGCTCCTTCGACGGCGCCGCCAAGACGCTCAAGAACGCGGGCGCGATGCTGGTCGAGGTCGAGCTGCCCGAGCTCGACGAGGCGACGCTGAAATGGATTCCTCTCTGCGGCCTCGAGGCGGCGCTGGCGCATGAGGCGACCTTTCCCTCGCGGCGCGACGAATATGGTCCGGACCTGGCCGACCTGATCGATCTCGGTCGCGGCCTGTCCGGCCTCGAGCTCGGCAAGCTGCAGCTCGTGCGGGCCCGGGTGAAAGGCGAGATCGAACGGCTGCTGGCATCGCTCGACCTGCTCCTGATGCCGGTGATGGGCGTGGCCACGCCCTCTCTGGCGACCATGAAGGCAGCGGGCCGGACGCCGCAGACCACGGCGGCGCGGCTGCGCTATACCGCGCCCTTCGATATGAGCGGCCATCCCACGCTCACCTTGCCGGGCGGCGTCACGTCCGACGGGGTTCCGGTCGGCTTCCAGATCGTCGGCCACGCCTTCGACGAGGCGGGCATCCTCGCGGCCGGCCATGCCTACCAGCAGGCCACCGACTGGCACCTGAAACGGCCGCCGCTTTAGCATTCCGCCGGGCTCTATCCGGCTGGCTGCGTGGACGCTGAATCGCCTATGATATACAGTGATTCGTGCCCTTCGAGGATGGTCCGTGCTCTTCAGGAACAATCTGCGGCTCAAGCCTAGCATCCTGACGGCGTTCGTTTTTCTGACCATCCCGGTTTTTTTCACGATCATCGCGGTCAACTATTTTTCGAACGACTCGATCGCGCGCAGCGACGCCAAGCAACTGATCGAGCGCTTCCGCATCGATGCGCTCGAGAATATCGAAGACGATTTCAATCCGCTGAAATCCCTGATCCGGAGTGCGGCTGCAATCGGCGATCAGTATCCCGACTTCTACGCCGACAACCGCTGCTTCGCCTACTTCTACAGCATCCTGATTCATAGTCCGAAGATCGTCAGCGTCTATGTCGGCCTCCGCGACGGTTCCTTCCGCCAGACGCGGCGCGTCGACCCGGCCGCGACGATCCAGGACAAGCCGCCGCCGGAGGGCGCCCGGTACGCCTATCGCTGGGTCGTGCCGAAAGCGGGATCGCCGACCCTCGATCGTTACGTCTTTCTCGATGCCAAGCAGAAGGAACTCGGCAGCACCGAGCAGCCCACGACCTACGATCCGCGCCCACGCCTTTGGTACCGCAGCGCGGTAGAGGCCGGCACGATCATGATCTCCGATCCCGACATCTTCGCCGCGCAGGGACTGATCGGTTTCACCGTCGCCGCACCGTTCTATGCCGACGGCAAGCTGCTGGGGGTCGCGGCGGCCGACATCACGCTGGACGATCTCGGAGCGTATCTCGGCGAGCGCAAGGTCAGCCCGGGAACGCTGAGCTACATCCTCGATCACGAGGGCAGGGTGATCGCAGCGTCCGACCTGTCGCAAACCTACGACAGAACGGATGGAAAGCTTGAGCTGCGCCACATCACGTCGCTCGACAACCCGCTGGCAGCCATCGCCTTCGGTGCGCGTCCCCGCGTGAGCGAGGGCATGTTCTCGTTCCGCCACGACGGCCACGAATATGTCGCCAGCATTTCGGGATTGGCCGCCGAATTCGGCAAGAAATGGCAGCTCTTCACCATCACGCCGCTGTCGGATTTTACCGGCCCCTACCTGGCCAACAACGAACGCATGGTGATTTTCGGGCTGCTCGCGGTCGCCTTGCAGATCCTGATCATCTACTTCCTGAGCAGCGTGATTTCCGCGCCGCTCGAGAAGCTCGCCTTCAAGGTCGGCAGGATCCAGCAGCTCGGCAGCGAGCAATTGCCGTCCGTCAGCTCGCCGATCCGCGAGATCTTCGT
>DASZJU010000117.1:0-6029 GCA_035947815.1 Reyranella sp.
CCTCCGGCGTGGCACCGAAGCCTTCACTCTTTGCGCTTCGAACGTGAACGGACAACCCGACGGCGACGGCTTGAATGGCCACGCCGATCTGCGCAGGCGTCGCCGATTGCGGCAGGACACTCGTCGTCTCACGATCGTCGACCTCACCCAGTTTGACGACGGCCGGATGATCGGGATGCCGGACGGATCCATCCGCGATCACAACGTCCGCATTGTCCACATCCTTGGTGATATCGTGACCTGCGTTGAGAACGATCCCGGCCAGCACGGGCAAGCGCGATGGATCGCTGGAGAAGATAGCGACGCGTAGGCGTGCCCAGGTGGCCATCGCGGGTGCAGAACTCATTCCTTGGGACGAGCCTCAATGGTGAGCGAGAGGGTCTGAACCGCGCCGCTGCGGATCAGGCGCAGCTCAATGTGGCGACCCACGCTGTCAGAATCGAGGCTGGACAAGATATTTCTAAATCGCCGAGTGGCTTTGCCATCGATGCTGACCAGGATGTCACCGGCCAGCACGCCTGCCTTCCCCGCCGGCCCATCCGCTTTGACCGACGTCGCCATCAATCCGGTGGACTGACCGGTTTCATCACGGAAGGGTTCGGGGATCGCGACGGGCTGCAAGGCGATACCGAGCCATCCCCGGGCAATGTGACCGTGCTGCAGCAGCATCGGCACAACGCGCTCGAGAGTAGAGGCGGGGATTGCAATGACGCGTCGGTACGGACCGAAGGTGCTCATGCCGACAAAGCCGCCAGCCATGTCGAATATCGGCCCGCCTTCTTCCGCGCGGCTGAGCTGGATATCCAGACTCAGCCGCCTGTCGATCCGGCCGCCGGTGCGGCTATGCCACTCGTCTCCGACCGCAATCACGCTGCCGAGGCGCGCACTCACGCTGCCGGCGTATCCGGCTCCGTAAGCGGAGACCAGCTCGCCTGTGTTTGGCACGCGGCCGACAAGAGGGTGGACCTGCAGGGCTGTTGCAAGCTTCAGCACCGCGATATTTGTGGTCACGTCAACGCCGGCAGGCGTGGCCACTTGATCCTGGCCGGTGGCCAGGGCCACGTCATAGCGTTCGCGCTTTGGCAGCGATTGGGCGGAGGTTACGAGAACATCGCTCCGCCAAAGGACGCCACTCAATGACCCATGTCTGCCGCGTATGGCGGCCACGCTCGACTTCGCCGCGTCCGCCCTGGCGGCCAATGCTTGAGACAACGTCATCAACAAATCATTTCCCTCGCCCATCGCCATCTCCTGTCATTCGGATGAGGCACAAGTGAAGTCTTCTTGGCCCAAAGACTATCGGCCAAATGGGGAGGTTGGACCCGGCCATTTGGCCGGGTCGCCCAGCTGTAACGCCTGCGCAACAGCGGCTCCCTAAGCTGTGATCCGGCGCTCAACATGACCGGAGGTATGGCTGTGACGCATTACCGATCCCCCCTCTTGATGCCACGCCGCTCGCTGCTCCGCGCCGGGATCGGCGCCGGGACCGGCCTCGCCGTCGGCAGCGCCGGCTTTGGCACCGCGCTGGCGCAGGGCGCTCCCGCCGCCAACCCGGCCGTTGTCACGTCGGATGCCATGCGGCCCAAGGTTCCCTACGGCGCGATGAGCGGCGACGTCACCGCCGACCGCGCCATCGTCTGGTCCAAGACCGACCGTTCGGCCCGTATGATCGTCGAGTACTCGACCACGGAGACCTTCAAGGACGCGAGACGGATCGTGGGGCCGGCGGCGCTCGAGGACACCGACTTCACTGCCCGCGTCGACCTGGGCGGCCTGCCTGCCAGTCAGCAGATCTTCTACCGCGTCGTTTTCCAGGATCTGAAGGACGTGAACACGTCAAGCGCGCCGGTCACGGGCAGCTTCCGAACACCGTCGCTCGCGCGGCGCGACATCACCTTTGTCTATTCCGGCGACGAGGCCGGCCAGGGCTGGGGCATCAATCCGGAATGGGGCGGCTACAAGCTCTACGAGATGATGCGTCAGACCAGTCCCGACTTCTTTATCCACTCGGGCGACCAGATCTACGCCGACGGTCCGATCGCGGCCGAGGTCAAGCTCGACGACGGCACGATCTGGAAGAACCTGACGACCGAGGCGAAGTCCAAGGTCGCCGAGAGCCTCGCCGAGTACCGCGGCGCCTTCGCCTACAATCTGATGGACGAGCACAAGCGCCGCTTCATGGCCGAGGTGCCCTTCCTGGTCCAATGGGACGACCACGAGACGCGCAATAACTGGTATCCCGGCCAGATCCTGGATGACCCGCGCTACAAGAACGAGCGGAGCCTGTCGCTCCTGTCGGCGCGGTCCAAGCGGGCGATGTTCGAGTACAACCCCTTCCGCTTCGATGCCGAAGATCCCGAACGTGTCTACCGCGCCTTCGCCCAGGGGCCCCTGCTCGACGTGTTCATGCTCGACGAGCGGAGTTACCGCGGCCCGAACTCGGCCAACGTGCAGACGGCGCTCACGCCTGAGTCGGCGTTCCTCGGACCGGAGCAGATGCGCTGGCTCAAGCGAAGCCTGCTCGCGTCCAAAGCGACCTGGAAAGTGATCGCGAGCGACATGCCGATCAGCATCGTCGTGCCCGATCTCAACCCCGACGTTCCGACAGGGACGTTCGAGGCCTGGGCAAACAACGAGCACGGAGCGCCCAAGGGCCGCGAACTTGAGATTGCGAGCCTGCTCGCCTTCTTCAAGAACAACGACATCAAGAACGTGGTCTGGGTCACGGCGGACGTGCACTACGCGTCAGCGACGCACTACGACCCCTCGCGTGCCCAGTTCACGGACTTCAAGCCGTTCTGGGAGTTCGTCGCCGGCCCGATCAACGCCGGCACCTTCGGCCCGGGCGATATCGACAAGACCTTCGGGCCCGACGTCGTCTACTCGTCGGCGCCGGCGGGCATGAAGCAGAACCTGCCGCCGACCGCCGGCATGCAGTACTACGGCGTCTGCAAGATCGACGCACTGAGCGGGATCATGACCCACGCGCTCTACGACGTCGCCGGCAAGGAGCTCTACAAGGTCGCGCTTGATCCGGAAGTGTGACCTCAGGAAGTCCGAGCTGCCGCACGCTCGCGAATCGTCGCCAGAGAGACGGCACCGACCGGCGTGCCGCTGACACCGACGATCGCGGCAGCTTCGGCGCCGCAAGTGAGCAGCAGCGAGAGGACATCGCGCAGCGAGGTTGCCGCCGAAACGACCGGCGCACCGGGGCCGGCCGATGTCGCCGTCGCCGCTTCGCCCGCCGTCGTCAAGGTGAGGCGCTTCAAGGCGCGGTCGGCGCCCACGAAATCGGCGACGAAGGCGTCTTTCGGCGCCGAGAGAAGCGCCTCGGGACGGGCGCATTGCACCAGCCGTCCGTCCTTCATGATGGCCACAAGATCGCCCATGCGGATCGCCTCGTCGATGTCATGGGTGACGAAGATCACGGTCTTGGCCAAGCGGCGCAGGATGCCCAGCAGCTCGGCCTGCAGCCCCGCCCGCACGATCGGGTCGACGGCACCGAACGGCTCGTCCATCAGCATGACCGGCGGGTCGGCGGCGAGCGCGCGCGCCACGCCGACGCGCTGGCGCTGCCCACCCGACAGGTGGCGTGGATAGCGGTCGAGGAACTGCGCGGGTTCTAGACCGACCAGCGACAGCATCTCCTCGACGCGACTGGCAATGCGCGGACCCGGCCAGCCTAGGAGCTGCGGCACGGTGGCGACGTTCTGGGCGATCGTCATGTGCGGGAACAGGCCGACCTGCTGGATGACGTAGCCGATGCGGCGGCGCAGCTCGACGGCGTCGGCGCGCGTGACGTCCTGGCCTTCGACGACGATGCGGCCAGAGCTCGGTTCGATCAGCCGGTTGACGATGCGCATGGTCGTGGTCTTGCCGCAGCCCGAGGGCCCGATCAGAACGCAGGTCGTGCCGTCGGGCACGTCGAGATCGAGCCGATCGACCGCCGGGCGCGTCGCGCCCGGGAAGGTCTTGCTAACGTTTTCCAATCGGATCATGCCGCCAACCCGGTCGACCGCCGCACGCTCCATTCGAGACCCGCGAAGAAGAGCTCGGTCGCCATCGCGAGCGCTGCGACCGCCAGTCCGCCGAGCACGAGCTCGGCGATGTTGAGCGTGCCCATGCCGGCGGTGATCAGCTCGCCCAGGCCGCCGCCGCCGATGAACGCCGCCAAGGTCGCGGCCGAGACAATCTGCACAGCGGCCGTGCGGATGCCGGCGAAGATCACGGGTAAGCCGAGTGGAATCCTGATGCGGCGCATGACCTGGCGAGCTGTCATGCCCTGTCCGAGCCCGGCTTCGACCACGTCGGGATCGACCTCGCGCAGCGCCGTATGGGTGTTGATGAGGATGGCCGGCAGGCCGTAGAGCGTGAGCGCGATGACGGACGGCAGGAAGCCGGTGCCGAGCAGCGGCAGGATGGCGGCCAGCAAAGCGAGGCTTGGGATGGTGCGCAGCACGTTGACCGCGGCGATCACCGACCCTGCCGCGTGGTGCCAGCGCACCAGCACGAGCGCCAGCGGCAATGCCAGCGCCATGGCCGCGATCAGGGCCGCGATCGACAGCGCGAGATGCCGGCTGGCCGCGGTTTCGAAGGCTCCCGGGTGGTCGGCCAGCCAGGCGAGGATGTCGCCCAGCATCAGAGGCGCTCCGCCGAGCGCATCAGAGGCGCTCTGAGGTGGCGGCGCGCAGGCGCCGCTCGACAAGCTTCAGCGACTCGTCGGCCGCGATCGCCAGCAGCGAGGTGAGCACGGCGCCGGCCGCGATCTTCGCGCCGAAATCCTGGGTGATGCCCTGGAAGATGATGTCGCCCAAGCCGCCGGCATTGATATAGGCGGCGACGGTGGCGACCGCGATCTGCGTGACCACGGTGATGCGGATGCCGGCGACGATCACGGGCAGGGCCAGCGGCAGCTCGATCCTGACCAGCCGCCGGCTCTTGCCGTAGCCCATGCCGTCGGCGGCTTCGATCAGCTCGGCTGGCACCTCGCGGATGCCGATCGCGATGTTGCGCACCAGGATGAGCAGCGAATAGAGCACCAGCGCGGTGATGGCCGGCGCCTTGCCCAGCCCCATGAAGGGAAGGAGGAGCGCGAAGAGCGCCAGCGCCGGGATGGTGTAGAGCACGCCGGTCACGGTCATGGTGGCGACGTAGAGCGCCGGCCGCCGCGCCGTCCAGATGCCGAGCGGGAAGGCGATCACCAGCGAGAGGACAAGCGCCGTCGCCACCAGCACGATGTGTTCGCCAAGCGCTATGGCCAGCAGATCGTAGTTCTCGATGGCCCAGCTCATGCCGCGAGCGCGGCGCTGAGCTCGCCGGCAAGGATGGCGACGGCGAGGCGCTCGAAGTCGGGGCCGCTCGGGCGATCTTCCTCGAGCCTGGCGACGTGGCTGCGCACGAAGGCAAAGGCCCGGCCCGTACCGCGACCGAGTCTTAGCCCATCGCCGAGATCGACCGCCTGGGCCGCGACGACGAGCTCGATTGCCGCCAGGCGCGCAAGGCGGCGCACGATGTCATGCGTCTTCTCGACCACGCGCGGCGTCATCGGGGCGTAGTCTTCCACGCCATCGGCGACGGGCGCGGTCATGGCGCCGAGCGGCAAAGCGAGATGGCGGATCTCCGCTTCCAGCGCCGACGCCGTCTTCTGGACCGTGGCGAAGCCGGTGCGCGCGCCGGCTGCCTTGGGCGTGAGAAAGCGCGGCAGGCCGGAGAAGCCGGGCGACATCAGCTTGGCGATGCGGAAGACGGCGATGGCGGCGCTGTGCGACAGCGCGAGCCCCAGGCCTTCGAAGGCAAGCGACGTCGCCGTGGTGTCGAAATTCACCGTCGACATCAGTTCCTCGTCGTCGACCAGCACGGCCGGACTGTCGCCGGCGCCGTTGAGATCGGCGGCGATCGCCGCTGATGCGCGCTGAAGCTGGTCGAACGCCGCGCCGTTCACCGGGGCGAGGCAGCGAAACGACAGCGGGTCCTGCACCCGTCGTGGATGCTTTGCCTTCAGGAGATCGCTGCCCTTGATCAGCGACAGC
>DASZJU010000118.1:0-4708 GCA_035947815.1 Reyranella sp.
CGATGCCCTTTGATGTCCAGTATCAGACGCAAGACCTGTTGATCGATGGCAAGCGGGTGCCGGCTGCATCGGGCCGTTACTTCGAGACTTTGAACCCGGCGACCGGGCAGGTCCTCGCCCGGGTCGCGGAGGCCGATGCCGCCGATATCGACGCGGCCGTCCGTTCCGCGAGGGCGGCGTTCGAGGGAGCGTGGGGACATATGCGGGCCGCCGACCGTGGCCACGCGCTCCTGCGGCTCGCCGACCTCATCCGCCAGAACCTGGACGAACTGGTCGAGCTGGAGAGCCTGGACTCAGGCAAGCCCGTTTCCGCCATCCGCCGGCAGGATATGCCGGCCGTCCTCGACACCCTGGCCTACTACGCCGGCTGGGCCGACAAGATCAACGGCCAGGTCATCCCGGCGCGGCCCGATGCCCTCACCTATACCGTGCGCGAGCCCATGGGCGTCGTCGCGGCCATCGTGCCGTGGAACTTCCCGTTGATGATCGGCATGTGGAAGATCGCGCCGGCCCTGGCGTGCGGCTGCACGGTCGTGCTGAAGCCGGCCGAGCTCACGCCTTTGAGCGCCTTGCGGATCGGCGAACTGGCGCTGCAAGCCGGGTTTCCGCCCGGCGTGCTCAATGTCGTGCCGGGCTTTGGCAAGACGGCTGGCCAGGCGCTGGTCGATCACTCCGATGTCGACAAGGTGACGTTCACCGGCTCGCCGGGCGTCGGGCGGCAAATCCTGCGCGGCGCGGCGGGCAACCTGAAGCGCGTCACCCTCGAGCTGGGCGGCAAGTCGGCCAACATCATCTTCCCGGACGCCGACCTCGACGCGGCGGTCAAGGCGGCGGCTTCCGGCATCTTCTTCAACGCCGGCCAGGTCTGCTCGGCCGGCTCCCGCATCCTCGTGCACGAAAAGATCCATGACGAGGTCGTGGGGCGGCTGGCCGCACGGGCGAACATGATCCGGCTGGGCGATCCGAAGGACAGCGCCACCGCCATGGGTCCCTTGATTTCGGCGGGCCAGATGAAGCGCGTGCTCGACTATATCGGGGTCGGCAAGCGCGAGGGCGCACGCCTCGCCGCGGGTGGCACCCGGCATGGCGAGACGGGCTACTTCGTCAATCCGACGGTCTTCGCCGATGTCGAACACGACATGCGCATCTCCCAGGAGGAGATATTCGGTCCGGTCGCGGCCGTGCTTCGCTTCAAGGATGACGAGGACACCCTCCGGCTTGCCAACGGCACACGTTACGGCCTGGCTGCGGGCGTGTGGACCGCCGACATCGGCCGCGGACACCGCTTCGCCAAGCGCCTGAAGGCGGGAACGGTGTGGGTCAACACCTTCGGCCCGACCGACGTGCGGCTTCCCTGGGGTGGCGCCCGCGACTCCGGCTTCGGCCGCGAGCATGGCGAGAACGCCATCGAGAACTTCACCGAGCCCAAGGTTGTCTGGATCAATACCGGCCGCTGACTCGCGGCGACCGTCGACGCTATTGGTCGGCTTTGTCGGGCATGAAATTCATAGCCACGCCGTTGATGCAGTAGCGTTGATGGGTGGGCGGCGGGCCGTCGTCGAAAACATGCCCGAGGTGACTGCCGCAGGTCGCGCAGTGGACCTCGGTTCGGACCATGCCGAAGGTGCGATCGACCGACGTCTCCGTCGTGCCCGCGATCGGCTCGTCGAAGCTCGGCCAGCCAGTTCCGCTCTCGAACTTGCGCTTCGTCTCGAACAGCGTCGTGCCGCAGCCGGCGCAGGTGAAATGGCCGGGCCGCTTCTCCAAAAGCAATGCGCAGCTTCCCGGCGCCTCGGTGCCGTGCCCTCGCATCACGTCATACTGCTCGGGCGTCAGGATCCGTCGCCATTCAACGTCGCTGTGCGTAACCGGATAGGACTTGCTCATTTGATCGATTCCCTCACTGGGCGGTGTACCAGGACGACTGTATCAGACCGTTGGCCGCACCACTCCAGCTGCCCGGAGTGGCGCGCGTCCAGCAAAAAAACGATATGTTGGGGCAATGGCGCAACTGTCGGATGATTGCTTCGCCTTTGGCGGACCGATGCTGTCGGTCGAGGACGCCGTCGCCCTGCTCGCCGCGCGGCTCAGCGTGGTCGAGGGCAGCGAGCCGGTCGCGCTCGTCCTGTCGGATGGCCGCGTGCTCGCGCAGGACCTGACGGCGCCAATGCCGCTGCCGCCCTTCACCAATTCCGCCGTCGACGGCTATGCGCTGCGCGGCGAAGACCTGCCGGTCGGCGCCGAAAAGGCCTTTCCCGTCGTCGATTGGGTCCAGGCCGGCGCCGCCGCCGACCGCGCCGCGGCGCCGGGCCGGGCCATCCGCATCTTCACCGGCGCGCCGATGCCGGCGGGCGCCGACACGGTCTTCATGCAGGAAGACGTGCGGGTCGAGGAGGCCGGCCAGGTCATCCTGCCGCCCGGCCTGAAACGCGGCGCCAATGTCCGGCCGACCGGGGAGGACATTGCCGCGGGACAGGTCGTGCTGAAGGCCGGCCATCGCCTGCGCCCCCAGGATCTCGCGCTCGCGGCGGCGCTCGGCCACACCCAGGTCGAGGTCCGGCGGCGGATCCGGGTCGCCGTGTTTTCGACCGGCGACGAAATCGTGGCGCCCGGCACCAGCCGCAAACCGGTCCAGCTTTTCGATTCGAACCGCTTCATGCTGATGGCGATGCTGGCCCGCCTCGGCTGCGAGGTCGACGATCTCGGCATTCTGCGCGACGACCCCAAGGCGATCGCCGCCGTGCTCGAAAACGCCGTCGCCTCGCACGACCTGATCCTGACCTCCGGCGGGGTTTCCACGGGCGAGGCGGACTACGTCAAGGCGGCGGTGGAGAGCGTCGGCAAGCTGGTGTTCTGGCGCATGGCCATCAAGCCCGGCCGTCCCGTCGCCATGGGCGTGATCGGCGGCACGCCCTTCATCGGGCTGCCGGGCAATCCGGTGGCGAGCTTCGTGACCTTCGCCTACCTGGCGCGCCCGGCGATCCTGGCGCTGTCCGGCACCCCCCTGCAGATGCCGCCGTCCGTCCAGGTGCGCTCAGCCTTCGCTTATCGAAAAAAAGCGGGCCGTCGCGAGTATGTCCGCGTTAGTCTGCGCAAGGGTGACGATGGGGCGTTCGAGGCCGTGAAGTTTCCCCGCGAGGGGGCGGGTCTGCTGTCCTCGCTGGTCGAGACCGACGGCCTGGTCGAGCTGCGCGAGCAGACGAGCGGTGTCGAGCCCGGCCAGAGCGTTGCCTTCCTGCCCTATTCGAGCCTGCTTTGAGCGACCGCGCATTGGGAGAGAGAATGAAAGTTCAAGAACGGCGCCGCCGCGATCGCGGACCCAAGGGTCGGCCCCTCGACGACAGCGCCCTGGCCGAAATCCGCAGCCTTCTCGGCAGCCAACCGCGCAGACGAGACCTGCTCATCGAGTTCCTGCATCTGATCCAGGACGAATATCGCTGTCTCTCGGCGCGCCATCTACGGGCGCTCGCCGAGGAGATGCGCATGGCGCAGGCGGAGGTCTACGAGGTCGCCTCCTTCTACGATCATTTCGACGTGGTCAAGGAAGGCGAAACCGCCCCAGCGCCGCTCACGATCAGGGTGTGCGATTCGATCAGCTGCATGCTGGCCGGCGCCGAGGCGCTTTTGGCCGAGCTTGCCGGCACGGTCGATCCCGCTGCCATCCGCGTCATGCGCGCGCCCTGCGTGGGTCGCTGCGCCGGCGCGCCGGCCGCCCGGATCGGCAACCGCGAAGTCGATAACGCCACGAGCCAGGGCCTGCTGGCAATGGCGCGCGCCGGCGACACCAAGGTCGTCGTGCCATCCTACACCGCGCTCGAGGCCTATCGCGCGGCGGGCGGATACCAGCTCCTGCGCAAGGTGCGCGACGGCGCAATCGCTGCCGAGGCGCTCATCGCCACGCTGCAGGATGCCGGGCTGCGCGGCCTGGGCGGCGCCGGCTTTCCGGCTGGCAAGAAATGGGAGATCGTCCGCACCTATCCCGGCCCGCGTCTGATGTCGATCAATGGCGACGAAGGCGAGCCCGGCACTTTCAAGGACCGCGTCTATCTCGAGCGCGATCCGCACCGCACCTTTGAGGGCGCGCTGATCGCCGCGCACGCCGTCGCGGCCGAGCGTATCTATTTCTACATGCGCGACGAATATCCCGCAGTGCTCGCCATCCTGCGCAAGGAGATCGCCAACCTCGAAGCCGCCGGGATCACGGCGCCGGGTTTCATCGAATTGCGGCGAGGCGCCGGCGCCTATATCTGCGGCGAGGAAAGCGCGATGCTGGAAAGTATCGAAGGCAAGCGCGGCCTGCCGCGCAACCGCCCGCCCTATGTCGCCGAGGTCGGCCTGTTCGGCCGCCCGACTCTCAACCACAATGTCGAGACCTTGTGGTGGGTCCGCGACATCGTCGAGAAGGGCGCGAAATGGTTTGCCGCCCTCGGCAAGCCCGGCCATCCCGGCGCGCGCTCGTGGTCGGTGTCGGGCCGGGTGAAGAACCCTGGCCTAAAACTGGCGCCGGCCGGGGTCACCGCTCGCGAGCTGATCGAGCAGCATTGCGGCGGCATGGCGGAAGGCCACCAATTCAAGGCGTTTTTGCCAGGCGGCGCCTCCGGCGGTATCCTGCCGGCGTCGATGGGCGACATTCCCCTGGATTTCGGCGGCGAGCTCGCCAAGCAGGGTGCCTTCGTCGGGTCACATGCGGTGGTGATATTCTCGGACA
>DASZJU010000119.1:0-3269 GCA_035947815.1 Reyranella sp.
CGATCGTTCGAAAAGCCGGTGAGCGGCGCCGATATCGCAGCCGCGATCGGCCCCGGTCTCGCCAAGGCGGCGCTTGCGCTGCGCGTCGACGGCAAGATGGTGGACCTCGGCTCGATCGTCGATCACGACGCCAAGATCGGCATCGTGACGTCGCGCGATCCCGAGGCGCTCGAGCTCTTGCGCCATGATGCGGCACACGTGCTCGCCCAGGCGGTGCAGGAGCTCTATCCCGGCACGCAGATCACGTTCGGTCCGGCGACCGAGGACGGCTTCTACTATGACTTCGTGCGCGCCGAACCGTTCTCGTCGGAGGATTTCGCCAAGATCGAGCAGCGCATGGCCGAGATCGTCGACCGCAACCTGCCGATCGTACGCGACGTATGGGATCGCGCCAAGATCAAGGACTACTTCAAGAAGCACGGCGAGAGCTTCAAGGCCGAGTGGGTCGACGAGTTGCCCAAGGACGAGGTGATCTCAGTCTATCGCCAGGGCGACTGGCTCGACATGTGCCTCGGTCCGCACCTGCCGTCGACGGGCAAGCTCGGCAAGGCGTTCAAGCTCACCAAGGTGTCGGGCGCCTACTGGCGCGGCGATGCCAAGAACGCCCAGCTCCAGCGTGTCTACGGCACGATCTTCTTCTCCGACAAGGAGCTGAAGGAGTACCTGCACCGCATCGAGGAGGCCGAGAAGCGCGACCATCGCAAGCTCGGCCGCGAGATGGGCCTGTTCCACCAGCAGGAAGACTCGGCGGGAATGGTCTACTGGCACCCCAAGGGCTGGACGTTCTGGCGCACGCTCGAGGGTTACCTGCGGCGCAAGCTTGAGGCCGGCGGCTATGTCGAAGTCAAGACGCCGCAGCTCAACGACCGCAGGCTGTGGGAGGCGTCGGGCCACTGGGAGAAGTTCCGCGAGAACATGTATCTCAGCGAGAACGAGGAAGGCCTGCGCGAGTTCATCGCCGATCCGACGCAGCGCGTCTTTGCGCTGAAGCCGATGAATTGTCCGTGTCACATCCAGATCTTCAATCAAGGGCTACGCAGCTACCGCGAACTGCCGCTGCGCATCGCCGAAATGGGCTCATGCCACCGCTTCGAGCCGTCGGGCGCCCTGCACGGCATCCTGCGCGTGCGCAACTTCACCCAGGACGATGCCCACATCTTCTGCACGGAGGAGCAGATCGAGCGCGAGACGATCCGCTTCTGCAAGCTGCTGGGCGAGGTCTATCGGGACCTCGGCTTCGAGTACTTCGTGAAATTCTCCGACCGCCCGCCGGTGCGCATCGGCTCCGACGCCGTCTGGGACCAGGCCGAAGGCGCCCTTCAGTCGGCCTCGAAGGCGGCGGGCCTCGAGCTGATCCTCAATCCGGGCGAAGGCGCGTTCTACGGTCCCAAACTGGAATTCGTCCTGCGCGACGCCATCGGCCGCGATTGGCAGTGCGGCACCTTGCAGGTCGACTTCATGCTGCCCGAGCGGCTGGGCGCGAGCTATGTCGCCGAGGACGGTGCACGCAAGGTTCCGGTCATGCTGCACCGCGCCATCTTCGGCAGCTTCGAGCGCATGATCGGCGTGCTGATCGAGCACTATGCCGGTCGCTTCCCGCTCTGGCTGGCGCCGACGCAAGCCGTGGTAGCGACGATCGTCAACGACGCCGATGCCTATGCGGCCGAAGTCACCGACAAGCTCAGGGCCGCCGGCCTGCGGGTCGAGATGGATCTGCGCAACGAGAAGATCAACTACAAGGTCCGCGAGCATTCGCTGGCCCATGTGCCGCTGATCCTGGCGGTCGGCCGGCGCGACATGGAGGGCAGCACGGTGGCGGTGCGCCGGCTCGGCTCGGAGAAGCAGGAGGTCCTTGAACTCGCGGCCGCCGTCACTAAACTTTCTGAAGAGGCCCGGCCGCCCTTCTAGGGCGGTCGCGGCCTCGCTACCCGCCCCATCCCGGGGCTCTAACGAAGGAGAATGAAGCCATAGCCAGACCTGCTCAACAAAGCGCGCCCACCCGCGAGGGTCCGCGCGTCAACGGCGAAATCAAAGCGCCGCAAGTCCGACTGATCGACGAGAACGGCGACATGGTCGGCGTCCTCAGCACCCGCGAGGCCATCGAGATGGCCGAAGAGGCCAGTCTCGATCTGATCGAGATCTCGCCCAATGCGGTCCCGCCGGTCGCCAAGATCTCCGACTACGGCAAATACAAATACGAAGCGCAGAAGAAGGCGCACGAGGCGCGTAAGCACCAGAAGGTCATCGAGGTCAAAGAGATCAAGATGCGCCCCAACATCGACAACCACGATTACGAAGTGAAGATGCGCGCCATGAAGCGGTTCATCGAGGAAGGCGACAAGGTGAAGGTCACCCTGCGCTTCCGCGGCCGCGAGATGGTCCATTCCGAGCTCGGCCTGCAGGTTTTGAACCGCGTCCGTGGCGAGATGGACCCGCTCACCAAGATCGAGTCGATGCCGCGCATGGAAGGCCGGCAGATGATCATGGTGCTGGCGCCCAAGTAGGCGCCACACCGCGGCCTTGGGAGTCCACCTACTTCGGCTTCGGCACCCTCAGATGCAACGTCACGGTGCCGGCGCTGCGCGATTGCTCGGGGTCGAAGCGGCCGCTCGCTGTCGTACCGTCTGACCAGCGCACGAAGTAGACGGTCTCGCCGGCGAACGACATCGGCCCATCGGTCTTGCCATCCATCCAATAGTCGCACCGGACCGGATCGTCGGCATCGAGCTGCTGGTTCTGGCAGATCTGGTGCAGCACATAGGGGACGAACCGTGCTCGGCCCTCCTCGGGCGCCGTCGTGTAGTTGAGACCAAGGGAGCGTTTCTGGCCCTCGCAACGCTGGATCGTGCGGACCTGCGCCGCGCCCGGTGTCGTATGCTTGAGCCCGTCAAGGTCGGTCACGAGTCCCTCGAGCGCGCGGTCGCGGGCCGCGTCGGTGAAGCCGAACGCCACCAGCTTCGCCTCGTAGCGGCCGATCGCCTCGTTGAGCGGGTCGGCCGCGTAGCCGGCGCGCACCAGGTCGCGTGCCCAGGCACTCGTCTCCAGCGCCCGCACGACCATCGCGCCGGTCAGTCCGGCGCGCTCGGCCCAGTCGCCCAGGACGTTGGACGCCGTCCAGCAGTATTTCAGCAGATTATAGCCCTCAGGCTCGACCGGCAGCGCCCGCACATCGATCGTGCCGATCACCTTGCCGACCACCGTCTTCACCAGAATGTACTGGTTGGCCGGGTTGTCGCGCACCTTCTCGGAGCTCGACTGGACGGCAACCG
>DASZJU010000120.1:0-29113 GCA_035947815.1 Reyranella sp.
CGCCATTCTGATCCTTCCCCTGTCGATCCTCGGCTTCTCCGCGATCGCCACTGTCACGGCCGCCGGGCTCGCCGGTCCCGCCAACGCGGGACCGCATGGCTTCAGCGAGATCCTCTACGCCTATACCTCGGCCACCGGCAATAACGGATCAGCGTTTGCCGGCATCACCGCCTCGACCATGTTCTACAACACGACCATCGGCTTCGCGATGTTCATCGGCCGCTTCCTGATGATCGTGCCGATGGTCGCGATCGCGGGATCACTCGCCGCCAAGAAAATCGTGCCCGCCTCGGGCGGCACCTTCCCGACGGACGGCCCGCTGTTCGTCGGCCTGGTCGTCGGCGTGATCCTGATCGTGGGCGGTCTCACCTACTTTCCGGCACTCGCGCTCGGGCCCCTGGTCGAGCAGGTCGCGATGAACGCCGGAACCTTGTTTTGAGTTGAGGACAGACCATGGAACTCACCCTTTCACAGCAGCGGCGGCGGACGGCCGTCTCCACGCTGGGCGATCCCAAGATCCTCGGCCCCGCCGTCCTGGACGCTCTTCGCAAGCTCGACCCGCGCGTCATGGTGCGCAACCCCGTGATGTTCACGGTGGAAGTGGTGGCATGCTTGACGACGGTGCTCTTCGTCCGCGATCTCGTCACGGGGTCCGGAGGACTAAGCTTCTCCTTCCAGATCAATCTCTGGCTCTGGTTCACGGTGCTGTTCGCGAACTTTGCCGAGGCGGTCGCCGAAGGCCGCGGCAAGGCCCAGGCCGCGACGCTGCGCAAGGCCAAGACCGAAACCGTCGCCAAGCGGCTGGCCGACGTTTCGGACACCAAATGGCAGACTGTTCCGGCGACCCAGCTCAAGCGGGGCGATGTCGTGCTGGTCGAGACGGGCGATCTCATCCCGTCCGACGGCGAGGTGATCGAGGGCGTCGCCTCGGTCAACGAAGCCGCGATCACCGGCGAATCGGCGCCGGTCATCCGCGAAAGCGGCGGCGACCGGTCGGCGGTGACCGGCGGCACGCAGGTGATCTCGGACTGGATCAAGGTTCGCATTACCTCCCAGCAAGGGTCGACGTTTCTCGATCGCATGATCGCCCTGGTCGAGGGTGCCGAGCGGCAGAAGACGCCGAACGAGATCGCGCTCAACATCCTGCTGGCCGGCCTCTCCATCATCTTCGTCTTCTCGGTGGCGACCATCCCGAGCTTTGCCGCCTATGCCGGTGGCACGATGCCCGTGCTCGTGCTGGTGGCGCTGTTCGTGACCCTGATCCCGACGACGATCGGCGCTCTGCTGTCGGCGATCGGCATCGCCGGCATGGACCGGCTGGTGCGCTTCAACGTGCTGGCCATGTCGGGTCGCGCCGTCGAGGCGGCGGGCGACGTCGACACGCTGCTGCTCGACAAGACCGGCACCATCACGCTCGGCAACCGTCAGGCGACGGAGTTCCTGCCGGTCGCGGGCGTCGACGAACGCGATCTGGCCGATGCCGCCCAGCTCGCCTCGCTTTCCGACGAGACGCCGGAGGGCAGGTCGATCGTGGTGCTGGCCAAGGAGAAATATGACATCCGTGGCCGCGAAATGGCGCCGTTGCACGCCAAGTTCATCGCCTTCTCGGCCTATACCCGGATGAGCGGCATCGACGTCGATGGCTCCTCGATCCGCAAGGGCGCGGTCGATGCCATCATCGCCGACGCCAGGGCCGCCACCACCGCGCCGGCTGTCGCGCGCGAGATCGAAGCGATCGCCGACAAGGTCGCGAAGTCGGGCGGCACGCCCCTGGCGGTCTCCAAGGACGGCAGGCTTCTGGGCGTGATCCACCTCAAGGATATCGTCAAGGGAGGTATCCGCGAGCGCTTCGCCACGCTGCGCAAGATGGGCATCCGCACCGTCATGATCACCGGCGACAACCCTGTGACGGCCGCCGCCATCGCCGCCGAATCGGGCGTCGACGACTTCCTGGCCCAGGCGACGCCGGAAGCCAAGCTCAAGCTGATCCGCGAGGAGCAGGGTCAGGGCAAGCTGGTGGCGATGTGCGGCGATGGCACCAACGACGCGCCGGCGCTCGCCCAGGCCGATGTCGGCGTCGCCATGAATACCGGCACGATGGCTGCGCGCGAGGCCGGCAACATGGTCGATCTCGACAGCGACCCGGCCAAGCTGATCGAGATCGTCGAGATCGGCAAGCAGCTCCTGATGACGCGAGGCGCGCTCACCACCTTCTCGATCGCCAACGACGTCGCGAAGTACTTCGCGATCATCCCGGCGATGTTCGTCGCCTTCTATCCGCAGCTCCAGGCGTTGAACCTCATGCGCTTGCAGACGCCGCAGAGCGCCATCCTTTCGGCGATCATTTTCAATGCGCTGATCATCATCGCGCTGATCCCGCTTGCCCTCAGGGGCGTGCAGTACCGCCCCACCGGCGCCTCCGCGCTGCTGGTGCGCAATCTGCTCATCTACGGCCTCGGTGGCATCATTGTGCCCTTCATCGGCATCAAGCTGATCGACATGGCCATCACCGCCGCAGGCCTAGCGTGAGGACTTCGACATGTTGAAAGAGATCCGCCCGGCCATCGTCATGATGGTGTGTTTCACCGTCCTGGCCGGCCTCATCTACCCGTTGGCCATGACGGGCATCGCTCAGGCCGTCTTTCCGCGGCAGGCCAACGGCAGCCTGATCGAGAAGGACCACAAGGTGATCGGCTCCGAGCTGATCGGCCAGAACTTCACCGAGGACAAGTACTTCCACGGACGTCCCTCGGCGACGACGGACACCGACCCCAAGGACCCGACCAAGACGGTTCCCGCGCCCTACAATGCCGCCAATTCGAGCGGCAGCAATGCCGGGCCCACCGCGAAGTCACTGATCGAGCGCATCCAGGGCGACGTCGACAAGCTCAAGGCCGAGAACCCCAATACCGCCGTGCCGGTCGACCTCGTCACGACGTCGGCGAGCGGCCTCGATCCGGACATCACGCCGGCCGCCGCGCTCTTCCAGGTGCCGCGCGTCGCCAAAGCGCGCGGCCTGCCGGAGGCGAAGGTCCGCGGTCTCGTCGCGCAATATGTCGAAGGGCGCTTTCTCGGCGTGATCGGCGAGCCGAGGGTGAACGTGATGCGGCTCAACATGGCACTCGACGCCTTGCGGTCGCAGTGACATCGTGAGCGTCGATGGCCGGAGCTCCCGCTGATACGCGCCCTTCGCCCGACGCGCTCCTGAAGGCGGCGGAAAAGGAGAGGCGCGGCAAGCACAAGATCTTCCTCGGCGCCGCGCCCGGCGTCGGCAAGACCTACGAGATGCTGTCGGCCGCCCGCCGCCGCAAGGCCGAGAGAATCGACGTCGTGGTCGGCGTGGCCGAGACGCACGGCCGCGCCGAGACCGAGGCGCAGCTCGCCGGGCTGGAACTCGTGCCGCGCCGGGTGGTCGAGTACAAGGGCCGCACGCTCGAGGAGATGGATCTCGACGCCGTCCTGAAGCGGCGTCCGGCGCTGGTGCTGGTCGATGAACTCGCCCACACCAACGCCCCAGGCAGCCGCCATCCCAAGCGCTACCTCGACGTCGAGGAGTTGCTGACCGCCGGCATCGACGTCTACTCGACCCTGAACGTGCAGCACATCGAGAGCTTGAACGACGTGGTGGCGCGCATTACCCGCATCCGCGTGCGCGAGACCGTGCCCGACCGGATCGTCGACGCCGCCGACGAGGTCGAGCTGGTCGATCTCACGCCGGCCGACCTGATGGCGCGTCTGCGCGAGGGCAAGGTCTATGTCCGCGAGCAGGCCCAGCGCGCGCTGCGCCACTATTTCTCGCCCGGCAACCTCACGGCGCTGCGCGAGCTGGCGCTGCGGCGCACCGCCGAGCGCGTCGACGACCAGATGCTGAGCTACATGCGCGAGCACGCCATCACTGGCCCGTGGGCGGCCGGCGAGCGCGTGGTCGTCTGCCTCGATCCCAGCCCTGCCGCCGCCAACGCCGTGCGCGCCGCCAAGCGCACCGCCGACGGGCTCGAGGCCGAGCTGATCGCGCTCTATGTCGAGACCGACCGCCACGCCACGCTGTCGGAGGCCGAGCACACTCACCTGGCCGAGACGATGCGGCTGGCCGCCCAGCTCGGCGCCGAGGTGGTGACGGTGCCGGGCCGCTCGGTGGTCGAGGAGATCCTGGCCTTCGCGCGCGCGCGCAATGCCACGCGCGTGGTGGTCGGCAAGTCGCAGCGCTCGCGCTGGTTCGAGCTGCGTCACGGCTCGGTGGTCGACCAACTCGTGCGCAGCAGCTCGGGCCTGGCCGTCGAGGTGGCGCCGTCGGGCGACGCGCGGCAGATCCCGCGCCCGACCGATTGGCTGTTCAACGTGCCGCTGACGCCGGGCCCCTATCTCGAGGGCGCATTGACGACAGCGCTGGCGACCGGTCTCGGCGTGTTTATCGATGCGCACATCGTGCTGCCCAACATATCGCTCCTCTACGTGGTGCCGGTGCTGATCGCGGCGGCACGGCACGGCTTGGTGCCCTCGCTCTGGGTCTCCGCGCTGTGCGTGCTCGCCTACAATTTCTTCTTCCTGCCGCCACTCTATGAATTCACCATCCGCGATCCGGCCAACGTGGTGGCGCTCTTCTTGTTCATGTTCGTGGCGATCGCCGCCAGTGCGCTTGCCGCCCGCACCCGCTCGCAGACCGAGGCGGCGCGGCGTGAGGCGCGCACGACCGCCGAGCTCTACGCCTTCAGCCGCAAGATCGCGGGCGTCGTAGAGCTCTACGATCTGTTGTGGATCGTGGTCACCCATCTTGCGCGGCTGCTGAACGCCGAGGTCGTGATGTTGATGCCGGAAAAAAGTCCCGGGGATGGCAAGCTTGCCCCGCGGGCCGCGTTTCCGCCCGATAGCGAGTTCAGCGACGCCGACCTCGCCGCGGCGCGCTGGTCGTGGGATGCCGACCATCCGACGGGCCGGGGCACCGACACCCTGCCCGGCGGACGCTGGTTGTTCGTGCCGATCAGCACCAGCCGCGCAGGCGTTGGCGTGATCGGTGTGCTGCCGCTGAAGGCGGGACGCGAGCTCGGCGCCTCCGAGCGCCGGCTGCTCGAGGCCGTCGGCAACCAGGCCGCCGTCGCCATCGAGCGGCTTACCCTGGCCGAGGACATCGACCAGGCCCGCCTGGGCGCCGAGCGCGAGCGATTGCGCTCCGCCATGCTGACCTCGGTGTCGCACGACCTGCGGACGCCGCTCGCCTCCATTATCGGCGCGCTCTCGAGCCTCAGGAGCTACCGCGATCGTTACGACGAGACGACGCGCGACGAACTTTTAGGCACGGCTCTCAGCGAGGCCGAGCGGCTGGACCGCTTTGTCGGCAATCTTTTGGACATGACGCGGCTCGATGCGGGCGCCATCGCACCCAAGCGCGAGGCCGTCGATGCCGGCGACCTCGTCTCGACGGCGCTGCGCCGCGCCATGCCGCTTCTGAAGGACAGGGTCGTCGTCCCCTCGGTGCCGCCCGGCCTGCCGCCGCTGTCGCTCGATTTCGTGCTGGCCGAGCAGG
This sequence comes from Reyranella sp., assembly GCA_035947815.1. GTDB lineage: Bacteria > Pseudomonadota > Alphaproteobacteria > Reyranellales > Reyranellaceae > Reyranella. The sequence goes on from DASZJU010000120.1 coordinate 5,522, forward strand.
TGCTGTTCAACCTGCTCGACAACGCGGCGAAATATTCACCGGCCGGCGGCCGCATCGAGGTCGAGGCACGACCGGTTGCCGGGGCGGTCGAGATCGTCGTGCGCGACGAAGGGCCGGGCATTCCCGCCGAGGCACTTGACCGCCTGTTCCACAAGTTCTACCGGGCCGATGCCGGGGACCGTCAGCGCGCCGGTACCGGCTTGGGGCTCGCCATCGCCAAGGGCTTCGTCGAGGCTCTGGGGGGCACCATCACGGCGCGCAACCGGCCAGATCACAGCGGAACGGGTCGCAGCGGAGCGGAATTCATCGTGCGCTTCCCGCTTTCCTGACAGAGTGCCCAGATGACCGGCGACGCCGCCACCATCCTGATCGTCGAGGACGAGCCGCCGATCCGCCGGCTGCTGCGCGCGACGCTGGGCGCGCACGACCATCGCACGCTCGAGGCGGCGACGGGTGCGGAGGCGTTGGCGGCGATGCGTCACCACCGGCCCGATCTGGTGTTGCTCGATCTCGGCCTGCCCGACATCGACGGCCAGGCGCTGATCGGCCGCATCCGCGAGATCTCGCCGGTGCCGATCGTCGTGCTGTCGAGCCGCGGCGACGAGGCGGCCAAGGTCGCCGCCCTCGATGCCGGCGCCGACGACTATGTCACCAAGCCGTTCGGCGCCGACGAACTGATGGCCCGCCTGCGCGCCGCCCTGCGCCATCGTCTGGCGCAGCAGGGCGCGGAGCGGACTTTCGCCAGCGGCGATCTCAACGTCGACCTGGTGCGCCGGCTGGTGCGCCGAGGGCCTGAGGATGTGAAGCTCTCGCCCAAGGAATACGACATCCTGGAACAGCTCGTGATCCATGCCGGCAAGGTGCTGACCCACAAGCACCTGCTGCGCGAGGTGTGGCGCGACGAGTCGGTCGACCCGCAATATCTGCGGGTCTACGTGCGCCAGCTCCGCCAGAAGATCGAGGTGGATCCGTCCTCGCCGCGGCACGTGCTGACCGAGCCGGGGATCGGCTACCGGCTGGTTTAGGACAGCACGACCATAGGTGCGTCGATGATCGTCTTTTCCGAGCCTTCGCTCCTCAATGACCTGGGCCAGGGGTTGATCGTCCTTGGATTGGTCGGCGCGGTGTCCCTGTTCTTCTTTCCCGAGGGTCGCCGCATTCTCGAACGTTCACTGGGCGTGCTTTTCACCCTGGTGGTCATCGGCGGTGTTGCCCTCACGTGGCGAGCGGAGAGGCTGCGAAACGCCGATCGGGACTTGACGCCGGCGCAGCAGGCCACGCTCGGCAAAGCCATAAGCCAATTCCCGACGGCTAAATTCGAAGTGTTTACGTCGCGCGGCAATAGAGAGGCCCATGCCCTGGCGCTGAAAATGGTCGATGCCGTAAAAGCGGGAAGCGGAGCGATGCCGGTTTTCGACGAGCAGATGCTTTCCCTGCCGGTGGGCCTGGTGTTCGTCCTCGGCAAGGACGCCGACCCCGACCACACGGTCGTCAACACAGTCGGACGGCTGCTCATGGCGGCCCGCATAGCCGTCATCAGCGATCGTGCGACCGAGCTCGACGACCACACCGTGCGGATTGTCGTGGGGGAAAAGCCCTGAGATGCAAGTCGCCAGCCTCCCCCGTATGACGGGGGAGGCATAAGAAGTCGCCGGGCCAAATGACGTCAGGCTGCGCGCGGATGGAGATGGTGATGCGCCGCGGCGAAGCGTGCCGCCTCCTTCTCCTCGACGGGAATGATCGACTGAAGGACTTGCTCGAGCTTTCTGCCGGCGTCAGGGCTGAGCGGCGTCAGCGGAAGACGCAGGCCATCGCCCATCAGGCCGAGCCGATGGAGCGCGCGCTTCAAGGGAATCGGGTTGGCCTCGAGAAACAGCGCGGCATGAAGCGGGGCCAGAAGCTGGTCGAACCATTGGACTTCGGCGTCGAGCCGCTCGTCGCAAGCCCTGTGCAGAGCCCCGCACAGGACCGGCACGACGTTGGCCGTCACCGAAATGCAGCCGTCGCCGCCGGCCACGCGGAACGCCGCCTGGGTGGCGTCGTCGCCCGACAGCAGCAGGAATTGGTCGCCCAGCCGGCGGCGCAGGCGCGCCACCCGGGGGATGTCGCCCGTGGCGTCCTTGAGACCGATGATGCGCGGCAACTCGGCGAGCCGGCGGATCGTCACGTCGTCCAGGGCGCAGGCGGTGCGCGAGGGGACGTCGTAGAGGATGATGGGAATGCCGACCGCGTCGTGGATGGTGCGGAAATGCACCATCATGCCGGCCTGGGTCGGCTTGAGATAAGGCGGCGTGACGCAGAGCAGCGCCTGGGCGCCGGCGCGCTCCGCCGAGCGCGCCAGTTCGACGGCCGTGGCCGTGTTGTTGCTGCCGGCGCCGGCGATCACCGGCACGCGCCCGGCCGCCGCCGCGACCGTCCGCGCCACGACGCGATGATGTTCGTCCGCCGTCAGCAGCGGCGCCTCGCCGGTCGTGCCGCACGGCACAAGCGCCGATATGCCACGATCGATCAGGCGATGGCAGAACGCCTCCAGGGCGTCGAAGTCGACCTTGCCGAGGGAATACGGTGTCGGCAGGGCGGCGCTCGAACCGCGGCAACGGTCGGTGAATTCGCTCATGATCTTCCTCCTAGGCCGCCATTGCCAGGCGCGGCATCGGTGCCAGCACCAGGCGGCGCGCGACGTGATCGAACGACACGATGTCGAGACCGGCCGCCACGGCATGGTCGCGCACGGCGGCCAATCCGCTGCGCCAGCGGCACCCGGCACCTTCGAGGACGATCCGCCCGTGGGTGCCGGCGCGCCAGCGCGCGGCGCGCAAGGCGTCATCGAGCTCATGCTCACTGTCGACATCGACGATCCAGGCGAGGTCGGCCGCCTCGCAATCCGGCGCCGGCGCGCCGGGACGCAGGCTGCGCACGCAATCGCAGCCGCGACGCAGCAACCCGAGAACGAACGGCAGGGTACGGTGTCCGATGACCGCGACATGCGCCGCGGCTGGCAGGTGGGCGATCGCCATCACGCGATCGACCATTGCCGCGCTCGAAGCATCGTCGGACACGGTGATATCCGGCGGCTCGACATCGGCGTCGTCTTCGTTCTGGTACATGACTCGTCCGATCCCTCCAATAGATGAGCCCAAGACATAGGAGTGGGGACCGTAGGGATTCGAGAGGGGACAAGGCCCCCCGCCATAGCCTCGGCATAAAGAGATGGGCCAGCCGGAAAGAGGCCTGCTAGGCTGCCCTCTGACCAAGGAGGGAAACGATGGCCGAGAGCGAGAATTACCAGAAGGGCACCGAGATTCGCCGCAAGCTGATGGGCGAGAAGTACGCCGACGCAATGAACAAGTCGGTCTACGACGATCCGATGATGAAGAAGTTCGGCGACTACGCCCGCGAGGCGGTGTTCGGCATGCTGTGGTCGCGGCCCGGCCTCGACATGAAGACGCGGGCGCTGATCTGCGTCATCTCCGACACCGCCCAGGCGCGCTGGCCGGAACTCGCCATCCACCTGCGCATGGCGCGCAACCAGGGTTGGACCGAGGACGAACTGTCGGAAGCGCTGATGCATCTCTGCGGCTATATCGGCCTGCCGTCGGTGCGCGAGGCCTTGCTGACGGCCAAGGAAGTGTTCGAGGAGATGCACAAGGAGAAATAGCGCCTGCGGCCCATCCTTCGAGACGCGGTCCTGCGGGCCGCTCCTCAGGATGAGGTAGGATTGTTGCTACAAGTTCACCTCACCCTGAGGAGCCGTGCGCAGCGCGGCGTCTCGAAGGGTGGGCAACGAGGTATGAGATGCTGTTGATGACGACGAGCGATCTGCCGCTCCGGCGGATCGCCCGCGGCAAGGTGCGCGACGTCTACGAGGTCGAGGGTGACCGGCTCCTGCTGGTGGCGACGGACCGGGTGAGCGCCTACGACGTGGTGATGGCCGAGCCGATCCCGATGAAGGGCGCGGTGCTGACGCAGGTGAGCGCCTGGTGGTTTCGCCGGCTCGGCGACGCCGTGCGGCATCACATGATCTCGGCCGACGCCCGCGAGATCGCCGCCGCCGTGCCGGCTTTGAAGCCGCATCGCGATCAGCTCGCCGGCCGCGCCATGCTGTGCCGGCGCGGCACGGTCTTTCCCATCGAATGCGTGATCCGCGGCTATCTCTCGGGCTCGGCGTGGCGGGAATATTCCAGGGACGGCACGTTGGCCGGCGAGAAGCTACCGCCCGGCCTGCAGGAAAGCGACCGGCTCGATCCGCCGATCTTCAGTCCCGCGACCAAGGCCGAGAGCGGCCATGACGAGAACATCACGGTGGGCCGCATGCGTGAGGTGCTGGGCGCCCAGGTGACGGCCGAGCTCGAGCGGCTGACGCGCATCGTCTATACGCGCGGTCGCGACGTCGCCCTGCAGCAGGGCATCATCATCGCCGATACCAAGTTCGAGTTCGGCCGCGCGAAGTCGGGCGAAATACTGCTGATCGACGAAGTGATGACGCCGGACAGCTCGCGCTTCTGGCCGGCCGACGGCTATCGGCCGGGGCGCGCGCAGCCCAGCTTCGACAAGCAGCCCCTGCGCGACTGGCTCGACGTCGAGCGTCATGCCGGCCGCTGGAACGGCGATGCGCCCCCGCCAAAGCTTCCGCCTGATGTGGTCGAGGCCACCAGCCAGCGCTATCGCGAGGCCTATCGGCGGCTGACCGGCGCCGAGCTGGCCGTGTCGTGAGAGGCGCTTAGCCGCGCGCCGTTCTCCGGCCACGCGAGACGATCTGCTCGCGCAGCCACAGGAAGGCGACGGCCAGCGGCAGCCAGCCCAGCCACCGCGCGGCCTGGAACAGGTATTCGCCGGTTTGCGCCGCCCGCAGATAGCGGACCTCGATGTTCCAGATGCCAGCCGCGACCTCGAAGCCGAGCAGCCAGACCAGCAGGGCGGGCAGCAGCACGATCAGCGGCTTCCGGTCCTCGGCCAGTCGCGCGCTGTACCACGGCGCGAGCGCGATCGAGAAGACCAGGATGGCGATCACCAGCTTGGCGGCAGTATGGTCGGCGAGCCACGGCGCGACCAGAGGTTCGCGAGCGATCATCGAGTAGGCGGTCCAGCCCAGCACCGCGCCGCCCAGCAGGACGATCGAGGGAAAGCGATCGACCAGCCGGATGACGAGGTGGCTGCCCCAGACGATGATCGGCACGCTGATCGCAAGCCCGAGCACGATCAGAAGGATGCTGCCGTTGGCCACGCCGCCGATGCCCAGCACGTTGTCGATGCCCATGATGGCGTCGGCGACGACAATGGTGCGAAGTGCCACCGCAAACGATGCGGCGGGCACGATGGAAGCTGGGTTGCCGGCCGCGTCGGGCTCGGGCGTCAGCAGCTTGCGGGCGATCCATACCAGGGCGATGGCGCCGGCCAGCATGAAGCCCGGCAGGGCGAGGATGTAGACGACCAGGATGGCCATCAGCGCACGGACGGCGATGGCGACGAACGTGCCCCAGAAGATGACCTTGCGCTGGGCCTGGCGGGGCAGGTTGCGTGCGGCCAGGCCGATGACCAGGGCATTGTCGCCCGCCAGCACCAGGTCGATCAGGACGATGGCGAGCAGGGCCGACAGCGAGGCAGCCGAGAAGAGTTGGGATTCCATATCGATCTCCGACGATGAAAGAACTGAACGAGATGTCTTTCGTCGGAGCTAGATGGGCACCTTGGAGAGGGCGCGGCGCGAGGCCGAACGCAGAACCTTGTAGGCACGGCTGCCGCCCAGCCGCAGGACGAAGACGGCCCCGGAAAGGAGACTGCCTGCGACCACGAACTGCAGCAGGTTCCAGTGGCACATCCCAAGCACGGAGAACTCGTCGCCGAAGTCGAACAGGCTGAACTCGGGGGGAACGGCTTCGCCGAACACCGCCGGATCGATGGCGTCGGCGAACGAGGCCAGGATCATGAAGATCACCACCGAGGCCACGAACATCTCGCCGCTGGGAGACACGGTCTGGACAGCGGTGGCGGCGCGCGGTGAGTGATGGATCAGCAGCATCGCCAACCTATGTCGCGCGTCGCGGCGTCGCGATCAAGCCCTACAGCTCGACCCGGCGCAGCCGCAGCGCATTGGCGATCACGCTGACCGAGCTCAGCGCCATCGCCGCCGCCGCCACGATCGGGCTCAGCAGGAGGCCGAACAACGGGTAGAGCACGCCCGCCGCCAGGGGAATGCCGGCGGTGTTGTAGATGAAGGCGAAGAACAGGTTCTGGCGGATATTGCTCATCGTCGCTTGCGACAGCCGGCGCGCGCGGGCGATGCCTAAAAGGTCGCCCTTCACCAGGGTGACGCCGGCGCTTTCGATGGCGATGTCGGTGCCGGTGCCCATGGCGATGCCGACATCGGCGGCGGTGAGCGCCGGTGCATCGTTGACGCCGTCGCCCGCCATGGCGACGATCCGGCCTTCGCGCCTGAGGCGCTGCACGATGCGCGCCTTGTCCTCCGGCAGCACGTCGGCCTCGACCTCGTCGATGCCCAGCCGCTGGGCCACCGACGCCGCGGTGCGCTTGTTGTCTCCCGTCAGCATCACCAGCCGCAGGCCGGACTGCCGGAGCTGTTTTAGCGCCTCCGCCGTCGTCTCCTTGACCGGATCGCTGACGGCTAAAATTCCTTCGGCCCGCCCGGCGACGGCGAGCAGGACTACGGTGGCGCCCGTTTCGCGCAGCCGGTCGGCCTTGGCGTCGGCCGCGGCGGCATCGACGCCTTGCGCCGTCAGAAAGGCCGCGGTGCCCAGCACCAGGCGTTTGCCGTCGACCGTGCCGGTCACGCCCTTGCCGGAAGGCGCATCGAAGTCGGCGACCGGCGCCGGCGCGAGCCCGCGCTGCTGCGCCGCCGCCAGGATCGCCGCGGCGATGGGATGCTGGCTGCCACGCTCCAGGCTGGCCGCCAGCCGCAGGATCTCCGCGTCGGGCAGGCCACCCAGGCTCTCGATCGTGGTGAGGGCCGGCCGGCCGACGGTGAGCGTGCCGGTCTTGTCGAACAGCAGCGTGTCGACCTTTTCCAGCCGCTCCAGCGCCTCGGCGTTGCGGATCAGGATGCCTTCCGCCGCGCCGCGGCCGACGCCGACCATGATCGACATCGGCGTCGCCAGCCCGAGCGCGCAGGGGCAGGCGATGATCATCACCGACACCGCCGCCAGCAGGGCATAGGCGAAGGCCGGCGGCGGACCCCAGATCATCCAGGCGATGAAGGCCAGGACGGCGATGACGATGACCGCCGGCACGAACCAGCCCGCGACCAGGTCGGCCAGCCGCTGGATCGGCGCGCGGCTGCGCTGCGCCTCCGACACCATCTTGACGATCCGCGCCAGCATGGTGTCGGCACCGACCAGCTCGGCGGTCATGACGAAGGCGCCGCTGTTGTTGACCGTGCCGCCGATCACCCGCGCGCCGCTCTCCTTGGTGACGGGCATGGGCTCGCCGGTGATGGTGGATTCGTCGACCGAGCCCGAGCCTTCGATCACCGTGCCGTCGACCGGCACCTTCTCGCCCGGCCGCACGCGCAGTCGATCGCCGACCGCGATCCGGTCGATTGCCACTTCGGCGTCCTTGCCGTCGGCGCCGACTCGCATCGCCGTGCGCGGCGCCAGCCCCAGCAGCGCCTTGATGGCGCCGCCGGTGGCATCGCGGGCGCGCAACTCCAGCACCTGGCCCACCAGCACCAGCACGACGATGATCGCGGCCGGCTCGAAATAGACAGCCATCGTGCCGTCGGCGCCGCGCAGCGCAGCCGGGAAGAGGCCGGGCGCCGCCGTCGCCACGACGCTGTAGAGCCAGGCGACGCCGGTGCCGAGCGCGATCAGGGTGAACATGTTGAGCGAGCGCCGCGCCACCGATTGGGCGCCGCGGACGAAGAACGGCCAGCCGGCCCACAGCACGACCGGCGTCGCCAGCACCAGCAGCACCCAGTCCTTCAGGCCCGTTGGCAGCAGCGCATCGATGCCGAGGAAATGGCCGCCCATATCGACCGCCATCACGGGCACGGCAAGCACGGCGCCGACCCACAGGCGGCGCGTCATGTCTAAAAGTTCCTCGTTCGGCCGCTCCTCGAACGTGGCTTCGGCGGGCTCGAGCGCCATGCCGCAGATCGGGCAACTGCCCGGCCCGACCTGGCGGATCTCCGGATGCATGGGGCAGGTGTAAATGGTGCCCTGCTTGGCCAATGAGGGTGCGGTAGCGGGCTTCAGGTAGCGCCCCGGCTCGGCGGTGAACTTGGCGAAGCAGCGCGGGCTGCAGAAGTAATAAGTGTGGCCATCGTGGTCGGCCTTGTTCGGCGCGTCCGCGGTCTTGACCGTCATGCCGCAGACCGGATCGGTCGCGGACGCTTCTACGGCGGGTCCGTGGGCGGAGTGGTCGTGCTGGCAGCCTGAATTTTTCATGGCTTGCTATTTATACCCTACGGGGGTATGGTTCAAGGCATGGATGAAAAAATCAAGAAATCCCAGCTTGCCAGGCTTGGCCGCATCGAGGGTCAGGTGCGCGGCGTCGCCCGCATGATCGAGGACGAGCGCTACTGCATCGACGTGCTGACCCAGATCCGTGCCGTGCGCGCCGCGCTCGACAAGGTCGAACAGGAGACGCTGAGCGACCACCTGAAGCACTGCGTGGCGCACGCCTTCCATGCCGGCACCGAAGGCGACCGGCAGACCAAGATCGACGAGCTTCTCGAAGTGCTCGACAGCCGCCGCCGCTGACATGATTAGGGCTCGCCTTCACGGAGAAGCATCATGTTGTTCCGACGTTCGATCGTCGGCGTCCTGGCGTTGGCAATGGCCGCGCCGGCGTCGGCCCACGGCCCGGCCCCCAGCGGCGGCCGGCCGGGCGATCCCGCCAAGGTTACCCGCACCATCGAGGTGATCGCCATCGACAACGCCTTCTCGCTCAAGGCGCTCGACGTCCGCGACGGCGAGACGGTGCGCTTCGTCGTGCGCAACGAGGGCAGGGATCCGCATGAACTCACCATCGGCACGGTGCCCGAGCACGCCGAGCATGGCCAACAGATGAAGGCGATGATGGAGATGATGAAGAAAGGTGGCCACGCCGGCCATTCGATGGCGGACATGGCGCACGAAGGCGGCGTCTGGGTCGATCCCGGCAAGACCGCCAGCTTCGTGTGGACCTTTGCCCGAACGGCCGACCTCGAATTCGCGTGCAACATCCCGGGCCACTACGAGGACGGCATGAAGGGCGCCATCCGGTTCGTGAAGTGAGGGAGGCGGCGATGAATGCGTTCAGCCCCTTGACATCCGCTCTATAATTCCATATTTATCGAAATATGGAATCGAAAACCGCCGTCGCCGCGCTCTCCGCGCTGGCCCAGGAAAACCGCCTCGACGTGTTCCGTCTGCTGGTCCAGGCGGGCGCCGCCGGTCTGCCGGCAGGCCAGATCGCGGAAAGGCTCGGCATCGCCGCACCCACTCTTTCCTTCCACCTGGCGCAGCTCAAGCATGCCGGCCTGGTGCACCAGCGGCGCGACGGTCGCTCGCTGATCTACGCCACCAACTATGACGGCATGAACGCGCTGATGGGCTTCCTCACCGAGAATTGCTGCGCCGGCGATCGGTTGGGCTGCGGTGTGCCGGTGTGCGAGCCCCAATCGGCGAGACTGGTTCGACGCAAGAGCAAAGGAGCACGGTCATGAAGCGCCTGCACGTCCACCTGTCGGTCGGCGATCTCGACGAGTCGATCCGCTTCTATTCGGTTTTGTTCGCGGCCAGTCCGACGGTCGTCAAGCCCGACTACGCCAAGTGGATGCTCGAAGATCCGCGCGTCAACTTCGCGATTTCCACCCATTCCGGCAGCGCTCCCGGGATCGACCATCTCGGTATCCAGGTCGAGGACGGGGCCGAACTGCAGGAGGTCTATGGCCGGCTGGGACAGGCCGAGACGCCGGTGCTCGAAGAGGGCAAGACGACCTGCTGCTACGCGCAGTCGGAAAAGAGCTGGATCGCCGATCCGCAGGGTGTGTCGTGGGAGGCCTTCCTGACCAGCGGCGAGAGCACGGTCTACGGCACCAGCGCGCCGCGGCCGGTGTCGGCATCGCAAGCCTGCTGCGGGCCGAAGGCGGCGTGAGCAGCAACGTCCTCTTTCTCTGCACGGGCAACTCCGCACGCAGCATCCTTGCCGAAGCGATCCTCAACCACCGTGGCGCCGGCCGCTTCGCGGCCTTCAGCGCCGGCAGTCATCCGCGCGGCGAAGTCCATCCGCTGGCGCTCCAGTTGTTGCGCGAGAAGGGTCTCGCGATCGCCGGCCTGCGCTCCAAGAGCTGGGACGAGTTCGCCGCACCCGGCGCGCCGCCGATGGATCGCATCATCACCGTCTGTGACAACGCGGCGGGCGAAGCCTGCCCGGTGTGGCCCGGACGGCCCGCGGTCGCCCATTGGGGCCTAACCGATCCGGCGGCCGTGCAGGGCAGCGATGTCGAGCGCCGTCGCGCCTTCGCCGACACCTACCAGGCATTGGACCAACGCATCGTGCAACTGGTGGCAGCGACATGAAGCGCGCTGACGTCCAGGCGGTGCTCGCCGAGGCGATCGGTACGGCGCTGCTGCTCGCCGCCGTGGTCGGCTCGGGGATCATGGCCGAGCGCTTGTCGGTTGGGAATGTCGGGCTGGCGCTGCTCGCCAATGCCATCGCCACGGGCGGCGCCCTGTTCGCCCTGATCGTCATGTTCGGGCCGGTTTCCGGCGCGCATTTCAATCCGGTGGTGACGCTCGCCCTCACCTGGCGCGGTAACAGCGAGCGTAGGCGCGTGCTGCCGTTCCTCGCTGCGCAGGTCGTCGGCGCCATCCTGGGTGTCTGGCTGGCCCATCTGATGTTCGAGCTGCCGATCCTGCAGGCCTCGACTAAGGTGCGGACGGGCCTCGGCCAATGGTCGGCCGAGGCGACGGCAACGTTCGGCCTGGTGCTGCTGATCCTGCTCGGCATGCGCCGGCAATCGCCCGGCCTGCCGGCGGCCGTCGCCGTTTACATCGTTGGCGCCTATTGGTTCACCGCCTCGACGTCGTTCGCCAATCCGGCGGTGACGATTGCGCGATCGCTGTCGAATACCTTTGCCGGCATTGCGCCCGCCGATGCGCCCGGTTTTATTGCTGCTCAGATCGCCGGCGCCTTGCTCGCTACGGTATTGGCTCGGGTCCTCGACGACTGACATCTGCTACGTCAATCTGCTGCCGGCGCCAACGCTTCGATAATGCGGCAGTCCGCGATGGTACCGTGCCGGCACTGGCCAATGAGATCCTGCAGGACGTTGTGAAGCGCGCTCAGGTCGGCGATCTTGCTCCGCACCTGGGCAAGCTGCGCGTTGGCGATCTGGTCCACCTCGGCGCATGACCGGTCACGGTCGTCGGACAGGCGCAGAAGCGAGCGCACCTGATCGAGAGAGAAGCCCAGATCGCGCGAGCGCCTGATAAAACTCAAACGGTTCACATCGGCGCGGCCGTAGGCGCGATAGTTGCCGGTGGTTCGGGCCGGCGCCCGCAGCAGGCCGATCCGTTCGTAATAGCGGATCGTTTCAACCTTGGTTGCGGCAAGCTGCGCGAGCTGGCCGATGGCGATCCTGCCGTCTTGCATGGCCCTTGACCCTGTAGTTGCTACAGGGTGCATAATCGAGGTCGTCCGACATCGTCAAGGCGAGTCCCATGCCCTGTTGCAGCAACGACCAGTGCGCCAGTAACCAGTCGCTCGACAGTTCGGCGTGGCGTCGCGCCGTGTGGATCGCGCTTTTCGTGAATGCGGGATTCTTCGTGATCGAGATCGCGGCAGGCGCCGCGGCCGGATCGGCCTCGCTGCAGGCAGACGCGCTCGATTTTCTCGGCGACGCGGCGAATTACGGCATCAGCCTCGGTGTCGCCGGAATGGCCCTGGCCTGGCGGGCCCGCGCAGCCCTCGTCAAAGGGGCGACGCTGGTGCTCTTTGCCATGTGGGTTCTCGGGAGCGTCGCATGGCACGCCTGGCTGGGCACGCTGCCGAAAGCGGAAATGATGGGCGTGGTCGGCTTCGCCGCCCTCGTCGCCAACGGCGGCGTAGCGGTCATGCTCTATCGCTTTCGGACAGGTGACGCGAACATGCGCTCCGTCTGGATATGCTCGCGAAACGATGCGATCGGAAATCTTGCCGTCCTTCTGGCGGCGGCGGGCGTCTTCGGCACCAACACCGGATGGCCGGATGTGATCGTGGCCGCCATCATGGGTGGCCTTGGTCTTGGCGGGGGCTGGCAGATCGTTCGACTCGCGCGTGCGGAACTAAGTCAGGCCACGACCGGCGCTCTTGCGGCGGCTGAATAGACTTCTGTTTGGCGCAACACGCCTCCCGACGACGCCGTCGCGCGGACTCTCATTGCATGGCAGGCGAGGACACCGGTCCAGCGGGCTCGCCGCTCGCCGATCCGCCGCCGATGGAGAGGGCCGCCTGCAGGTCGGCGGCGGCGAGATAGAAATCGCGCCTGGCGTCCAACGCGGCGGCGTTGGCGCCGATGCGCACGCGTGCGTCGGTCAGGTATTTGAACAGGTCGACGCGCATGCCTTCGCCGGCGAGAATGCCGTTGCTGTAGCGCAGTGCGACTTCCTGCGACACGATCTGGCGCAGCGGCAGCACGCGGTCACGGTAGAATTTCGCGATGTCGTAGGTCCCGCGGTAGGCCTCGTAGGCGATGCGCGCCTCGGAGCGGGCGTTGACGGCCGTCGCCGCGAGCCGGTTCAACGCTCGCATATAGGTCTCGCGCGCCTTGCGCTCGCGCGCCTCGCCGGTGTCGAAGATCGGGATCTGGAGGTCGAGCTGCGCGCCGGCGCGGTTGATCGCGGTGTTGCTGTTGGTCAACGGGTTGGCCGACTCGTCGTTGAAGATGCCGGCCAGTTGCAGCAGCGAGACGTAGCGTGTCGCCTGGGTCAGCGACAGCGACTTGGCCAGCGCCACGACATCGTGGCGCGCCATGATCAGGTCGACGCGACGGTTGACGGCCTCGACCTCGACCGCGGTCAGCGTCTCCGGATCGCCCGGCAGCGCCGGCAGGTCGGCCGGCAGCGCGAAGTTGGTGTCGCCGCCCCACAGCCCCATGAGGCGGATGAGCGTCTCGCGCTCGCGCCGCGCCGCGAGCCGGGCCTGGCCCAGGCGCGCACTCAGCTCGGCGTAGAAGGCGGCCAGTTCGGCCTGGTCGAGCTGATCGCCGCCGCCCGCTTCGCCGAGCCGCGCGTTCAGCCGCACTGCCGCGTCGACCGTGCCGCGCGCCTGGTCGAGGAAGCCGATCTGTTGCTGGGCGGCAACGGCGCGGATGTAGGCCCGCCGCGTGTCCGCGGCGAGACGCAGCGTGGTCGCGATCGCCTGGTGCTGGGCATGGGCAAAATGCTCGGCGGCGATCGCGGTCCGGCGGGGCAGGGTGATGAGGCTCAGGATGTCGCCGATCAGCCGGAGCTCGAAATTCGCCAGGCCCGTGCCCGCGACATCCATCAAGGACACGCCCGGATTGGGCGGTAGGCTCGCCTGCACATAGTCGGCCTCGGAGATCCCCAGCTCGTTGTAGGCGGCCTGCAGGTCGCGGTTGTTGAGAAACGCCACCTGCACCGCCCTGTCGGCGGACAATGGCCCGGCCAGCAGGTTGGCGACCTGTTCCTTTGCCCGCTGGGCCTGCTCGGCGTTGGTGATCTTGACGACGTTCTTGCCGACCTCGAGTCCGGTTTCCCGGCCGACGCCTTGCGCGACGTCGTTCATGCCACCGTCGGGCGAGAACGAGGCGCAGCCGGCGAGCAGGCTGGCGAGCGAGAGCAGCATGGGGACGGACCGGCTCATGGCGTGCTCCCCAGCCCGTGATAGGCGGTACCCGCCATGACCGGGCGATAGGGTGCGTCGGACGGCGGCGCGGCCGGATCGTCGGGTCCGGGCGACGGCGCCGGCGCGGTTGGCGGCTGGTCCGAGCAGGCCTGGAGCAGCGCAAGCAATGCTGCGAGCATGAAATGTCTCATGAGTGGGCCTCCGCCAGGCGAGCCGATGCCGGTTGCAGGTTCCATCCCTTCACCAGGGCGTAGAGCGCGGGAATGACCAGCAGGGTGAGCACGGTCGAGCTCACCATGCCGCCGATCATCGGCACGGCGATGCGCTGCATCACCTCCGAGCCGGTCCCGGTGCTCCACAGGATCGGCAGCAGTCCCGCCATGATCGCCGTCACCGTCATCATCTTGGGCCGCACGCGCTCGACGGCGCCCTCGACGATGGCGGCCCGCAGGTCGGATCGGTCGAGCGGCCGGCCCTCGGCCTCGCACTGGCGTTGCCGCTCCTTCAGCACATGGTCGAGATAGATCAACATCACCACGCCGGTCTCGGCGGCGACGCCGGCCAGGGCGATGAAGCCCACGGCCACGGCCACGCTCATGTTGAAGCCCAGCCACCACACGAACCAGAAGCCGCCGACCAGCGAGAACGGCAGCGACAGCATGACGATCAGCGTCTCCGTGATGCGCCGGAAGTTGAGAAAGAGCAGGACGAAGATCAGCAGCATGGTCGCCGGCACGACGATCTGCAGCCGGGCCTCGGCCCGTTCGAGGAACTCGAACTGGCCGCTCCAGAGTGCGTAGGAGCCGGGCGGGAACTTGACCTTCTCCTGCACAGCGCGTCGCGCGTCGGCGACATAGCCGCCGAGGTCGCGGTCGCGGAAATCGACGAAGACGTAGACCGCGAGCTGGGCGTTCTCGGTGCGGATGGTGGTCGGCCCCTGGTTCGGCTTCACGTCGGCGACCTGGCCCAGCGGGATCATGCCGCCGCGCAGGGTCGAGATCAGCACGTCGGACGCGATGGCCTGCGGATCGGAGCGGAAATCCCGCGGATAGCGCACGTTGACCGAATAACGCTCGCGGCCCTCGACCGTGGTGGTGACCGCCTCGCCACCCAGGGCGCTCGACACCGCCAGCTGCAAATCCTCGATGGTGACGCCGTACTGGGCGAGCCGCGCCCGGTCGGGCACGATGTCGAGGAACGAACCGCCGGTGACCCTCTCGGCGAAGGCTGACGTCGTGCCGGGCACGCCGCGCACCACCGCCTCGACCTGGCGCGCGAGGCCTTCCAGTTCGCCGAGGTCGCGGCCCAGCAGCTTGATGCCCACGGGCGTGCGGATGCCGGTGGCCAGCATGTCGGTGCGGGCCTTGATCGGCATGGTCCAGGCGTTGCTGACGCCGGGGAACTGCAATGCCCGGTCGAGTTCGGCGATCAGCGTGTCGACGTTCATGCCCGGCCGCCACTCGGCCTTGGGCTTGAGGTTGATCACCGTCTCGAACATTTCTAATGGCGCGGGATCGGTGGCGGTGCCGGCGCGTCCGCCCTTGCCGTAGACCGAGGCCACCTCGGGGAACGACCGGATGATCTTGTCCTGGGTCTGCAGCAGCTCGGCCGACTTGGTGACGGAGAGGCCGGGCAGGGTGGTCGGCATGTAGAACAGCGTGCCTTCGTCGAGGTTGGGCATGAATTCGCTGCCGAGCCTGGAAGCCGGCCACGCGGTGGCTAAAAGCACCGCCAGCGCTAGAGCGATCGTGAGCACGCGCGCCCGCAACACCAGCCGGATGGCTGGCCGGTAAAGCCAGATCAGGGCCCGATTCACCGGATTGCGGCGCTCCGGCAGGATGCGGCCGCGCACGAACAGCAGCATCAACGCCGGCACCAGGGTGACCGACAGCAACGCCGCCGCCGCCATCGACAGGCTCTTGGTCCAGGCCAGCGGCTTGAACATCCGCCCTTCCTGCGCCTCCAGGCTGAAGATCGGCAGGAACGACAGGGTGATGACCAGCAGGCTGAAGAACAGGGCCGGACCGACCTCGACCGCCGCCTCGATGATCGCCTCGCTGCGCGATTGACCGGGCTTCAGCCGTTCCAGATGCTTGTGGGCATTCTCGATCATGACGATAGCGGCGTCGATCATGGCGCCGATGGCGATGGCGATGCCGCCCAAGCTCATGATGTTGGAGCCGATGCCCAGCAGGTGCATCGCGAGGAAAGCCATCAGAATGCCGACCGGCAGGGTCACGATCGCCACAAGGGCCGAGCGCACATGCAGCAGGAACACGAAGCAAACGACGGCCACCACGACACTCTCCTCGGCCAGCGTATGGATGAGCGTGTCGATGGCGCGATGGATCAGGTCGGAGCGGTCATAGACCGGCTCGATGCGCACGCCCTCCGGAAGGCCGGCCGCGATCTCCTTTATCTTGGCCTTGACGTTGGCGATGACGTCGAGCGCGTTCTGGCCGAAGCGCTGCAGGACGATGCCGCTCACCACGTCGCCCTCGCCGTCGAGCTCGGCGACGCCGCGCCGCTCGTCGGGCCCGAACTCGACCCGCGCCACGTCGCGCAGCAACACCGGCGCCGGTCCGTCGGCGCGCAGCACGATCTGCTCGAGGTCGGCCGTGCTCTTGACGTAGCCGCGGCCGCGCACCATGAACTCGGTCTCGGCCATCTCGACGACCCGGCCGCCGACCTCGCGGTTGGAAGCGCGGATCGCCGCGATCACGCGCTCCAGCGGCACGCCGTAGCTGCGCAGCTTCGCCGGATCGACCACGACGTTGTATTGCCGCACGAAGCCGCCGACGCTCGCCACCTCGGCCACGCCCTCGGCCTTGGCGAGGCCGAAGCGGATGTACCAGTCCTGCAGCGAACGCAGCTCGGCCAGCGAGCGGTTCGCGCCGACCACGACGTATTGATAAACCCAGCCGACGCCGGTCGCGTCGGGCCCCAGGGTCGGCTTGACGTCGGCCGGCAGCTTCTGGGCGCCCGAGTTGAGGTATTCTAGTACGCGGCTGCGCGCCCAATAGATGTCGGTGCCATCCTCGAAGATGATGTAGACGAACGACACGCCGAAGAAGGAGAAGCCGCGCACGGCGCGGCTGCGCGGCACCGCCAGCATCGCCGTGGTCAGCGGATAGGTGACCTGGTCCTCGACGACCTGCGGCGCCTGGCCCGGCATCTCGGTATAGACGATCACCTGGGTGTCGGAGAGGTCGGGGATGGCGTCGAGCGAGACGCGGCCTATGGCATAGAGTCCGCCGCCGGTGAGCGCCAGCGTGCCGACGAAGATCAGCAACAGGTTGCGCGCCGACCAGCGGATGAGTCCGGCGATCATTTCGCGTCTCCCGCGGTGAAGGTGGTGAGTGCCGCCCGCAGGTTGCTCTCGGCGTCGATCAGGAAGGTGGCCGAAGTGACCACGCGCTCGCCGGGCTTCAGCCCGTCGAGCACCTGCACGTAGCCCGGCACGCGGGCGCCGAGCTTCACCGGCCGCGGCTCGTAGCGGCCCTCGCCGCGCTCGACCAGCACGATCTGGCGCTTGCCGCTGTCGATCACCGCCGAGTCGGGCACCGCGACCCATCGGCCCGCGATCGGCGCCTCGATCTCGACCGTTGCCGCCATGTCGGCACGCAGCAGCCCATCAGGATTGGCCACCTCGATGCGGAGCTTCGCCGTGCGGCTTTCCTTGCCGACGCTCGGATAGATGAAGGTCACCCTTCCGGGGAAGGATCGGTCGGGCCAGGTGTTGACCGTGACCTTGGCCATGTCGCCCACCTTCACGAAGGCGAGGTCCTGCTCGTAGACCTCGGCCAGGACCCACATGGTCGACGTATCGACAATGCGGAACAACGTCTCGCCCGGCTGATAGCGCATGCCCTCGACGGCCATCTTTTCCACGACCGTACCGGCGACCGGCGAAAGGACCGAGATCGTCCGGGACGGGCGCTCGCCGCGGCGCAGCTTCTCGAGCTCGGCCTCGGGGTAGTCGAGGTTGCGCAGGCGTCCGTCGGCGGCGCCGGCCGGCCCCTGCATGCCGCGCGAGAGGGCGAATTCCTGCTGCAGCACGTTGAGGTCGGGGCTGTAGACGTCGAACAGCTTCTGGCCCGCCGTCACGCTGTCGCCGGTGGCGTTGACGTAGAGCTTCTCGATCCAGCCGCCGAACTTGGGGGCGACTACCGCCTGGCGGCGCTCGTCGTACTGCACCGACGCGAAGGCGCGCACGGTGCGCGCCAGCGCCCTTTCCTCGACCGCTTCGCTGCGCACGCCCAGCCGCTGCACGCGGTCGAGGCTCACCTTGATGACGTTGCCGCCCTCCGACGCGCCGTCATCCTCGCAGACGGCGATATAGTCCATCCCCATCGCGTCCTTCTTCGGGACCGGCGAGGTGTCGGGTGTGCCCATCGGATTGCGGTAGAGTTTTGCCGGCTTGCCGCCGCAGGGGCCGCTCGTCTTGGTGGGTACGGGATCGCTTGCAGAAGCGACCGGCGGCGTGCCGCCGCGTAGCCACAGCATGGCGCCGGCGCCGGCGGCGAGGCCGACCACGGCGGCGACCATTGCGGTCGCCAGCACGCGGCCGGTTTTCCGGCTCTCGATCTCGGACATACGACTTCCTTCCAAATGTCACGCGCACAGGCGCAAGCGCAGCGAGATGCTGCGCTCAATCGACGGTCAGGAAGTCAGAGTCGCGGAGGGAAGGGATCGGGCGGTGGCGACAGGCCGCTGAGCGTGGCAAGGCGCGACGGCCAGGCTGTCTTGCCGGTATCGATCGCCGGCAGGGCAAAGGTCGCCACGCCGAGCGTCGGCGGCACGGCCACGCAACTCAGCACGCAACCGGCGGCCGCGGGCGGGCACGGGGTGCCGTCACAATCCGGGCAGTTCGCGCAAGGTTCGGAAACCGTCGTCTGCACCGGCGCGGTAGTGGGCGCCGATGCGAGCGCGACCGCGGGCAAGCCGGCCGCGACAACGGCAAGGCAGCCCAGAAACGCGGCAAAGGTGCGGAGGCGCTTCATCAATCCCATTTTGCGCCGAACTCCCAACTATGCAAATCACAAGTTGGACAGGGGGAAACACTACGTCAGCCGCGGTTCCAACCGTGGCTCGCCCCAATAGCGATTTTACCAGCGCAACAGCCGGTGACCGGCAATAGCGCCGAGAATGACCACGGGGATCGCCGCCAGGACGTACCAGGTCACGACGAACAGTGGCGAATCATCGAAGCAGTGGAAGGCATAGAGCGCTGCACCTGCGGCAGCCGCCAGGAGTCCGGCCGCGGCGCCTGCCAGGGCGGGCGAAGCAGGTGCCGCGGAGCGCAGAGTCATCAGCACGGCCACGAGAGGGACTATCGCCAGGGTCGGAATTGCCGTCAGGCAGATCAACGAATTGCTGCCCACCAGCCGAGTTCCCCACGACGCGCTTGGAAGAATCGAGAGTTCGATGACGACTGCCATAAGCGCCAGTGCTGCCAACGGCAGCAGACGTCGGCCTGGGTGGCCAAATGCGACCGGCCGCGACAATGCCACGCAGAGGCCGAACGCCAGCACCAGCGCCAGGAGAACCATGCCGACCTTCAGGTCGAACCGCCATGTCGCGAGAGCTGGCACGATGTCTCCTCGCACACCGAGCACAACGAAAAATAGACCAAGCGATACCAGGCTGCCGAGCCCAAGTGCGCCTGCGATAACCCTTGGGATCGACTTTCCTCCAGTGGCACGATCGGCGACAAGCGCCTCGACCAGGTCTTCAGTCTTCATGTCCGATCTCTTCGATAGGAAGCTGCCAGTGCCTTGAGGGCCCGGTGAAGCGCGATACGAACGGCGCCTTCGCTCATGCCCAGACGCGCCGCCACGTCGGCTGCACGGCATCCTTCGAGGGAAATATCTTCGACAATCCGACGCTGGCGCCCCGGCAAGCCAGCCAATAGCCGCTGGGAGTCGACGGATATCGCGGGATCCGCGGTGTTGGTTGCCTCGAGGGAGTCGGCATAGTCATCAATATTGACATGGTCCCCGAAGCCGCGCCTACGCAAGTAGTCAATGAGCTTGTGACGGGCAATTGCGCGGAGCCAAGGCTCGAGCGGTTGCGCCTCGTCCCAGGTTTCGCGCTTTAGGTGCATGGCCAGTAACGTCTCCTGAACGATATCCTCGCTATCCTCCATCCCGCGCCCGGCCGCAGTCAGGCCCCGCCGGGCGATGCTGCGCAGCCAGACCGAAACGCGGTTAAGTAGGCAGCGATAGGCCTCATCGTCCCCCTGTCTTGCTACCCGCATCAGTGCGGAGAGATCTTTCGGGTCAGCCAACGAGGTCGGTCTTTCACATATTCGTGTGCGCAGGCCAAAACATTACACGCCGTCTTCGGCGATAGTCAGCACGGTGCCAGGGCTCAGACCAGCAAAAAAATTCGCGCCGCCTGTAACGAAAGAGCGTGTCCTTCCGAATAGCCGGCATCTCAAAGCCTTCGACATTCACGGCGTGTGGGCTCTCGCACCGCTCTACCTGATGAAGCGTGGGCCGGGTGAGTGAGATCGCTCAACCGGCTCGCCCTGGCTTTGAGAGATCGTCGGGATGGGATGAATCTTGCGCTTCAACGCCCATTCGGCCCGGAAGGCGGAGGACCTGCAGGCCCGGTTGCCAGACCAAACTAGTAGGGCTTGAACCCGCACAGGGCAGAAAGAGATTTCACTTCTGGCGTAACGTCGAGGCCATCCGTCACGAATAACCCGATGCGAGCACAAAGGCTCGCACATTCAGGAGGATCTTCATGAACAAGCGTACGCTGATCACGACTGCCGCTGCGATCTTCGCTGCTGGCACTTTCGCCACTGCCGCGCACGCCGAAAGCGTGAAGTGCGCCGGCGCCAACGCCTGCAAGGGCCAGAGCGCCTGCAAGGGTGGCAGCGCCTCGCCGGGCAAGGGCATGAACTCCTGCAAGGGTCAGGGCTGGGCCGAGGTCAAGGACACCGCGGCCTGCACCGCTGCCGGCGGCAAGGTGATGTAAGGCGGCAGACGCGGGCGTCCACGCATACCGCGGACGCCCGCATTCCCTTGGGGGAAGTCACCATGCGGATGAGCGCGGGCGTCAGTCTGATCGCATCGTTCCGATACTGACGCCTGGATGAACGCCGCTCCGAGTCAATGCCGCGTGCCAGCGTCCCAACGTTTGAATATCCAGACCGAAGCATCGAACTTACAAGGTGCCAGCATGAACCTGTTGATCACAATCTTTTACGACTGGTCGCGGGTAGTAGCGAGCTATCTGACCTGGGCCGCGCCGCTTGCCGTGCGGATCGTCGTCGGCTGGGTGTTCCTGTGGACGGGCTGGCAGAAGCTGCATTTCCTGCCCCGCATGATCGAGAATTTCAGGCAATGGGGCATTCCTGCGCCCGAGATTCTGACGCCATTCGCCTCGGGCATGGAGTTCGTCGGCGGCCTGCTCCTGCTGGTCGGGCTGCTGACGCGCTTCATCGCGGTTCCAATGATGATCATCATGCTCGTGGCGATCGCTTCGGCCAGGTGGGGTGACGTCGATTCGCTCCAGACCCTGTTGGGCTTTGAAGAAATCTCCTATTTCGTGATGTTTGCATGGCTCGGGATCGCCGGCCCCGGCCCGATTTCGCTCGACCATCTTGTGCTGAAGGCGCTGCGCAAGAACCGGCCGCCTTCGGACTACGGGGCGTAGCCACCGGCGATTGCCGGCGGCCTACGCGTGGCAGCAATCGTCGCCCTTGCCTTTTTGGATCGGCGGACAGGGCACCGACCCGTAGGAGCAAAACACGCAGCAATCGCCTTGCTTCGGCTTGAGCAGCGTCTTGCAACTAGTGCATTCGTAGAAGTACTGGCACGCGTTGGTCGGCATGGTCTCGACTTTGGCGGCGCTACACTTCGGACAAGTCAGCGTCGACTGGAGAATGACGTTCATATCGGGGGCTCGATCCAAAAGGTGAGCACAAGAAACCCGACCGCAAGGCCAAGGGCAATCTTGCTGCCCCAGTCAAGTAGTGGACGGGCGCATGCCGCACCGGGTGCACACGACTGCGCCCTTCGTTGCCGCACCATGATGAAGGCGCTGGCGCCGAGACAGATCGCGGCAGCGTAAAACAACTCCTGCTGATACTGCGCCGCCAGGTATCCAACGCCGACAAGGGACGCGGCGCTAATCCCCAGCAGCGACAGGGTAACCGGCAGGGCGCAGCAGGAGGCGACACCGAAGGCAGCGAGCAAGCCGCCCGCCGCCAATGCGGTCTTCACGGCGTCGCGGCTCTTCTCGGGCGACGCGAGCCATGAATCTTTGTTCTGCATTGTCATTCCCGAACCCTACACCCTGTAGTAACTACAGACTCAATGCCTGACCAGATCAAAGGAAAGTGAGCGCCCCATGCCTATGGAAGAATGCTTTCCCATCGGAGCCCTGTCCGAGCAATCCGGCGTGAACATCGAAACGATCCGCTACTACGAGCGCGCCGGCCTCCTGCCGAAGCCCGAGCGAAGCGCTGGAGGCTATCGCCTTTATCGATCGACCGATTCCGATCGTCTTTGCTTCGTCCGCCGCGCACGCGATCTTGGCTTTTCCCTCGACGAAGTTCGTCGCCTGCTCGACCTGGCCGACCAAAAGTCCAGGTCATGCCGCCGCGTGCATGACATCGCTGTCGATCATCTGGCCGAGGTCCGCTCAAAGATCGCCGGTCTTCGGCGGATGGAACGAGTCCTGGCCACCATGGTGAAGGCGTGCGCTCAAGGGACAATGCCTGCCTGCCCGCTTCTTGAGACGCTGGCGCAAGCTGGATGCGCCGTCCCGGCAGGATGATCGGCGGGATGGCAAGCTCATGACGCTGCGCAAGGCTGTCATCATCGTTGCTCTTCTGAACTTTGCCTATTTCGGCGTCGAGTTCACGGTTGCTCGCGCCATCGGTTCCGTCTCGTTGTTCGCAGACAGCGTGGATTTCCTGGAGGACGCCTCGGTTAATTTGCTGATCGCCGTAGCGCTCGGCTGGAGTCCGACCAATCGGGCTCGCTTGGGAATGGTCCTTGCCGGCATCCTGCTCATTCCCGGCCTCGCGACGCTGTGGACGGCGTGGGAGAAGTTCATGGCTCCGCTGCCGCCCGCGCCCCTTTCGTTGTCGCTGACCGGTGCCGGCGCGCTGGCCATCAATCTGTCGTGCGCCTTCTTGCTGGCACGTTTTCGAGCGCATAGCGGCAGCCTGACGCGGGCGGCATTCCTGTCGGCGCGGAATGATGCTCTGGCAAACGTCGCCATCATCGCGGCAGGCATTGTGACGGCCGTCACGCTCTCCGGCTGGCCCGACTTGGTCGTTGGTCTGGGCATCGCGGCACTGAACGCTGATGCCGCGCGGCAAGTCTGGAGGGCTGCTCATGAGGAACATCGGGCCGCCAACACCTAGAGAGTCCGCGAATGCGGGCGGCGAACGACGTCGCACCGAGGAACAATGACGCGGTTTGAGGCAATCGGTGTTTCCGGCGTCCACCAATGGGCTCCCGCATGACTTTTTGGAGGCGCTCTATTGCGGGATCCGATGGTCTTGTCACAGCCAGACCCGCTCCCGCGGGTTGATCGCCTGAGATGCTGTCCTAACATAAGCGGCAGCGAACAGGCCGATGAGCCGATGAAACGCTGGTTGTGACCACTCGGAGTGGGAGGCCGCAGGATGCGCGGCCGCGAACGGAAACCCAAACGAGAGGAGTTGTGCGATGAAGTTGAATTCCGCACAGATCAAGCAGACTCTGCATCAAATCGATGCCCAAGCCATTCCGGCGGGGCATCCGGCGATGCCGCAACTCGAACGGCTATTCGGTGGTCACA
>DASZJU010000121.1:0-1555 GCA_035947815.1 Reyranella sp.
GTCATGCGCTGGCATGCGCCCGATGACGGCAGCCGCGGGGCCGAGCAGCGGAAACGGCATGTCGGCCGTCTGGTCGGGCTGCTGCGGCGCATGCAGGTGCCGGATCCCGAGACGGCGCTGGAGCGCTATCCGCATCAGTTCTCGGGCGGCCAGCGCCAGCGCCTGCTGATCGCCGCCGCGCTCGCCTGTGCACCGCGCCTGGTGATCGCCGACGAGCCGACCACGGCGCTCGATGTCACGACCCAGCATCAGATCCTGCTGCTGTTGCGCGAGCTGGTGGGCGAGTTCGGCATCTCGCTGTTGTTCGTGACCCACGATTTCGGCGTCGTCGCCGAACTGTGCGACGATCTCTGCGTCATCTATGCCGGCCAGACCGTCGAGGCGGGGGCGGTTCTGCCGATCCTCGACGCGCCGGCGCACCCCTACACCCGCGCACTGCTCGCCTGCCATCCCGACCGCGCGACTTCGTTCACCGGCATTCCGGGTTCGGTGCCCTCGCCGCTCAAGCCGCCGCCCGGCTGCCGCTTCGCGCCGCGCTGCGCCGACGTGCGCGCCGTCTGCACGGCAGGGCGGCCGCCGCAGGGCCGTTCCGGTACCGGCGCCGAAGTGCGCTGCGTGCAATACGCATGAACACCCCGATCCTCACCTTGCGCGAGGTCTCCGTGCGGCTGGGCGGCAGCAAGGGCTTTCTGCGCAAGACGGTGCCGCCCGTGCAGGCGGTGAGGAACGTCAGTCTTGAATTGCGGGAAGGCGAGATCCTGTCCCTGGTGGGCGAGTCGGGCTGCGGCAAGACCACCTTGGGCCGTACCATCTTGGGCCTCCAGCGCGAGAGCGGCGGCGAGATTCTGCTCGACGGCCGCCCAGTAGGTGGCTTGTCACCCGAAGTCGCGCGCAGCGCGCGAAGGGTGATCCAATACGTCCACCAGGACGCCGGCGCGGCGCTCGATCCGTGGTGGAGCATCGGCCGTACCCTGGAAGAGGGCCTGAAAATCCACGGCGTCGGCGATCGCGACGAGCGGCGCGAGCGGGTGGCGGCGATGCTGGCGGCGGTTGGTCTCGAGCCCGCCTGGGGCCGTCGCTATCCGCATGAATTCTCCGGCGGGCAGCTGCGCCGCGTGGCGCTCGCCCGCATCCTCCTGCTGCAGCCGCGTATCGTCGTCCTCGACGAGCCGACGTCGGGCCTCGACATGTCGGTGCAGGCCACGGTCCTTAATTTACTGCTGAATTTGCGGGAACGATTTTCCCTCACCTATTTGTTCATTTCCCACGACCTGTCCGTCGTCGAACGGCTCTCGGATCGGGTGGCGATCATGTATCTCGGCCGCATCGTTGAGACGGGACCGGCCAAGGCCGTATTCGCCGCGCCCACTCATCCCTACACGCGCGCGCTGCTGGCGGCGGCGCCGCGGCTGAAAGGCCGGCGGGTGACCGAGCACGGAACGGTGCGCGGCGACCCGCCGAGTGCTGCCTTGGTGTTGCCCGGCTGCGCCTTCGTCGATCGTTGTCCCATCGCCGAAGCGGTCTGCTCGACCGAGATTCCGCAGCTGGCCTCGAT
>DASZJU010000122.1:0-4189 GCA_035947815.1 Reyranella sp.
CCGCGAGGCGACCGACCTGCCAGACGACGTGTACGACATCTTCGTCGTCGATCCGGCCGGCCGCCTCAGAGGCTCGGTGCCGCTCGGCCGCATGCTGCGCAGCCGGCGGCCGGTGCCGATCCTCGACATCGTCGATCCCGACATTCCCTCGGTGCCGGTGAGCGCCGACCAGGCCGAGATCGCCCATCTGTTCCGCGACAAGAACCTGGTGTCCTGCCCCGTGGTCGACGCGGGCGGGCGGCTTTTGGGCGTTATCATGGTCGATGACGTGGTCGACGTGATCGACGAGGAGGCCGAAGAGGACCTTCTAAAGATGGGCGGCGTCGGCATCGACGACATGCACGCCAACCCCGTGCGCACTGCACGGCTGCGCGCCGTGTGGCTCACGGTGAACCTCGCAACCGCGGTGCTGGCCTCCTTTGTGATCGGCCAGTTCGAAGGCGCCATCGAGAAGATCGTGGCGCTGGCCGTGCTGATGCCGATCGTGGCCTCGATGGGCGGCAATGCCGGCACGCAGACCGTGACGGTGGCCGTGCGCGCGCTGGCCATGGGCGAGCTGACGGCGGCCAATGCCTTGCGCTTCGTTGCCAAGGAAGCCGCGGTGGGCGGCCTCAACGGCGTGATCTTCGCCCTGATCATGGGCGCGGCCGTGATCGGCTGGTACGGCGACTGGCGGCTGGGCGCGGTGATCGGCGCCGCCATGATCTGCAATCTTTTGGCGGCCGCACTGGCCGGCACCTTGATCCCGCTCGGCCTGCAGAAATTCGGCATCGACCCCGCGGTGTCGTCGACGGTGTTCCTGACGACGGTGACCGACGTGATCGGTTTCCTCGCCTTCCTCGGCCTGGCGACGGCGTTCCTGCTCTAGGCTGGGTCTCAGGTTCTTCTGGACCGCGGGCGTCCCGCTCGCCTCATGATCATGAGCGGGCCAGAGGCCCGCGGTCCGGAAGACCATGACGCGCGACTGGCGTCGCGCGCCCCCGGCACTTAGCGCGCGAAATCCAGGCGGCCGTCTCTGGCGTCGCCGCGGCCGGGCCAGGCGTGAGCGAGCGCCGTCTCCCGCAAGCCGCCTAAAAGCTCGCTGTCGGTCTCCGCCCGCCAGCCCAGCATGACGCGCCGTTCCAGCGCGACCTCGCGGATCTCGGCGGCCGCCAGGCCCGGCCGCAGCAGCGAGCGCGGCATCAGGCTGACGCCCAGCCCGGCCAGGACGGCCGCGGCGCAGCGTTCCTCGTCGACCGAGCGCAGAACGGCGCGTGGGCGCACACCTTCGGCGGCGAAAGTGCGCTGGGCTTCGTCGTGCGCCTCGCAGGCGGCGCGCAGCACGAAGGGCGTGTCGGCGAGATCCTTGACCGACCAGCGGTCGCGCGTGGCGATCAGGTGATTGGCGGCAGCCGCCAATAGGTAAGGTTCGCGCCACAGCGAAACGGCGTTCGCCGCGGTGATCGCGTGGCGCGCGGGGAACAGCGCGATGTCGCAGCGTCCGCGGCGCCAGCGCTCGGCCACGGCTTCGGCGGTGCCCTCCGATATCTCGATGTCGAAGGCGATCTGACGCTGAGCTGCGGTCAACCATTGCATTGCCGCGGCGATCGGCAGGGTCGAGGCGACGGCGATGCGCAGCAGTCGCGTGCGCCGGCTCGACCGCGATTCGGCGCGCGCCAGCCGCCACGCTTCCACCATGGCGCGGGCGTGCGGCAGCAGCCGCTGGCCGGCAGCCGTGAGGCCGCTGCGCCGCCCGCGGTCGAACAGGCTGGCGCCGATCTCTTCCTCGAGGCGGGCGACGCCGGCCGACAGCGTCGGCTGGGTGACGTGGCAGCGTTCCGCCGCCGTCGTGAAGCTGCCGGTGTCCGCCACCGCCAGGAAATAGCGGATGAAGACCAGATTCATGGCATAGAGAATGACAATATTAATCAGAGAAACAATCGATTTCATCTATGATCCGTGAGCCTCTATTTTCCGGCTCATGACAAGCCTGAAACTCTCCTTCCCCGCCGAGGGCGTCGCCCTCGTGACCCTGGTCCATCCGCCCATGAACGCGATGGACGCCGACCTGCTCGAAGATCTGGCCGCCCTGTTCGAAGGTCTCGCCGCCGATCGCGCCGTGCGCGCGGCGGTGATCGCGGCCGATGGCCCGGCCTTCTCGGCCGGCCTCAATCTCAAGACGGTGCCTGGCCTCGATCGGCTGGGCCAGCGCCGGTTGGTCGACGCCCTCAACGAGGGTTTCGGCACGCTCTATGGCTGGCCCAAGCCGCTGGTCGCTGCGGTCAACGGCCATGCCATCGCCGGCGGGCTGATCCTGGCGCTGTGCGCGGATTGGCGGGTTGCGGCCGACGTGCCCATGCAAGTGAGCCTGGCCGAGGTGCGGGTCGGCGTCACCTACCCGGTGGCGCCCCTCGAAGTCGCCCGCAGCGAACTGTCGCCTGCCACGGTACGGCGACTGATGCTGCTCGGCGAGACTCTCGATGCGGCCGGCGCTCAAGCTCTCGCCGTGTTCGACGCGTGCGTGCCGGCGGCAGATTTGCGCCAGCACGCCATCGCCCAGGCAATCCGCCACGCCGCGCTGCCGCCGCAGGCCTTTGCCACGATCAAGCGCGAGGTGCGGGCGGCGCAGCTTGCCCGCATCGACGCCGCCCGTGCCGGACACGCCGAGCCACGTCTCGCGACGTGGCTCGGCGAGGAGATGCGGCGGGCCTCGCAGGCGATGTTGCGCGGCGCGGCGTGATCGGGGACGGCTTCGCTTCGGCACCCCGGCAGGCTATCGTGCCGGCGGGGAGTTCATCCCCTCGGATGGAATGGTAGTTGGTCAGCATCCACGTCAAGCCAGGCGCGCTGCCCTGACATCACCTTCAACGGACAAGACAGGCTCATGATCCCCAACGCGATGCCGCCCTTCGACTTCGGCCTGGGCGAGACGGCCGATGCGCTGCGCGAGCAGGTCCAGCGCTTCTCGGCGGCCGAGGTGGCGCCGATCGCCGCCGAGATCGACAAGACCGACCGCTTCCCGCGCGAGCTGTGGCCCAGGATGGGTGAGCTTGGCCTGCACGGCATCACGGTCGAGGAGGAGTATGGCGGCTCGGGCCTGGGCTATCTCGAGCACGTCGTGACGGTCGAGGAGCTGAGCCGCGCCTCCGCGGCCGTCGGTCTCTCCTACGGCGCCCATTCCAACCTCTGCATCAACCAGATCCGCCGTAACGGCAGCGATGAGCAGAAACGCCGCTTCCTGCCCAAGCTGATCTCCGGCGAGCATGTCGGCAGCCTCGCCATGAGCGAATCGGGCGCCGGTTCCGACGTCGTCTCCATGAAGCTGCGCGCCGACAAGAAGGGCGACCGCTACGTGCTGAACGGCACCAAGATGTGGATCACCAACAGCCCCGACGCGCAGGTCATCGTGGTCTACGCCAAGACCGATCCCGCGGCCGGCGCGCGCGGCATCACCACCTTCATCGTCGAGACCGATCGCAAAGGCTTCAAGGTGGCGCAGAAGCTCGACAAGATGGGCATGCGCGGCTCGTCGACCGGCGAGCTTGTGTTCGAGGATTGCGAGATCCCGGCCGAGAACGTGCTGGGCGCCGTCGGCAAGGGCGTCAATGTGCTGATGAGCGGGCTCGACTACGAGCGCGCCGTGCTGGCGGCGGGGCCGCTCGGTATCATGCAGTCGGCCATGGATATCGTCGTGCCCTATGTCCACGAGCGGCGCCAGTTCGGCCAGGCGATCGGCGAGTTCCAGCTCGTCCAAGGCAAGCTCGCCGATATGTACACGACCATGAACGCCTGCAAGGCCTACGTTTATTCGGTCGCCAAGGCCTGCGACCGCGGCCAGACGACGCGCAAGGATTCGGCGGGCGCCATCCTCTATGCCGCCGAGAAGGCGACGCTGGTGGCGCTCGATGCCATCCAGCTGCTGGGCGGCAACGGCTACATCAACGACTATCCGACCGGCCGCCTGCTGCGCGACGCCAAGCTCTACGAGATCGGCGCCGGCACCAGCGAGATCCGCCGCATGCTGATCGGCCGCGAACTGTTCGCCGAGAGCGCCTGACGTCGTCCTGAACGTAGCGAAGGACCTCATCGCCGCTTGCCGCCGGCATGAGATCTTTCGCTTCGCTCAAGATGACGGAGGAATTTGACCTTGTGAATGTTTCCCTACACACTGTGTACGGAAACCATGCCGCGTTATCTCACCGATCAGGAC
>DASZJU010000123.1:0-9472 GCA_035947815.1 Reyranella sp.
TGCCCGCTGGACGCTATGGGCGCGCTCCAGCCGGCGGATCCTCTCGCGCAGATCCGCCGCGACCGGGGTTGCATCGTTGGCGGCCCGGGAAGCGACAGGGGGAGCAAAAGCGCTTGGGGAAATGACGGGCATCGCCCCCTCCAAAAAGCCTGATGGAACGCGGCTGGGGATTAAATGTTCTGTTTTTGTTCTAATCGGCTGACAGCCGAGAGTCAACGAGAGTCACTCAAAGCGGCGATAGGATTTCTGCCGTCCTATAATTTTTGCGCCCCGTAGAGGCCGCCAAATTGGGGGCAGCGAGCACCATGACACAATCTATAGTGTCCTATTTGGTGTTCACTCATACAAAAAGGTCCTGAATCTACTCTTGGTTACGTGTAGCGTAACCGTTACGGTAGACGGAACTGATCGAGGCTGCCGGTTGATCGTCTCCTTTGCCGACAAACGCACGGCCGCAATCTTCGCCGGCTATGCGCCCCGGAAAGGTATCTCATCCCGTCTCGCTGCCGAGACGCTTGCGAGGATGCAGCAACTCCATGCTGCGACGGCGTTGACCGATCTGCGCACGCCTCCCGGCAATCGACTGGAAGCTCTGAAGGGAAATCGCAGAGGACAATTCAGCATTCGCGTCGACCGCCAATGGCGGCTCTGCTTTCGCTGGGAAAACAATCACGCTCACGACGTCGAGCTTGTCGACTACCATGACTAGGAGAGGAACATGACCATCCGCCGCGAAGATATCGATGCTGGCCGAATCGACTTTTCCGATATCGCCGGCTCAACGCGCGTGCCGCTTACCCCTCCCGGCACGATGCTTGCGAAGCATTACCTGAAGCCGCTCGGCATTACTCCCTATCGACTGGCCAAGGACATCAAAGTGCCACTCAACCGCATCACGGCGATCCTTGCCGGCAAGCGAGCCATTACTCCGGATACGGCATTGCGGCTGGCGCGCTATCTTGGAACTACATCTGCCTATTGGATCAACCTGCAGGCTCACTACGATCTGGAGACTGCGCGGCGTCGCAGCGAGCGTCGTATCCTCGCCGACGTGACGCCCTTAGCTGCATGAGGGAGCCCAGATGAATCTTCGACTTCCCTTCGCCGCCTTGCTCGCCACCGCCTTCACCTTGCTGGCGGGACCGGTGCTGGCGCGCTGCTCGCAGAACGTGGCCGGGATGCCGGGCGTCCAGGTGGCTTCGCTCGATGGACTGTTCTTGGCGAACGGCAGCTCACCCAATCGCGCCACCATCACTTTCGTCGGCCATGCCAGCTACCAGATCGACACGCCGCAGGGCGTCCGGGCGATCACCGACTACAACGGCTACAACGGGTTCGGCCGCAAGCCCGACATCGTCACCATGAACAACGCCCATTCCACGCACTTCACCGACGATCCCGAGGAGGGCATCACCTACGTGCTGCGCGGCTGGCCCAGCAAGCCCGGCGAAACCGAAGCCAAGCACGATGTCACCCTGAAGGACATGAAGGTGTGGAACGTGCCGACCAACGCCCGCGACTGGGGTTCGAATGCGGCGCGCATCAACGGCAACTCGATCTTCATCTTCGCCATCGGCGACCTCTGCATCGCCCATCTCGGCCACCTGCATCACCGGCTGACCAAGGAGCATCTGGACGAGCTTGGCCGCATCGACGTGCTGATGGTGCCGATCGACGGTTCCTTCACGATGGGCGTGCCGCTGATGGTCGACGTCATCAAGCAGATCCAACCCAAGATGGTGCTGCCCATGCACTACTGGGGCCGCGCCCAGGTCGAGCGCTTCCAGAGCCTGATGCAGCCGCTCGACGCCGACTTCGTGTGGCCCGAGCAGCCCACCATCGAGGTCGTGCGAGAAGAGCTGCCGGCGAAGCTGACCGTCGTCGTGGTCGGCGGCAATGGCGGCGATTGAATTCCGCCCCAGGGCACCATTCAACGCTCCGTAAGTTCAACTCATTCGGTCCGGCCGACTTGAGCCAGCCGCTCTCGAGGTGCGGTGGAGCCGCCGCACCGCGCGGCCCGCGCTTGCCGCAGTCATCGCACCTGATAGGCTGGCCGATGGGGAGAGTGCCACGTCATGCAAATCATCGACCTGCATTCGCATTGGGGCACGCGACGCGGTTACCCGCTGCAGACCGAAAAGGAACTCGCCCAGCAGCGCGCCACCTGGAACTCGGAGCCCACCTATCATACCGAGAGCGAGATGGCCGGGCATTTTCGCGCCAACACCGTGCGCGCCATCCTTGATCTCGGCTTCGCCAAATACCGGCCTCTCGAGGAGGCGCGGGCGCTGCACGACTACGCCTTCGACACCGAGCGCGCGTACCGCGATGTCATTCTCGGGCACTGGATCCACATCGATCCGGCGCGCGCCGGCCCCGACGGGATCAAGGAGCTGCGCCGCTGCATCGACAAGCGGATCGGCTTTCTCGGCTATGCGATCTCCGCCTCGCTGTCGCCGCCGGCGAGCGATCCGGCCTACACGCCCTACTACAGGCTCTGTATCGAGGCCGGCATTCCGGTACTCATCTTCGTCGGCACCACCGGTCTCGGCGCCGGATTGCCAGGCGGCGACGGCGTCGTCCTCGATGATTGCCATCCGCGCCACCTCGATCTGGTCGCGGCGCGCAATCCCGAGCTCAAGATCGTTGCGGCGCGCCCCGGCTGGCCTTGGCAGGCCGAGGTGATCGCGGTGCTCATGCACAAGCGCAATATCTGGTACGAGCTGCACGGCTGGTCGCCCAGATACCACACGGCCGACCTCAAGCATGAGATCCCCCGACGCCTCAAGGATCGCGTGATGTTCGGCTGCGACTATCCGCTTTTCTCCTACGACCGGCTCACCCGCGACTGGCAGGCGGAAGGCTATCCGCAGGAGGTCCTGGAGAAGGTCTTCCATAGGAACGCCGAGCGGTTCCTTGCCGAGGTCGGGTCGCCAGGGTGACGCCATGGATCTCGGCCTGAAGGGCAAGGTCGCGATCGTCGGCGGCGCCAGCATGGGCATCGGCTACGGCATTGCGCGCACGCTCGCCGCCGAAGGGGCGCGCGTCGCCGTGACGGCGCGCCGCGAGCCCGCGCTCGGTCGCGCCGCGGAGGCGATCGCGCAGGAGACCGGCGCCGAAGTTCTGCCGGTCCAGGCCGATTGCCGGCGCGCCGAGGACTGCGCCCGCGTCATCGACACCGTGAGCGGACGGCTCGGCGGCATCGACATCCTGGTCAACAACGACGGCGCTCCGCCGCTCGGCGACTTGCAAAGCTTCGACGACGCGGCCTGGTCCAGGGCCGTCGAGCAGAACCTGATGTCCGTCGTACGCATGGCGCGCGGTGCCCTGCCCCATATGATCAGGAAGGGCGGCGGCAGCATCCTCAACATCACCGCGATCTCGGCGATCCAGCCGATCCCGGGCTTCGGCCTTTCAGTCGCGACCTGGTCCGGCGTGATCGGCTTCGCCAAGACGCTGTCGCTCGAGGCTGCCCGGCACAATATCAACGTCAACACGATATGCCCCGGCTACGTCGAGACGCAGCGGCTCGAGAAGGTGTTCACGTCAGGAGCTGAGGATCCACAAGCCGTGCGCGCCAAGCTCGTCGGCGAGATCCCGATGGGCCGGATCGGCACCGTCGACGACGTCTCGTCGCTGGTCGCGCTGCTGGTCTCGCCGCGCGGGCGCTACACGACAGGCGCCGCCATCGCGGTCGACGGCGGCCTGCTGCGCGCGGTGCGCTGAAGGAGGGAGCATGGCGTTCCAGACTGTCGCGCGCCCCGGCCTGGCCGAGCGTTACCGCCAATCGGGCCTGTGGCCCGACCAGACGTTCTTTTCGATCCTCGCGGAGCGCGCCGACGCCCATCCCGGGCGGGAGGCCTTCGCGGACGGCGCGGGCCGGATCACCTATGGCGAGCTCAAGGAGCGGGTCGAGCGTTGCGCGGCGTTCCTGCGGCGGATCGGGATCGGCCGCGGCGACGTCGTCACCATCCAGCTGCCGAACCGCATCGCGTTTCCGATCGTGTTCTTCGCGCTTGAGCTGATCGGCGCCGTCGCCAACAAGGTCAATCCGGATTTTCGCATCCGCGAGCTCGAATACATCCTGCGCTTCTCCGACAGCCGGGCGTTCATCTGTGCGCGCGAGTTCAAGGGCTTCGACTATGTCGCCATGGCGCGCGACCTGCGCGCACACCTGCCGTCGCTGAGCCATATCGTAGTGAGCGGAGGCGTCGACGACCCGGACGCGAAGATCTGGTCGCTCGAGGAGGGAATCGCCGCGCACGCGCCGCTTGCCGCTGCAGAGCGCGTGGCCATGAGCCCGGACGAGATCTTCCGCATGGCCTTCACGTCGGGGACGACGGGCGATCCCAAATGCGTGCTGCATTCCTTCAACACGACGCTGCCCGCGGTGTCCCGGATCAACGCCGACATGAAGGTGACCGCGGCGGACGTGCAGCTCATCTACCTGCCGGTGTGTCTCAACTGGGGCTATTTGTGCGTGCTCCAGTCGATCGCGGCGGGAGCGCGCGCGGTCCTGATGGAGCGCTTCTCGGCGCGTGAAGCGCTGACGCTGATCGAGCGCGAGTCGGTCACCTATATCGCGACCGCCCCGGCCTCGATCGTCGCCATCCTCAACGACCCCGAGCTCGAACGGTTCGATACCTCGTCGCTGCGCGTGGTGATCACCGGCGGCGCTTCGGCGGCGATCGAGACGATCCGAAGCTACCAGGCTCGCCTGCGCGGTCATCTGATCGAGCTCTACGGCATGCTGGAGACCGGCTATCACACTTATACCCGTTTCAGCGACGACCCGCAGAAGGTGAACGGCACGATCGGACGCGTGGTTTCCGGCATGGAGCTGGCTCTCCTCGACGAGGCGGGCCGGGAGGTGCCCCACGGCGCCATCGGCGAGATCGCGGCGCGCGGGCCGAGCGTGCATCTCGGCTACCACAACAATGCCGGCGCCAACGCCGAGACCTTCACCGCCGACGGATGGTTTCGCAGCGGCGATCTCGGGCGCTATGTCGACGACGCACTCAATGTCGAGATCGTCGGCCGGCGCAAGGAGATCATCAATCGCGGCGGCAAGAAGTTCTTTCCCCGCGAGATCGAGGAGATCCTCTACACCCATCCCAAGATCCTGCATGCCGCCATGGTCGGCATCGCGGACGCCCGGCTCGGCGAGCGCAATTGCCTGTGCGTGATCCCGAAGGCGGGGCATCATCTGACGCTCGCCGAGATGGTCGCCTTCCTCAAGGGCCAGGTGGCGGACTACAAGCTGCCCGAGATGCTGGTCGAGGTGGACGAGCTGCCGATGACGCCAACCGGCAAGCTGCGTCGGCACGTCCTGAGCGAGCAGATCGCCAAGCGGCAGGCGGCCGCGGGCTGAAGCGCCAGGCGGAGGCCGCGCCGATGCCGCCCTCGACAACGAGACGCCGCTGGGTGAATAATCTCGCGCGATCTGCACGGGAGGAAATCGTGTCCAACACCAAGGACTGGACGTTCAGCCATAGTGTCTCGACCTCCGCCAAGTGGACGCCCGGCTTGCGCGAGATATTCGAGTATCGCGACCTCGGCATCAAGGAAGCGACCAAGGGCGACTATGTGGTTCATCTCATTCGTCACAACGGCAACAAGGCCAAGGACGACGTGCAGCAGTGGCACGTCCATGACTGTACGTTCCAGATGGTCTACGTCATGAATGGATGGGCCACCTTCGAGTACGCGGGCCAGGGCCGAAAGACGATCCGCAAGGGCGATTGCATCAATCAAGTCCCGGGTATCCCGCATTGCGAGATTGCCTGCTCCGAGGATTTCGAGGTGCTCGAGATCGTGTCGCCGGCGAACTTCAAGACCAGGATCGTCGACGCGCCGAAGATGCAGCCCGAGGCCGCGGAATAGCATTTGGCTGAGTCGTTGAGTGGATGAAAAGAACAACAGGCAGGCGGCAAACCGCCGTGCCAAGGGAGAGGAAAGCACATGTCTGGACAATTCCGCCCGTCGCGACGGGCAATGCTCAAGATCGGGCTCGCCGGCGCCGCTACCGTCGCGTCGCCCGCCGTCCTGCGTCTCAGCGCCGAGGCTGAGACCGGCCCGATCAAGATCGGCATGCCGCTGGCGTTGACTGGCGCGCTGGGCTCGGTGGGACAGCAGCAGAAGCGCGGCGCCGAGCTCTACGCCAAGCTCCAGAACGCCAAGGGCGGCATCCTGGGACGGCCCATCGAGCTCTTGATCGAGGACACCGCCGGCAATCCCGCGACCTGCGTACGCAAGGCGCAGGAGATGGTAGAGCGTCAGAACTGCCGCCTGTTCACCGGCATCACGCTGTCCTCGGAGGCCCTGGCGGTGGTGCCCAAGCTCGCCGAATGGGACTCGATCTTCATTTCGTCCGATAACGGCGACGGCCGGTTGACCGCCGAGAGCCTGGTACCGAACTTCTTCCGCGCCAACATCTCGGGTCCGATGGGCACGCGCGCGGTGTCGCTCTATCTGCGCGACGCCAAGCTGCAGAAGTTCTATGCGCTCGGGCTCGACTACGCCTGGGGACACAACAGCGTGCAGGTCTTCGAGCAGGAGGCGCTCAAGTCCAAGAAGGAGCTCCTCGGCAAGGTCTTCGCGCCGACCGGCACCAAGGACTATTCGCCCTACATCACCAAGATTCGCCAGTCCGGCGCCGACGCCGTCTTCCTGGTGCTGCAGGGCGACGACAACAACGCGTTCCTTTCGCAGGCGCAGCAGTACCGCCTGCCCGAGAAAGTCCGCCTGCTGACCGAGATCGTCGATCTCGCCAGCATCCGCGCGGTGGGCGATGCGGCGCTCGGCCTCATCGGTTCCTCGCGCTACAGCTTCACCTACGATCACCCGTTGAACAACGAGTTCGTCGCTTTGTGGCAGAAGGAGCACGGTACTTTTCCCGACACCTTCGAGGGCGAGCAGTGGCAGTGCATGAAGGTGTTCGAGGCCGGCATCGCCAAGGCGGGCGGCATCGAGGCCGGCAAGCTGCGCCCTGCGCTCGAGGACATCGAGATCGAGAGCGTCAAGGGCAAGGTGCATATCCGCAAGTGCGATCACCAGGGCGTGCAGCAGGGCTTCATGGTCGAGGTCGTCAAGAAGCAGGGATTCGACACGCCGGTGCCGAAGGTGATCGCCACGTTCCCGGGCGAGAGCACGACGCCGACGTGCAACACCATGACCTACAACGACTAGGCCCAGGAATCACAATTGCCTGATACAGGCCCCGGTGTCATCCCGAGCGTAGCGAGGGACCTTTCCTGTGGCTTTAAAGGCCCCTCGCTTCGCTCGGGGTGACAGTAGTGACTCACTATTCAACGATCGTCGGTATTGGGGCCCGATGAGCACGCTGGCCCTTCTGCTGACGCAGTCCGTCAACGCGCTGTCGCAGGCGGCCCTGCTGTTCTTCCTCGGCGTCGGCCTGACGCTGATCTTCGGCCTGATGCGGATCGTGAATTTTGCCCACGGCGCGCTCTACATGCTGGGCGCCTTCGTCGGCTATTCGCTCAGCAGCTGGTCGGGCAACTTCTGGTTCGCCTTGGCGGGAGCGCCGGTGCTCGTCGGGCTTTTCGGAGCGGCGTTCGAATTCACGATCCTGCGCAGGCTCTACCGGCGCGATGCCCACGCCTTCCTGATGGTGACCTTCGGCCTCGCGCTGGTCGTCGGCGAGGCCGTCCGGCTGACCTGGGGCGCTGACGCGCTCCAGGTGGCTGCCCCGCCGCTTCTGAGTGGCGTGATCTTCCTGCTCGACGAGCCATTCCCGGTCTACCGCCTCTTTCTCGTCGCCGCCGGCATCGTGGTGGCGGTGGCGATCTGGCAATTCCTCGAGCGGGCGAGGCTCGGGCTGCTCATCCGCGCCACCTCGCAGAACGCCGACATGGCCAGTGCGCTCGGCGTCGACATAAAGCTCATTCGCTCGTGCGTGTTCGGGATCGGCTGCGGGCTTGCGGCGCTGGGCGGCGTGATGGCGGCGCCGCTGGTCACCGCCTCGAACGGCATGGCGGCGACCGTCATCATCGACGCCTTCGTGATCGTCATCATCGGCGGCATGGGCAGTTTCCTCGGCTCGCTCATCGGCGCGCTGCTGATCGGCTTCGTCCAGGTGTTCGGCAACTACTACGCTCCCGATTTCGCGCTGGCCTTCATGTACCTGGTCATGCTGGCCGTCCTCGTGGTGCGTCCGGGCGGCCTGCTCGGCAAGGAAGCGTGAGCGGATGCTGGGCGCGACGCGGATGAGGGGCACGACCCGGCTGATCTCGATCGTCGTCGCCCTGGCGCTGGTGCTGGCGCCGCTCGGCCTGCCGCCGTTCGCCATGACGCTGCTCACCGAGGCGGTCATCCTCGGACTGTTCGCCATGAGCCTCGATCTCATGTTTGGCTTCACACGGCTCGTCTCGTTCGGCCACGCCGCCGCCTACGGCTTCGGCGCCTATGCGTGCGGCTGGATGCTGCTGCACACCGGCATGCCGCTGCTGTTCGCGGTGTTCGCCGCCGGGTTGCTGACCGGCGTCATCGCAATTGGTGTCGGCTGGATGTGCACGCTGGCGACCGGCGTCTCCTTCTCGATGCTGACGCTGGCCTTCGCCCAGCTGCTCTACGCCATCTCCTTCAAATGGACCTCGGTGACGGGCGGTTCGGACGGACTGGCGGGAATTCCGCGCACGGTCGGCCCGTTCGGCTTCGCGGCGTTGTCGAGCAAGGCCGGCTTCTACTATCTGGCGCTCGGCTGCCTCGTCGGCGGTTTCCTCGCGTGCTCCGCCCTGGTGCGTTCGCCGTTCGGCGCGGTGCTGCGCGGCATTCGCGAGAACGAAGCCAAGACGACGTCGCTCGGCTACAACACCCGTCTCTACAAGATCGCCGTGGTAGCCGTCGCCTACGGGCTTGGCGGACTGGCCGGCGCCCTCTACGCGCCGTTCGCCGGCTTTGCCAATACCGAGCTGCTGTTCTGGCTCCTGTCGGGCCAGGTGCTCATCATGGTGATCGTCGGCGGGGCCGGAACGCTGATTGGCCCGGTCCTCGGCGCCGCCTTCTTCATGCTGATGGAGCACCAGCTCAGCGCGCTGACGGAGGCCTGGGCGCTCTATTTCGGCCTGATCTTCATCGCCTTCGTCCTGTTCGCGCCCCAGGGAATCTGGGGACTGGCGGCGACGCGGTTGCGGCGCGCCGACCCGAATCCTTGGCCGAGGCCTTGACCGTGCCGCTGCTCGAGCTTGACGGAGTGACACGGAAATACGGCGCCCTGGTCGCGCTCGATCAGGTCGCCATGGGGGTCGAGGAAGGCGAGGTCCGCGCCATCATCGGTCCCAACGGCGCCGGCAAGACGACGCTGTTCAACGTGATCACCGGCACCGTCAGGCCGACCGCAGGGCTGATCCGCTTCGCCGGCCAGCCGATCGCCGGCCTGCCCAGCCACCGGATCTGCCGGCTGGGCATTTCGCGCACCTTCCAGATCACCGCCCTGTTTCCCGAGATGTCGGCG
>DASZJU010000124.1:0-10428 GCA_035947815.1 Reyranella sp.
GACCGGCGAGGCGAACCGAGTTTTTGCGCACCATATCGCGCAAAAACTCGTCCAGGGTGCTCCCCGACTATTGGCGCTCTAACGACGACAAAATGTAACGATCTTTCGCGCGTTCGAGCCTACAGCGCGTTGCTCTGGTGATAGTGGCGCCGCCTTCGTTTTCAGCCCGAGGCCGCCTTCGCGGCCAGCGCGCGAAGTTGTTTGACCAGCCGGAGTGCATCCGCGATTTCGCCTGTCGTTGGAGGCGGTGTGTCGCCATGGCTCGGATAGCGCGTCAACACCGCCCACGAAGTGATGGTCTCGATCTTTTCGGCCAGCGTTCGCACATCTGATTTGGCCTTGCCCGCAAGGTCGGTGAGTTCTGCCAGATCGTGCACACGCGGAGGTTCGATGCCGGCCATTGCGATGAGGGCCTTGAGGAGTTTCTCCGCTGCCTGTTGAGTGTGAAACGCAGCGACGTTGGCCATCCGCGCGCCGGCCGACAGGCACAAATCGACCGCATCGATGTCTTCGTCAGCCTTGGCGATCCAGGAATTCGCGGAATGCCTATTCGGCGGCTTGGGCACGACGTGCTCGGTCGAAGACGATAACGCCATCCGCTTCGGCCATGTGCGGCAACGTCCCGACGACGCCGGCCTGGTCGTCGTACGTCGACTGCCGATACGGCACGATATCGACCGCCTTGCGATAGCGCCTGCGAGCCTCGTGCAGTGCGCGCCAATGAAGCTTCTGGGAGGGAATGTCGTCGTCGACAATCACCAGCAGGTCGTGGTCGCTATCCGGACGCGCACTGCCACGGGCGCGCGAACCGAACAGGATCACCTTGCGCGGATTGAAGTGCTCGACGACTGCTTGCAGCAGATCAGCAGGGACTTTGCGCGAAGCCATGCCGCCATTATAGCCCGTCAGGCTATTGTTCGCGACTGCGGTGATAGTGGCGCCGCGCCTTGGCGCGGCTGCCGGCTGCTTTGCATGGAGCACCAGCGCCGCTTGCCGGCGCGTTACGATCCGTGAGCGACTACTGCGGCTCGATGCGTGTGATCTTGACTGAGGCGGTCCACTTGGCGCTGGGCGTGCGGAACGCAAGCGATGAATCCAGTCCGCGGCGAGCGTTCGGCCTCCAGGTCAGCGCGCGATCGCGAGGCCGGCGGCGGTGAGCTGGCGGGTCATGTGATCGTGGCCCATCTTGGCGTATTTGAACGGCGGCGCCTTGACCGGATCCTGCTCGACTTCGACCACTGCCCAGCCGCTGTAGCTGATATCGGCCAGCAGGCGGGCAAAGGCCGCGAAATCGACGCCGCCGTCTCCCGGCGCCGTGAATACGCCCGCCACCACGGCATCGAGGAAGCTCGAGTCTTCGGCTCGCATCTGCGCCAGCACAGCCGGACGCACGTCCTTGCAATGGACGTGGTTGATGCGCGTAGCGTGTCGCCTGGTCACGGCCAGGCAGTCGCCGCCAGCATAGGCAATATGGCCGGTGTCGACCAGCAGGCCCACCGCGGCGCCGGTATGGGTCATCAGCAGGTCGATCTCGGCATCGGTCTCCACGATGGTGCCCATATGGTGATGATAGGTCATGGCCACGCCGCGTTCGGCCATGTATTCCGC
Source organism: Reyranella sp. (assembly GCA_035947815.1). GTDB lineage: Bacteria > Pseudomonadota > Alphaproteobacteria > Reyranellales > Reyranellaceae > Reyranella. The sequence continues at coordinate 1,609 of DASZJU010000124.1, forward strand.
CAGCGCCGTCAGACGGGCGCCATAGTCCTTGAACGCATCGGCGGCCAGCCGCGGGCGGCGGCTGACCGGCGTCTGCCGCGCGGTCTGCACGCTGCCGGTCGTTTCGGCATAGACCATGACCGGCGCGCCCAGCGCCTTGAATGTCGCGAGCTGCCGCTCCATGCGCTCCTTTTCGCGCGCGACGGAACCCTCCAGCAGGCGGCCCGAAAACCAGCCGGAGACAAGCCTGAGCCCGTGCGCGTCGAGGAGGGGACCAAGCTTGGCGGCATCCATCGGAAACTTGCCGCCGGTCTCGGTACCGCTGAAGCCGGCGGCGCGGCTCTCCTTCAGGCAGGTTTCCAGCGGCGTGTCGCCGCCGAGCTCCGGCAGGTCGTCATTGGACCAGGCGATCGGCGCGACGCCGAGGTTTATCGTCATGGGCGTATGGTCATGGCTACACTCCGGTGCGCTGCGTCTTCTTCTTGTCCTCGGCGTGCTGGGCCGCCGCTTCGCGCACGCTCGGCCGCGCGCTGACCTCGGGCACCCCGACGTCCCACCAGGCGTCGCCCGGCGTCCACTCGGTGGCGCTGACCTTGATCTCGATGACATAGGTGCGGTCGGCCGCCTTGGCGCGCGCGAAGGCCTGCTCCAGCTCGACGATCGACGTCACGCGCTCGGCCAGCGCGCCCAGCGACCGCGCGTGGCCGGCGAAGTCCACGCCGACCTGCCGTACCCCACGGCAATGCTCGAAGAGGTTGTTGAAGGAAGGGTTGCCTTTGAAGTTCTGCAGCCGGTCGATCACGGCATAGCCGCCATTGTCGCAGACCACGACGATGAGCTTATGGCCGGTCAGCACCGTGCTGTAGATGTCGGAGTTCATCATGAGATAGGAGCCGTCGCCCACGAACACCACGACGTCGCGGTCGGGGTGCGCCATCTTGATGCCCCAGCCGCCGGCGATCTCGTACCCCATGCAGGAGAAGCCGAACTCACAATCGAAGGTGTCCACCGACTTGATGCGCCAGTTCTTGCTGAGCTCCCCCGGCAGACCACCGGCCGCCGTGACGACGATGTCGCTGGCCGCCGCCTTGCGGTTGATGGCGCCGACGACATGGGCGTAGGACGGCAGCGACGCATTGGTCGGGCCCGAATGCTGATCGACCGTGCGGTTCCACGCGGCGGTCTCCCGCTCGGCGCGGCGGCGCCAATCGTCGGGTGCGCGCCAGTCCCCGAGGCCAGCCGAGAGCTCCGCGAGACCTGCCCGGGCGTCACCGACAACGGCCAGGGCGCGGTGCTTGTGGGCATCGAAGCGGGCAGCATTCAGCGCGATCAGGCGAAAATCCGGGTTCTGGAACACGGTCCACGAGCCGGTCGTGAAATCCTGCAATCGCGTGCCGACCGCCAGCACGACATCGGCCGCCGCCGCCAGCGCGTTGGCCGAGGCCGCGCCGATGACGCCGATCGGCCCGACATTCAGCGGATGCTCATGCAGCAGGATGCCGCGTCCGGCGACGGTCTCGGCGACCGGGATGTTATGGCGCTCGGCGAAGGCGGCGAGCTCGGAGTCGGCCAGTGCATAGCGCACGCCGCCGCCGGCGATCAGGAGCGGTTGCCGGGCCAACCGCAGCAGGCGGGCGGCGGCCGCGAGCTGCTCGACGTCCGGTCGCGGGCGCGGCACGCGATGCACGCGCGGCTCGAAAAACGCGACGGGATAGTCGAACGCCTCGCCCTGCACGTCCTGCGGCAGGGCGATGAAGGCCGGCCCGCATTCCGCCGGATCCAGCAGCGTGGCCACGGCCTGTGGCAGCGAGCCGATGAGTTGCTCGGGACGCACGATGCGATCCCAATAGCGTGTCACGGCCCGGAAGGCGTCATTCACCGTGATGCCGGGATCGCCGAAATGCTCGACCTGCTGCAGCACGGGATCGGGCAGCCGATTGACGAAGGTGTCGCCGGCGAGCAGCAGCACCGGCAGGCGGTTGGCATGCGCCACGCCGGCCGCGGTGACCATGTTGGCGGCGCCTGGCCCGATCGAGCTGGTGGCGACCATGAACTGTCGGCGGCGGCGCGCCTTGGCGAAGGCGACGGCGGCCAGCGCCATCGACTGCTCGTTCTGTCCGCGCCAGGTCGGCAATGCCTGCTGCGCCGCCTCGAGCGCCTCGCCCAGGCACGTGACGTTGCCATGGCCAAAGATGGCGAACACGCCGGCGAACAGCGGCGCCTCCTCGCCGTCGAGCACCGTGCGCTGGGCGATCAGGTACTGGACCAGGGCCTGGGCCATGGTGAGACGAATGGTCTGCATCCCGCTGCATCCGAATGCGACGACGCGGGCGACTCTTGGAGCGCCGTGTCGACCTGTGCTAGATCAGCCCTCCTTTAAGTCAGCGCCGGCGACAAGTCACCCCGGCGCAATCGGCCGGGCGTTTCGCGAGCGACGATCAATGGCCAAAGGCAGGCAATGGCCAAGGACACGCTTAACTTCTGCGTCTTCGGCGCCGGACGCATCGGCAAGCTGCACGCGCGCAACCTCGCGGCCCATCCGCGGGCTCGCGTCAAGACCATCGTCGATCCGATCGGGCAGGCAGCGGCGGATCTGGCGCGGGAGGTCGGCGCCGCGACGGCGCCCGACGCGGCCGCGGCGCTCGCCGATCGCGATATCGATGCCGTGGTGATCGCCTCCTCGACGAACACGCATGTCGATCTCATCGTGGCGTCGGCCCGGAGGGGCAAGGCCGTGCTGTGCGAGAAGCCGATCGACCTCGACATCCGGCGGGTCGACCGCTGCCTGGCCGAGCTGAGGAAGCACCGCACGCCCGTGGCGATCGGCTTCAACCGCCGCTTCGATCCCACCAACCGTGCCATCGCGGCGGCGATCCGCCGGGGCGAGGTTGGCGATGTCGAGCAGATCGTCATCACCAGCCGAGATCCGGCGCCGCCGCCATTGGCCTACATCAAGGTCTCCGGCGGCCTGTTTCGCGACATGATGATCCATGATTTCGACCTCGCCCGCTGGCTGTTGGGTGCGGAGCCCGTCGAGGTGGTGGCCAAGGCGAGCTGCCGGGTCGATCCCAAGATCGCCCGAGCGGGCGATGTCGACAGCGCCATGGTCATTCTCAAGACCCGCGGCGGCGCGCTGTGCCACATCAACAACAGCCGTCGCGCCGCCTACGGCTACGACCAGCGTGTCGAGGTGTTCGGCGCCAAGGGCATGGTGCGCTCGGACAATCTGCGGCCGACCGCGATCCTGAAGTCGAACGAAGCGGCCACCGATGCGCGCGACGTGCTGCTGCCTTTCTTCGTCGAGCGCTATGCGCAGTCCTACGTTCACGAGATCGACGACTTCATCGATGCGGTGCTGGCGCGCCGCAAGCCGTCGGTGGGCGCCGAGGACGGACGGCGGGCCCTGCTGCTGGCCGATGCTGCGCTGCAGTCGCATCGCACAGGCAGGACGGTGACGGTCGACGCCGTCTAAAACTGAGGAGGTTGTCAGAAGAGGATAGCGAGATGACCGAACGAATTTCGTTGGAGGGGAAGGTCGCGGTTGTGACGGGGGCAGGCCGCGGGCTGGGGCGGGCATACGTCGAACTTCTCGCCGAACGCGGCGCCCGGGTCGTGGTGAACGACCTTGGGACCAACGTATCGGGGTCTGGGAAGGACTCCACGATAGCCGAAGAGGTGGCCGACCTCATTCGGTCACGCGGCGGCCTGGCGATTGCGAATGACAGCGATGTTTCCACCCCTGAAGGTGGCGCCGACCTGATCGCGATGACCATCGAGCATTTCGGGAGAATCGACCTTCTCGTGAACAACGCTGGCATCTGCGGAAGCCAGCCATTCGAGGACGCCACCCTTGATGATTTCGATCAGTATTGGCGCGTGCACCTCGGTGGGCCCGTCAACACGGTGAGGGCTGCCTGGCCGCATATGGTCGCACAGCGGCATGGGAAGATCATCCTCACGACGTCAGTCGTCGGCCTGTTCGGAATGCGTGGCCAAGCCACCTATGCGGCGGCCAAGGGCGCAGTCGTCGGACTGATGCGCGTTCTTGCCGTTGAAGGTGCTCAGCACGGGATTCTCGTGAACACCATTTCCCCAAACGGGTACACGAGGATGCACCCAGCCGCAGGATCCCGCATGGCTGAAGTCGATGGAAAAGCCATCATGCCGGTCGAGGCTGTCGCACCAGTGATCGTCTGGCTGGCAAGCGATGATTGTTCGGAGACAAATCGCATCTACAACCTGGAAGCCGGAGCAATCCAACGTATCGCTATCGTCATGGGACCTGGCTTCTACGACCCACATCTGACCCCTGAGAGCATCGCCGAGAACTACGCAAAGGTCGTATCGATCGAGGGTTTCTCCGAGCCGGGCCCGTTCGAGCCCATGTAGGGACGAACAGACCCGGGCGTTCGGTCCCCGCTTGCGCCGCCCCGTCCGACCAAGAGCGACAGACTCCAAAACCGCTCGGGTTCTCAGTCAGCCGTCAACCGCCACCTGTCGGATCGGTTGGAAGTAAGGCGTCGGACAAGGACTGGGACAAGTTCCATGAAATAAGTGATGCAAGCAAAGACGCCGACACTGATACCCGACGTCATTACCAGATTGAATGAGGGAGTGAGAGGAATGCGCTCTTAGCGGTATGGCCGTTGTCGCGTGGGGTGACGGACGTAGGCATGCCCGATAGTAGGCCACGCGCTGACAACGCGCGGCCGACCAAATCGACGCGTGGGCCATCACTGCATGCGGACCGACATGGTGTTTGCGTTTGTACGCTCGGGGCGGCGATGAGAAATGCTAGCGATGAATAGCAGCCATCAGCCGCCATGGGGATCGAAAGCACGCATCAACCGCGCGGGTGAGGCGATTCGGCAGAGCAAACCGGCAAATGTCCACTAAAGCAGGATGACTCTTGCTCACCTCGTCGTCCCTCCGCTCCGCTTCGCTCCGGTCGGGACGACGGATGGAGCTAAACTCATCTCGCTCTAGTCCGGAAGACATGCGGGATTGCCGCTGGACAGGCACGAAGACGCGCGCTTAGGGTTTTCACAACCAAAAGATAGCCGCGCGAGAAAAATTCGCCGCGCGTGCAGATGCGGTGCGAAGGGAGGATCGGTGGCTGTTCTCGAGCTCCAGGGAATCTCCAAGCACTTCGGCGCCATCGAGGCCCTGTCGCAGGTGGATTTCGCACTCGACGGCGGCGAGATTGTCGGGCTGATGGGCGACAACGGCGCCGGCAAGTCGACGCTGGTCAAGATCATGGCCGGCAACTTCCCGCCGTCGGATGGCCAGATGCTGCTGGAAGGCCGGCCGGTCCATTTCCACAAGCCGGTCGATGCGCGCGCTGCCGGCATCGAGGTCGTCTATCAGGACCTCGCCCTGTGCAACAACCTGACGGCGTCGGCCAACGTCTTCCTGGCGCGCGAGAAGATGCGGGGCTTCGGCCCGTTCCGCATCCTTGACGACCGCGCCATGAACGAGCGTGCGCGTGAGCTGTTTGACGAATTGAAATCCGAGACGCGCCCGGCCGAGAAGGTGCGCATGATGTCGGGCGGCCAGCGCCAGGCCGTTGCCATCGCCCGCACGCATCTGTCGCAGGCCAAGATCGTCCTGATGGACGAGCCGACCGCGGCGATCAGCGTGCGGCAGGTGGCGGAGGTGCTCGACCTTCTGCGGCGGTTGCGCGAGCAGGGCATGGCGGTGGTGCTGATCAGCCACCGCATGCCCGATGTCTTCGGCGTCGCCGACCGCATCGTCGTGCTGCGGCGCGGCCACAAGGTTGCCGACAAGCCGATTCGGGACAGCTCGCCGGAGGAGGTCACCGGCCTCATCACCGGCGCCATCCGGGACGCCTGAGCCGTGGCGAGGCAAGAGACGAGCGATACCGTCACCGTCGGCATCGGACGGCACCTGAAGGCCGTGACCGAAGCCCCGTTGGTGCGGCGATGGCTCGCCGCGCAGCCGTTCTGGGTTGCGGTCGCCGTCGTGCTGATCTGCGCGGTGATGAGCTGGCTGGAGCCCGATTCGTTTCCGACCCGGGACAACTTCTTCAACATCACGCGCAACTTCGCCTACATCGGCATCATGGCGCTCGGCATGATGGCGGTGATCATCACCGGGGGGATCGACTTGTCGGTCGGCTCGGTCATGGGCCTCACCGGCATTGTCTGCGGCCTGGTCCTGCAGGCCGGCCATTCGTGGTGGCTGGCGGTGCTGGCCGGGCTCGGCGCGGGCGCGCTCTGCGGTCTCGTCAATGGCGTGTTCGTCGCCTATGTCGGGCTGCCGTCGTTCGTCGTCACGCTGGGCATGCTGGCGGCCGCGCGATCCTTCGCGGTGGTGCTGTCGGAAAACAAGATGATCTACGAGTTCGGACCGGATGGCGACATCTTCACGGCCATCGGCGGCGGCGAGATCGCCGGCGTCTCCAACATGGTCTGGCTGCTGCTGGCCATGACCGTGGTCTTCGGATTCGTCTTCCGCTTCACGCGCTGGGGGCGCCATGTCTATGCCGTCGGCGGCAACGAAGCGGCGGCCCGGCTGGCCGGCGTCGCGGTCAACCGTATCAAGCTGCAGACCTACACGCTCTGCGCGCTGACGTCGGCCATCGCCGCGATCATGGTGGTCGGCTGGCAGGGGTCCGCCATCAATGCGCTGGGCACCGGCTATGAGCTCAGGGTCATCGCTTCTACGGTCATCGGTGGCGCCAACCTGATGGGCGGCGAAGGCGGCGCTTTCGGCGCCTTCATCGGCGCCACGCTGATCGAGGTCATCCGCAACAGCCTGCTGATGGCCGGCATCGATTCCAATTGGCAAGGCGCCTTCGTCGGCGCTTTCATTGTTCTCGCGGTTCTGCTTCAGCGGATCCGCGGAAGCCGCGCCGACTGAGCGGAGGCCCCTATGCCGAGCCCAGGCGGCGGTCACCTGCGAACGGAGGAAACGCCATGATTGGAAAACTGTTGAGCGCGACGGTAGCGGCGGCGGCCATCCTCGCCATCACCCAAGGCGCCGAGGCCCAGCCCAAGAAGTATGTGTTCGCCCTGGTGCCGAAGAACACGAACAACCCGTTCTTCGACCAGGCGCGCGACGGCTGCAAGAAGGCCGAGAAGGAGCTCGGAGGCGCCATCGAATGCCTGTACATCGGACCCGGCGAGCATGGCGGCGGCGAGGAGCAGGTCCAGGTCGTCAACGACCTCATTGCCAAGAAGGTCGACGGCATCGCCGTATCGCCGTCGAACGCGGCGGCGATGGGCAAGGCGCTGGAAGGCGCCAAGGCGGCCGGCATCCCCGTCCTTACCTGGGACAGCGACCTCTTGGAGAAGGACAAGGCCCTGCGGCTCGCCTATGTCGGCACGCACAATTACGAGATCGGCGTGAACCTCGCCAAGCTGGCGCAGAAGATCAAGCCCAAGGGCGGCACCATCTGCATCCAGTCCGGCGGCGCGGCCGCGGCCAATCACAACGAGCGCATGCAGGGCATCCGCGACACGCTCGCGGGGACCAAGAGCGCGCAGTCGCCCGGCACCAAGCTCACCGGCCAGAACGGCTGGACCGAGGTCGCCGGTTGTCCGCTCTACACCAACGACGACTTCCCGCTGTCGGTGCAGCAGATGGAGGACATCCTCGGCAAGTATCCCAAGCTCGACGCGTTCATCCCGACCGGCGGCTTCCCCCAGTTCATCCCGCAGGCCTATCGGAAGGTCGCCGAGAAGTACAAGTCGCGCATTGCCGACGGATCGCTGGCCTTGGTCGTCGCCGACACGCTGCCGGTGCAGATCGAGTTGCTGAAGGCCGGCCTGTCGAAGGGCCAGGTCGGCCAGCGGCCGGCCGAGATGGGCTACAAGAGCATGTTCTTCCTGAAGGACATCAAGGACGGCAAGCCGGCGCCGAAAGATCCGACCTACACCGGCCTCGACGTCTGCACGCCGGAGACCGCCGCTACCTGCGTCGGCAAATGACCAAAGCGCCGTCGTCCCGACCAAGGCCCCGAAGGGGCCGCGCGGAGGGACCTTCTCTCAACAACAAGCCGCGTATCGTGGAAAGAAGGTCCCTCGACTTCGCCGCCCTTCGGGCGGCTTCGCTCGGGACGACGGAAAAGCCGCTGCCCAGCGGCTCCTAACGGGCCACCTGGGCGGTTGACACGACGACCTCGTGGACGGCACCTGCGTTGCTGAAAGGAAGCAGACGCGTTTCGACATCCCGCAGCATTTCTTCCACCCTGTCGCCGAGCTCTCCGGGGGATGACGTAGAGAAGGTCAGGATGCGCCACGCCAGGTCCTTCACGCGGACCTCATGGGCGCTCTCGACGGCAATCGTCTCGCCGACACGGAAGCGCGTTCCGCGCAGGAGGGTGTCGAGTACGTGGCCATAGCGCTCGCCTTCGGCGGATCCCGACCAGAAGCGTCGGGCTCTGTTGTATTCCTCGAGCCACGGGTTGCGGCCGTCGGGCGCACTGTTGGACGTGCAGACAAGGATGGCACCGCCGGGCGCCACCAACCGGTCGAACAGGGCAGCGGTCGGCTCGGTCGCCATCCAATGCAAGGCCCGGCCTATGGTGGCGACATCGAATCGCCCGACGTCCAGGGGAAGGGCTTCGGCTCTGCTCTCGATCAGCGTGAAATCCTGCCCAACGCGGCTGGCCGCTTTCCGGGCGGCCGCGAGCATTCCCGGCTCCGGATCGACTCCGACGATGCGGCCGACGTAGGAGGCGAAGCCCAGCGCAAGCAGCCCGGGCCCCGTGCCAAGGTCGATCAGGCGATGCTTCTTGTGAAGTCCCAATCTGCGGGAAACGGCACGGAAGAATTCGGCCGGATAGGGCGGCCGGAACTTCTCATAAAGCGGAACCGT
>DASZJU010000125.1:0-6740 GCA_035947815.1 Reyranella sp.
CTGGTCATCCGCTCCAAGCCGGTCATGTCGGACGGCGACTGGGTGTTCGCCTGCGTCGTCGACGAGAGGGCCGACGACGCCCAGCGCCAGGCCTTGGCCGGCATCGCCAGCGGCACATCAGGCGGCCCAACGCAGATGATCCGCGACAACCTGGTGAGCGACTTCCGCGGCGTCGAATTCCGCCGCATCGACTTCACCGCCGATGGCCTGCGCCGCGCGACCGAGATCCCGGGCATCCTGGCCTTCGAGATCGAAGGCGTGGCCTCGCGCAACCGCTCCGGCGAGCCCTTCTATATCGACAACACCGCCCACCCGGCCAACCGCCGGCTCGCCCTGGCGCGCGCAAAGAAGACGGAGGTGCAGGGCTTCGGGCTCGCCCTCAGCCTCGCCGGCAAGGGCAACAACGGCCACTTCGCGCCTTTTGCCTGGGCGGCCTGACCGCCTCCGGTGAACCGGCCCAACCCAACAACCGCCGCGCCGCTGATCGACCTGATGCTGCGCCAGCGCGTCGTGATCGGAGCGGCGCTGGCCGGCCTCACCGCGCTCTGCTGGCTCTACCTGTTCGTCGCCGCGGCCGACATGCGGGCGATGGGCGCCATGGCCATGCCCATGCCGATGGAACCGAAAGGCGCCGTCGATCTCGTCCTGCTGCTCCTGATGTGGTGGGTCATGATGGCCGGCATGATGCTGCCGGGCGCGGCGCCGATGATCCTGACCTTCGCCACCGTCAAGCGGCGCCGGCGCGCCCGTGCCCAGCCTTATGCGCCGACCGCCCTGTTTGCCGCCGGCTACCTGCTGGCCTGGGTTGGCTTCAGCATGGCCGCGACGCTTAGCCAGTGGGGCCTCGAGCGGTTGGCCCTGCTCTCGCCGATGGACATGACGACGACCAGCGCGCGGCTGGGCGGCCTGCTGTTCCTCGCCGCCGGCCTCTACCAGCTGACGCCGCTCAAGCAGGCCTGCCTCAGTGTCTGCCGGTCGCCGTTCGATTTCGTCGTCAACCACTGGCGGGACGGCGCCGCCGGCGCCCTGCGCATGGGCCTCAGCCACGGCCTCTACTGCCTCGGCTGCTGCTGGATCCTGATGGCGCTGCTGTTCGTCGGCGGCGTGATGAACCTGCTGTGGGTCGCCGTCCTGGCCGCCGTGGTGCTGATTGAAAAGCTGTTCCCGCTTGGCCTCTGGATGGCCCGCATCAGCGGTGTGTTGCTGACCGCCTATGGCATCCGGTTGCTTACCGTGAACTAGCGAGCCCGTTGGTACAGGAACGCGACTCTTACATCTAACGGACTCTCACATCTGACGAAGGAGCAGCCGGGCCGCTTTGCCGACGGCGCTAGCGACGATCAGGGGCGCCCTGGACTTGCTGCTCTGCGCGCTGAACACGGCTGTGACATTAAAGTGTCCGCCGTTCGAGAAACGTCCGGATAGCCCTTCACTCCATCAATCGACGCGAGCCAGGCACCTGTGGGAGCAGTCCGACGCGAACCATTAAGAAGCCTGATTTGCTGGGCTTTGGCGGCCGACCGGCTGGTTGTGGAGCAGGATATTTTTCCCGTCGAGCAGGGAAACCCTATGCAAGAGCAGGAGATGCCGGAACATCGAGCGGCAACTGGCCAACGAGCCATTCGAGTGCCTAGACTAATGATTCTTAAGAGGGAGGAGTGGGGCATGGCAGAAAAGCAGAAATCGGAAGTCGCGTCGGCCGACACCAGCATCATCGTTGCGCCAGCCGGCAATGGTAAAACCTCCGGCCCCGACGTGGTCGGCGTGGACAAGATCCGCGACTTGCTGTTTGGCAATCAGATGCAGGATTACGACCGCCGCTTCTCCAAGCTCGAGGAGCGGTTCCTGCAGCGGTTCAAGGACACCGAGTCCGAAACGGCGCGCAATTTGAGCGCTTATGATTCAAATGCGAAGAAGCAGGTCGAATCGCTCGCAAGCCAGCTGCGCGAGGAAAAAGACCTGCGCGCCGACGGCGACAAGGAGATCGAGCGCACGCTGCGCGAGCAGAACCAGTCGCTGGAAAAGCGGCTCCGAACGATGTCGGACCAGCTGAGCCAGCTCGAGCGCGAGTTTGCCGACCGTCTGGCGCGCGAGGTGCAGACGCTGCATGAAGAGATCAAGCGTCGCAACGAGGACGTCCACCACACGCTCGAGAAGATGTTCGCGGAACTCTCCAACGTCAAAACCGATCGGAACCTGCTGGCCGGGCTCTTCGTCGAGGTGGCGAAGTGCCTGAACCAGGACACCGGGGCGAAAGGTGTGGGCAAGGGCGTTGGCGATCCATCGCGCAGTTGGTCGGCCGCCTGACCGCACTGCGAGATGAGCAGCTCCGCCGCCGGGAGGTTCGAGTGGCTGTTGCGCCCACCCCCGCCCGATAGCGGGATCGACCGGGAGGCGCTGGCGGGTCTGCTCGTCGGGCTCGCACGAACTGTCGAGCCAAAGACCTCTGTGCCACCGACCGGCGTGTCGGCGGTCGATCTGCAGCTTGAGCAGTTGCGCAGTTTGCTGGTCGGGCACGAGATCGAGGTGCTCGGCCGGCTGCGCGAAGTGATCGAGGATCCCGAGCGGTTCGGCGTGGCCGTGGGACGCGTGTTGGCAACGGCGGTCGCGTCGAGCGACGCGCGGCTGGGCCAGGTGTTGGCGCCGGCGCTGGAGAAGGCGACGGAAAGCTCGATCCGCAACGATCCGCGGAAGCTCATTGACATTCTCCACCCCGTGATCGTCCCGGCGATCCGCAAATCGGTCGGAGAGACAATCGACAACACCTTCCAGTCGCTCAACGAATCGCTCCGGCAAAGCCTCACCTGGCGCGGGCTGCGCTGGCGATTTGAAGCTTGGCGGACCGGAAAGCCCTTCGCCGAGGTCGTGCTCAACCACACGCTCGTCTACCAGGTCGAGCACGTCTTTCTCATCCATAGCCACACCGGCCTCCTGATCTCGCATGTCGCGGCGCAGGACGCGGCGAGCCAGGATCCGCAGCTCGTTTCCTCGATGCTGACGGCGATCCAGGATTTCGTCCGCGATTCCTTCAAGGGCGCCGGGCAGCAAGGGGTCGACACCCTGCGGCTCGGCGACTTGCGTCTGTGGTGCGAAGTCGGGCCGTTCGCGATGCTGGTCGCGGTCATCCGCGGCAACCCGCCGGAAGAGCTGCGCGAGAGTCTGCGCAATGTTCTCTCGCGCATCCATGAGGAGCGCCGCCAGGCGCTGGAAAGCTTCGATGGCGACAGCTCGGGCCTCGCCGATGTCGCGGCGCGTTTGACGGACTGCACCGCGCTGAGGCAACAGGGGGCGCGCGCGTCCAAGCGCGGTTTCCCGTGGCTCGTCTTTCTGGTCGCGTTCCTGCTCGTGGGAATTGCGGGAGGAGTGGGACTTTGGCGATGGGAGATCGCGCAGGAGCAGGCGCGGATCAGCGCCGAAATCGCGCAGGAGCAAGCGCGCATCCGCGCCGCTGAGGCCGAGCGCCGCGCGGCTGAGGAACGGCGCTGGTCGGCCTACGTCGACCGGCTGCGGGCCGAGCCGGGCCTCGTCGTCACCGATGCGGCCGAGCGCGACGGCAAGTTCGTGGTCGGGGGCCTGCGCGATCCGCTCGCGCCCGACCCGGCGGCCCTATTGCGCGAGTCCGGGGTCGACCCGGCGCGCGTCGTCAGTCGCTGGCAGCCCTACCAGGCGCTCGATCCCGCCTTCGTGCTGAAACGGCTCGAGGCGTCGCTCGCGCCATCGCCGGGCGTGAAGCTCTCGATCGCGGGCGATCGCATTGTCGCGGTGGGAGCGGCGACGCCCCTTTGGCTTTCGCGGGCGCGCACGGCGGCCCGCCTGCTGCCGGCGGGCGGTCCGCAACTCGACCTCACGCTGGTGCTGAACCTCTCCGAGGGAGCCTTTGCCAAGCTGCGCGACGAGATCCAGGCGCACGAAATCCGCTTCAACACCAACGAGTCGCTGCCAGCGGCCGGGCAGGACGCCGTGCTCGACCAGCTGGCGAGTGAGATCCAGGAGCTGACGGCGCTCGCCTCGAGCCAGCATATGAGGGCGCGCATCAGGGTCACCGGGCACTCCGACGACACCGGCCCCGGGACGTACAACCTGTCGCTCAGCATGGCGCGGGCAGGTGCCGTCGTGGCGCTCCTGAAGAAGCGGGGCGTCGCTGCCGATCTGATCACGATCGGCGGCGCCGGTCAGCTCGATCCGCTCAACGCAGACAGCTCGGATAGCGCCCGGTCGCTGAACCGCCGTGTGTCGGTCGCGGTCCGGCTCGAGGACGAGTCATGACGGTGGCCGTCCAGAAGAAGATCTGCATGCTCGGCGGCTTTTCGGTCGGCAAGACGAGCCTCGTCAAGCGCTTTGTCCAGAGCGTCTTCTCCGAAAGCTATCTGACCACGGTCGGGGTCAAGATCGACAAGAAAACGGTGACGCTGGGTGACCGGATGGTGCATCTCATCCTGTGGGACCTCGCGGGCGAGGACGACATGTCCTCGCTTCGGATGAGCTATCTGCGGGGCTCGGCCGGCTACGTGCTGGTGGCTGACGGCACGCGGCCGGCGACGCTCGAAACCGCGCTGTCGCTCCGCCGGCGCGTCGAGGCGGATTGCGGCCCGCTGCCCTTTGCGCTGCTGCTGAACAAGAACGATCTCCGCGAGCAGTGGGCGATCCCGGACGGTGAGCTCGAGGAGCTTCGCCGGAGCGGCTGCTGGGTGCGGTCGAGCAGCGCCAGGACGGGCGAAGGCGTCGAGGATGCGTTCACGGACCTCGCGGTTCGCGTCGCGCCCTGAGCCATGGAAAATCTGCCGGCGCAGGTCGCCGATCGGCTGCAGGCGCTGACCTTTGCCGACCGCGCGGTCGCCTATCTGTACGTGGACGATGCCCTTGCCCTCATCGGCGCCGGCGGGTGTCTCGAGGCCTACGGGCTTGGCGCACTGCGCCTCGGCGCGCCGGCCGTCGAGCAGGCGGCATTTCTCGAGGGCCTGCTGCCGCTGGCCGAGACGCCCTGGCTGTTCCCGTCGATCGAGCTCGCCAAGGGCCGCGTCGCCGACCTTCATTTTTGGCGCGATGAGGGCGGGGCCGGGGACAGAACGTGGGTGTTGCTGCTGGAAGTTACGTCCGAGCGCGACGCGACACGGCGCCTGCAGCAGAAGGCCTATGACATGACGCTCTTGCAGGAAAGGGAGGCGGCGCTCAATCGGCGCCTGGAGGCGGCGCAGGCGGAGCTCCGGGCGCAGTCGGCCGAGCTCGCGCGCTGGAACAAGACGCTCGAAGAGCGGGTGGCGGCGCAGGTCGGCGAGCTCGGGCGGATGAGCCGGCTCAAGCGGTTCCTGGCGCCCGCGCTCGCCGAGCTCATCGTATCGTCCGGCGACGAAAGCATCCTCGAAAGCCACCGCCGTGACATAGCCGCGCTCTTCTGCGACCTGCGCGGCTTCACCGCCTTTGCCGAGAGCGCGGAGCCGGAAGAGGTCCTTGAGCTGCTGCGCGACTATCACGCCACGCTCGTGCCGCTCGTCCAGTCCTTCGAGGGCACGCTCGACCGCTTCGCCGGCGACGGGTTGATGGTGTTCTTCAACGATCCGCTGCCCTGTCCCAACCCGGCCGAACGCGCCGTCAGGCTGGCGGTGGCGATGCGGGAGGCGGTGGCGGCGCTGGCGGCAGGGTGGCGTCGGCGCGGCCATCAAATCGGCTTCGGCGTCGGCATCGCGCAAGGCTTTGCGACGCTGGGGCAGATCGGCTTCGAAGGCCGCTTCGACTACAGCGCGATCGGCACGGTCGTCAACACGGCCGCGCGCCTCAGCGACGCCGCGGCGGACGGCCAGATCCTCGTGACGTCGCGGGTCGCCAGCGCCGTCGGCGATTTCGCCGAGCTCGGCGACATCGGGGCGCTCGCGATCAAGGGCCTCAGCCGTTCCCTTGCCGTCTCCAACGTGGTGGCGCTCAAATCCGGGCAGCACCGGCAGGCCATCTGACCCGAACGCCAAGCTCGGTGAGACTGGGAGAAGCGACACCCGACCCATCGCGACAGGGCAGGCGGACCGGCCGGCCGAGGGCCGCCCCCGGACGGCCCCGCCTGATCCTGATCTTCGCCACCATCGACCGGCGCCGGCGCGCCCGTGCCCAGCCTTATGCGCCGACCGCCCTGTTTGCCGCCGGCTACCTCGTGGCCTGGGTTGGCTTCAGCGTGGCCGCGACGCTCGCCCAGTGGGGCCTCGAGCGATGACAACGACCAGCGCGCGGCTGGGCGGCCTGCTGTTCCTTGCCGCCGGCCTCTACCAGCTGACGCCGCTCAAGCAGGCCTGCCTGCTGGTCTGCCGGTCGCCGTTCGACTTCGTCGTCAACCACTGGCGGGACGGCGCCACGGGCGCCCTGCGCATGGGCCTCAGCCACGGCCTCTACCGCCTCGGCTGCTGCTGGATCCTGATGGCGCTGCTGTTCGTCGGCGGCGTGATGAACCTGCTGTGGGTCGCCGTCCTGGCCGCCGTGGTGCTGATTGAAAAGCTGTTCCCGCTCGGCGCCTGGATGGCCCGGATCGGCGGTTTGGTGCTGGCCGCCTATGGTATCGGGCTGTTGGCCATGAGCTAGGCTGGCCGATGCTGTTCCCTCCCGGCCGCGAGCAGCCGACCGCGCCCGATGCCGGCATCCTCAGGCTCGAGCCGGGCGCGCATCATCCCGGGCACGATCACGGCTTCGCGCAGGTCTGGTTCATCCTGAAGGGCGAGTTCACGATCAACGGAAGGCTGTGCCCGCCGGGCACGATGCTC
>DASZJU010000126.1:0-7627 GCA_035947815.1 Reyranella sp.
ACCAGCGCATTGGCCATCAGCGGCGACCAGGCGATCGCCACGCCCAGCGCCACGCCGACGATCGCGGCGAGGAAGAAGGCGCCGATGATCTCGAGCGTCGTCGTCCACAGATGCGGCAGCCAGGCGGTATCGCCGTGCCACAGCGCGTTCCAGACCGCGAGCGGCGAGGGCAGCAGGTATTCACGGATGCCGCCCAGGCTCACCGCGAGCTGCCAGCTCGCGAGCAGAAGGGCGAACAGCACCAGAGTCGGCCAGTATTGACGGCTGAGGGTCGAGAATTTCATGCGCGCCGAGCGACGAATCTGTTCATCGCTTTCATCCCGCTGATATCATCCCCTCGCATTTCAGTCAGACTGACGAACGCGGATTTGCCCGTCAAGGCGTGGGGTCGCAAGGCGCGGGTCGCAAAGCGAGGATCATCGGTGAGGCTTTCTCTCTGCAACGAGGTGATCCGCGAGCTTTCCTTCGAGCGCCAGTGCGCGCTGGCGGCGGCCCTTGGCTATGGCGGCCTTGAATTGGCGCCTTTCACCTTCGGCGACGATGCATGGCGCATGCCGGCGTCCAAGCGCGCCGATATCCGCAAGGCCTGCGCCGATAGCGGCCTCGAGGTGAGCGGGCTGCACTGGCTGCTGGCCGCGCCCGCCGGCCTCTCGATCACCACGCCGGATCGCAAAGTGTGGCAGAAGAGCGTCGACGTTTTGCGCGCCTCGGTCGACCTTTGTGCCGAGTTGGGCGGCGCTTACCTGGTGCACGGCTCGCCGGCGCAGCGCCGCGTCGCCACGCCGGACGATGCATCCCGCGCCGAGGAGGCGTGGATCCTGGCTGCCGAACAGGCGGCCACCGCGAAGGTGGCCTATTGCATCGAGCCGCTCGCCCGGCCGGACTGCAATTTCGTCAATACCCTCGCCGAGGCGGCGGAAATCGCGCGGAGGATCGGCAATCCGGCGCTGCGCATCATGGTTGACACGCTGGCCGCCAGCCTGATGGAACCCGAGCCGGTGGCCGACGCGATACGGCGATGGATGCCGACCGGCCTTTTAGGCCACATCCAGTTCAACGACCGTAACCGGCGCGGCCCGGGTCAGGGCCACGACAGGTTCGCCGCCATCGTGCGCGCGCTTCGGGAAACCGGCTATGGCGGCTGGATCGCCATGGAGCCTTTCGTCTATGAGCCCGACGGGCCGACCTGCGCGGCGCGCATGATCGGCTATGTCGCGGGCCTGCTGGAGCCGAGTGCATGAAAGTGAAGTTGGAAGAAGTCGAGCGCTACGAGCGGCATGTGAAGATGCGCCTCGCCTTCCGCTTTGGTGTGATCACCGTCACCGACGCCACGCAGGCCGTGATCAAAGTGCGCGTGTCGCTGGCCGACGGGCGGACCAGCTGCGGCGTGGCGGCCGAGGCGTTGGCCGCCAAATGGTTCGAGAAGAGTCCGGAATTCACCGACGCCCAGAACCTCGATCAGCTGCGCCGATCTCTCGATCTTGCGATCGAGCTCTACCGTGCCCAAGGCTTCGATAACGCCTTCGACCTGTTCGCCGGCACCTATGTCGAGCAGCAAAAGCGCGGTGCGGCGCAGGGGCTCAATCCGCTGGTGGCGGCCTACGGGCCCGCGCTGCTCGACCGCGCCGTCCTCGATGCGCTGGGCCGCGCCACGGGCAAATCATTCGCTGCGATGATCGCGGGCAATCTTCCTGGGATCCGCACCACGTCACTGACGCCCGATATCAAAGATACGGACCTGGCGCCGTTCCTCGCCAGGCTGAAGCCGGGCCGGAGCATCGAGGTCCGCCATACGGTTGGACTGGTCGATCCGCTGACGGCGGCCGATCGTCCGGCGTCCGAGCGGGTCAATGACGGCCTGCCCGAGACCCTTGAGGAAGTCGTCTCCTATTACCGCGGCCGCTACTACAAGCTGAAGGTGGGCGGCGACATCAAGGCCGACCTCGAAAGGCTCGGCCGCATCGCTGCCGTACTCGATGCCGGTGCCGGCGACTACCGCGCCACGCTCGACGGCAACGAGCAGTATGACGATGTCGAAGGCATCGTCGAGCTGTGGCGCAAGGTCGAGGTGACGCCGGCGCTGGCCAGGCTCGTGAAGTCGACGCTGTTCATCGAGCAGCCGATCAAGCGCGCCGTGGCGCTGTCGCGGTCGGTCGAGCCGCTGGCCAGGCTGCGGCCGGTGATCATCGACGAATCGGACGGCGAGCTGTCGTCATTCCCGGCGGCGCTGAAGCTGGGCTATGCCGGCGTGTCGAGCAAGAACTGCAAGGGGTTCTACAAGTCGATCCTCAATGCCGCGCGCGTCGCCAAGTTGGGCACCGGCCACTTCATGTCGGCGGAGGATTTGACGACCTGGCCCGGCGTCAGCGTGCAGCAGGACCTGGCGCTGGTGTCTTTGCTGGGCATGACGCATGTCGAGCGCAACGCCCATCATTTCATCGACGGCATGGGCTTCGCGCCGGAGGCCGAGCAACAGGCCTTCGTTGCCGCCCATCCCGACCTATATGAAAAGAAGGACGGCAAGCCGGCACGCCTGAAAGCCATCGGTGGCAAGCTGGTGCTGGGCTCGCTTGACGGACCGGGCTTTGCCGTCGGAGCGGACATGGATTTCAAGTCGATGAAGCCGATGACCAGCGGAGCCGCGACATGAGCCAGCCGAAGCTGCCCAACCGTTTCGACAGCGTCGAGGCCGTCGAGGATTTCATGACCGCGCCGTCGGATGCGCTCGTGGCCGATCTCGCCGCAACGCCTGGCGACATCATCGTGCTGGGCGTCGGCGGCAAGATGGGCCCGACCCTGGCGCGTCTGGCCAAGCGGGCGGCGCCGTCGAAGCGGGTGATGGGCGTCGCGCGTTTCAGCGAGCCGGGCGTGCGCGAGGCACTGGCCGGCGCAGGCGTCGAGCCGATCTCCGCCGATCTTCTGGAGCGCACCGCGCTCGAGAAGCTGCCCCAGGCCGCCAACGTCGTGTTCATGGCGGGTCGCAAGTTCGGCGCCACCGGCAATGTGCCGCTCACCTGGGCGATGAACGTGCAGGTGCCGGCGATGGTCGCCGAGGTGTTCAAGGCCTCGCGCATCGTCGCCTTCTCGACGGGCTGCGTTTATCCCTTCGTGCCGGTCGACAGCGGCGGGGCGAACGAGGACGTGGCGCCGGTGCCGCCGTCCGGTGACTACGCCAATTCATGCGTCGGCCGCGAGCACATGTTCGAATACTTCTCCGCCCGGCACGGCACGCCCGGCCGCCTGTTCCGGCTGAACTACGCGATCGACATGCGCTACGGCGTGTTGCACGACGTCGGCCGCAAAGTGCGTGACGGCGAACCGATCGACGTCGCCATGGGCCATGTCAATGTGATCTGGCAGGGCGACGCCAACACCATCGCGTTGCGTTGCCTTGCACATGCCACGACACCGACCTCGCCGATCAACGTCACCGGCCCCGAGACCATTGAAATCCGCTGGCTCGCCGCCGAGTTCGGCAAGCTTTTGGGCAAGTCACCCAATCTCACCGGCAAAGAAGCACCGACGGGCTGGCTCAACGACGCGCGCCGCATGGTGAAGGAGTTCGGTCCACCGTCCGTGCCGCTGGCGAAAATGATCGAATGGACCGCCGATTGGCTCGCCCGCGACATGGCCACCTTGAACAAGCCCACGCACTACGAGGTGCGCGATGGCCAGTACTGAGGCGTTCGATGTCGTACCGATCGACGCCTGCCATTGCGAAGCGGTGTGGCCGCTGTCCGTCGAAGCGGGCTGGAACCAGAACGTCGCTGACTGGCGCTTCATGCTGGGCGCCGGCCGTGGCTTGGGCTGCACCGGTCCCGACGGGACATGGCAGGCGAGCTCACTGATCCTGCCGCTCGGCCAGAAGCTCGCTTGGATCAGCATGGTGCTGGTGACCGGGGAGCGGCGGCGCGGCGGGCTCGGCAGGGGACTTCTGAAGCGTTGCATCGACGAGGTGCGATCGGCCGGTGCGGTCGCGGGCCTCGATGCCACGGAGCAAGGACGGCCGATCTACCTGCCGCTGGGCTTTCGCGATCTTTACCGGATCTCGCGCTGGCATTTCGACTGTGTGAACGACGCGGCCGCGCGTCCGCCCGCCGGCATCAAGCTGCGTCCGGTCGGACCGGCCGACCTGCCCAAGCTCGCCCTCTACGACCGGCCGATGACCGGCATGGAGCGGCCGGCAATCCTGGCGCATCTTGCGCTGCGCCAGCCCGGCCGTGCCTGGATCGCCGAGGACGCGGGCGGAAAGGTCGCGGGCTTCGTGCTGGGACGCGAGGGACGGATGGCGACCTCGCTCGGTCCCGTCGTGGCCGACAGCGAGGCGATCGCGCTGGCCCTGATCGCCAAGGCGGCAGCGTCGGCGCCGGGACCGTTCATCATCGACGTGCCAGAAGCCCATCGCACGGTCCGTGCTTGGCTCGAGGCGCAGGGCGCGACCACACCGCGCGGCTACATGCGCATGACCCTGGGTGACGCCAAGGGACTTGATGATCCGACCCACCTCTTTGCTCTTGCAGGCCCTGAACTTGGCTAACTGCCAGTGAATGCTGCCCTTTGCCTTCGATTGTTCGCTCGATCTGAATTCGACCGCAGCGTGCAGCGACTCCCGAGCTTTGATAAGCGAGCATGGCGCCTACGCTAATTGGCCAACGGTGCTGATGAAAATCCTGCCTATATGCATTCGGTGTTGAGATGGACTCATGAATGCACCGCGGCGACCTCTCGGATCTGACGGCATTTGTCGCCGTCGCTGACGAGCTCAGCTTCCGGGCCGCGGCTGCGCGGGTCGGCGTTACACCCTCTGCGCTTAGCCACGCGATGCGACAGCTGGAGGAGCGCCTCGGCGTCCGCCTGCTGCATCGCACGACGCGCAGCGTCGCGCTGACCGACCAGGGGCGGCGTCTGCTGGAGCGGCTGCGGCCGGCGATCGCCCAGATCGCCGGCGCCCTGGAGGATCTGGACCAGGAGCGGCGCCGTCCTTTCGGGCGGCTGCGCATCCACGCCAGCGCCGGGGCGGCGGCGGCGGCGATCGCGCCGGTATGGGATCGCTTTCTCGCGGCCTATCCCGACGTCCATCTCGAGCTCCAGGTGGACGACGCGCCCGTCGACATCGTGGCCAAGGGCTTCGACGCCGCGATCGGCATAAGGGAGCGCGCGGCGGTGGACATGGTCGCCGTCCGGGTTACCGGGCCGATGAAGGTGACGGTGGTCGGCGCGCCGGCCTATTTTGCGCGGCGGGCCGCACCGCGCACGCCGGACGATCTCGCGCACCACAGTTGCATTCAATATCGCTGGGGCGATGGCGTGTTCGTCTGGCCCTTCCAGCGCAATGGCCAGTCACGGCGGATTTCGGTGCAGGGCCCGGTGACAGTCAACAGCCCCGGCCTGGCGGTCCGTGCGGCGGTCGATGGTCTGGGCATTGCCTATACGATCCTGCCGCCGGCGGAGCCGTTCATACGATCGGGCCAGTTGGTCCCCGTGCTCGAGGACTGGTTGCCGCCCTACGAGGGATACTTCCTTTATTATCCCGGACACCGACAGGTCCCGTCAGCGTTGCGCGCGCTCGTCGACATGCTCCGCGCCGGCCGCGAGCCGCCCAAGTCCAAAAGGGTGATCGAGCCCCTTTTGGCGGAAATGACCAAATGAGATCGAAAAAAATCCGGCCCGTCGCAGGGAGGCACCAACGACGAGCCGGAACGGGGATCGGATTTTCTTTCAGGCAGATGCTCGGACCGTTACTGCGTACTGCTCGTTGAGCCCGGCGGCTGCGCCACCCTGTCGTCGTGCGGCAGGTCGATCTTCTTGTCGGTGAGCTTCTTTTCGAGCAGGGCAATCGTCTGCTTCGGTTCGCTATCGCACCGGCTCAAAGCAACGACATCGGCGACCGGCATCCCTTCCTGCATGGACCACATGGTCTGGTACGACTTGGCGAGCGCGTTGCAGTATTTGATGTCTCCGGGCGACCCGGCGGCATTCTGCTGCGCGGATGCAGCAAACGGGAGGCCGAACGCCAGGCCCGTCATCAAGCAAAAACTCACAATTTTCATGGCGCTTCACTCCTATATGACACGCCCGTCCACGGGCGAATGTGGGAGTGAAGGTGCTGGCAGGCCGCGCCGATGAGAAGCCTGTAGTTATTGTATGCCCTGCTGAGCAGCGCTCATGAATGTGAACCATGCGCGAAGTATGAGATTCGCAGGACGACGCCGGCGCCTGGAGTACATATCATTGAATGAGCGCACGCCTGCGCTGGGGGCGCGTCATGCTCTTCCGGACCGCGGGCGTCCCGCCCGCTCATGATCGTAAGCGAGACACTCGCGGTCCACACGAGCATGAGAAGACGCGCCACTGGAGTGACGAGCGCCCAGCGATGACGCGCTTCCAAGCGATCGGTGGCGTCGTTCCGGCCGCTCGACGCCGAGCAGCGTGATCGTGATACCAGGCCACCACGGGCTGGCTCCGAAGTCATGGGCAGGCTTGAGCAATGTCCTCGCCGTCACAGTCACAGGTCGAGGACTGGCGTTCACTCACCTCGACGTATTTGCGTTAGCGAGGGCGGTACCGCTCCGTTCCTGCTGCGACGAGACGACCTGCGATTCCGGCGCCGCCTGCTAGCACTCTGCTAGCATCGCCGGCGAGCGTGCCCCTACTCATGGTGTACCGCCGACGCTCCGCGCTCTCCTGGCCCTCTATGCCGGTACGCAAGAATTATCTTGCGCGCCCGAAGGGCAGCCATCGTGCACGTTTTATCCTGTCGGTAGCTTTTCAAGTTGTCCGGTTTTTGTAGCACATCAGTTGTCCGCTTCTGATGAGTGACCACGGGTCCTGACCGGAAGCGGTGGACGGTCGGGCGTGGCATGGGATCAGACCGCCTGGGCTGCGATGAGCAGTCGCTTGGTGGCGGCCTTTTTTGTCGGCCGCGGCGATGCTTTGTCGGTCGCGGCTTGAGCTTGCCGCGTGAGGGCGCGCGCAGGGGCCGTCAAGGATGGCCGGCGCGGGCTGCCAGCGACCAAGGCGGTGTTTGCCAGGCCATCTCTTGACGGCGCCGAGCACGCCCTCGCGCGGCCCGTCGTCGGGACGGTGCCCTCCTGGCGGCCGAGCGCGTCGTAGCGGGCGATGCAGGCCGGCCCGTGGAACAGGGCGAGCTGGCCGTCCGGATACTGATGGACGCGGACCCGCGCCTTCACCCAGTGATGGCGCAACGGGCTGTCGGGCAGCTGCAGCCTGAGCTTGCGCCAGCTCACGGTGTTGTCGCGCTCGACCACGCGTTCCTCCTGCACGCACAGCGCCTCGACCAGGGCGGTCCTGTCGGGTGCCGCCACGAAGGCGCTCTGCAGCACCGCCGCCGGCCGGGCGAAGCGGCGATTATGAGCCGGCAGATAGACCTCGCGCAGCCAGCGGTTGGCGGTCTCGACGTCGCTGATGGCGGCCTGCGCCAGCTCCTTGATCAAACGATCCTGGAGCGTGCCGAACATGCGCTCCGAGCGACCCCGGGCCTGCGGCGAATAAGCGGCAATGTGCTCGATGCCCAGCCGCTTCAGCGCCCAGCCGACCTGCGTCAGCCGGCTGCGATCGACCGTCTCGCCGGCCTTCACGGTGACGAAGTAGTGGCTGCCGCGGTCGG
>DASZJU010000127.1:0-5445 GCA_035947815.1 Reyranella sp.
GCGCCGCCATTGACGTGCAGCACCTGGCCGGTCGTGGCGTTCGAGTCTTCGGAAGCGAGGAAGACGGCAGTGCGCGCAATCTGGTCGGGCCTGAGCAGCTTGCCGCCGAGCGGGATCGTCGTGCGCGCCATTTCGATCAGCTCCTCATCGGTGTTGCCGTAACGCGGCTGGGCGGTATCGGTCGTCCCGGGCGCGATGGCATTGACTCGGATGTTGTAGGGCGCGAGCTCGAGCGCCATGGCGCGCGTCATGGACACGACGCCGCCCTTGCTCGCGCTGTAGTGAACGCCGCGCACCGCCCCGCGGACCGACTGAGACGAAAGGTTGATGATCGACCCGCCGCCCTTGCCTGCCGCGATCAGCGCCTTGGCGACGGCGATCGCCGCGAAGCAGCCGGCCTTGAGATTGATGTCGAGCACGTAGTCCCAGTCGCTTTCGCGCATCTCGAGAAACCGGACTCGCGGATAGACGCCGGCGTTGTTGACCAGGATGTCGGGCGCCCCCAGCACGCGCACGGTCTCGGCCGTCATGGCCTCGATGTCCGCGAGCCTGGCGACGTCAGCCTTGATGAGATGGGCGCGACGGCCTGCCTGGCGGGCATAGTTCGCGACCGCTTCGGCGCCCGGCTGATCGTCGAGCCAGGTCAGCGCCACGTCGGCGCCCTCCTCGGCCAGCGCCCGGCCGATCGCCGCCCCGATGCCCTGTTGCGCGCCGGTCACCAGCGCCACCTTGCCCGTCAATTTCATCGAAAAATCCCTCGTTCCGGAACCGACTTTGCCATATCCGCCCGCGCTTGCGTGCGCGGACCCTCGCCGCTATAAGCCCCGTTCCTTCGAGCGGTCTGGCCAATAAGGGCATTGCCTCGGCTGCTTCGTAAGGACTTTCCGGCCTCGGGTCGGGACCGGCGCGCAAGCGCTAACCCTTTGAAAAGGAACAAAAATGCCCAAGATGAAGACCAAGAGCGGGGCCAAGAAGCGTTTTCGCTTCACGGCCACCGGCAAGGTGAAGCATGGCGTGGTCGGCAAGCGCCACGGCATGAGCAAGCGGGGCAACCGCTTCCTGCGCCAGCAGACCGGCATGACGATGGTGTCCGAACCCGACACGCGCATCATCAAGCGCAACTTCTTTCCGTACGAGAGGTAGGCCATGGCACGCGTCAAGCGGGGCGTCACGGCACACGCTCGTCACAAGAAAGTCCTCAAGCTCGCCAAGGGCTATCGCGGCCGCGCCAAGGCGGCGTTCCGCGTCGGCATCGAGAAGGTCGAGAAGGGCCTGCAATACGCCTATCGCGACCGGCGCAACAAGAAGCGCGCGTTCCGCGGCCTGTGGATCCAGCGCATCAACGCCGCGACTCGCGAGCATGGCCTCACCTACTCGCAGTTCATGAACGGCATCCTGAAGGCCGGGATCGAGGTCGACCGCAAGGTCATGGCCGATCTGGCGGTGCGGGAGCCGGCGGCGTTTAAGGCTTTGGTCGACCAGGCCCAGGCCGCCCTCAAGTAAACTTTGTCGTGCCGCATGAGGCGGCACGGCCAAGAAATCCAAAAGAGGGAGCCTGGACCGCAGGCTCCCTTTTTCGTGTTCGGTTCGGAGTAGCGAAGGATGGACGATCTTTCGACGATACGCAGCGAGGCGCTCAGCGCCGTGCAGCAGGCGGCCGACCTGGCCGCCCTCGAGGCCGCGCGAGTCGCTGCCCTCGGCAAGAAGGGCAGTGTCACCGGCCTGATGAAGACCCTGGGCGGGCTCGCCCCCGAACAGCGCAAGGAGTTCGGCGCGCGGGTGAACCAGCTCAAGGGCGAGATCGAAGCCGCGCTCGAGGCGCGCAGGGGCGCGCTCAGCGCCTCGGCGCTCTCGGCCAGGCTGGTCAACGAGAAGATCGATGTCAGCCTGCCCGCGCGCCCCGAAGATCAGGGCTCGCTGCATCCGATCGGCCAGGTGATGGACGAGCTCGCCGCCATCTTCGGCGAGATGGGCTTCAGCTGGGCCGAGGGTCCCGACATCGAGGACGACTGGCACAATTTCACCGCCCTCAACATCCCGCCCGACCATCCAGCGCGGCAGATGCAGGACACCTTCTATCTGCCGCCGCGCGCCGACGGCACGCCGATGGTGCTGCGCACCCATACCTCGCCGGTGCAGGCGCGCACCATGCTGGACAAGAACGTGCAGAAGATGCTGGCCGACGGCGGGTCGCTGCGCGTCATCGTGCCGGGCCGCACCTTCCGCATCGACAACGATGCCACCCACACGCCGATGTTCCACCAGGTCGAAGGCCTGGTGATCGACCGCACCACGCACATGGGCCATCTCAAGGGCTGCCTGGTCGATTTCTGCCGCGCCTTCTTCGAGGTCGACGATCTGCCGCTGCGTTTCCGCCCCTCCTACTTCCCCTTCACCGAGCCGTCGGCCGAGGTCGATATCGGCTGTTCGTGGAAGGACGGCGAACTCAGGATCGGCGCGGGCGATTCGTGGCTCGAGATCCTGGGCTGCGGCATGGTGCATCCGCGGGCGATCGCCAATTGCGGGCTCGATCCCGACGTGTACCAGGGCTTCGCCTTCGGCATGGGCATCGACCGCATCGCCATGCTGAAATACGGCATTCCCGACCTCCGCAGCTTCTTCGATTCGGACCTGCGCTGGCTGCGCCATTACGGCTTCTCGGCGCTGGAATGGCCGTCCCTCACCGGAGGGCTGGGGCGATGAAGTTCACGCTGTCCTGGCTCAAGGAACACCTCGACACGAAGGCGACGCTGGCCGAGCTGCGCGATGGGCTCACCATGCTCGGACTGGAAGTCGAGGGCATCACCAACCCGGCCGAAAGCCTCAAGGGCTTCGTGGTCGGCTACGTCGTCGAGGCGGTGCAGCATCCCAATGCCGACCGGCTGCGGCTGTGCAAGGTCGATACCGGCGACGGCCTGGTCCAGGTCGTATGCGGCGCGCCCAACGCGCGCACCGGCATGAAGGGCATCTTCGCACCGACCGGCAGCTACATCCCCGGCACGGATATGACCCTGAAGGCGAGCAAGATCCGCGGCGAGGAGAGCAACGGCATGCTGTGTTCCTCGCGCGAGCTGCAGCTGGGCGACGACCATAGCGGCATCATCGACTTGCCGGCCGAGGCGAAGACCGGCGCACCGGCGGCCGAGGCGCTGGGCCTCGACGATCCGGTGATCGAGATCAAGGTGACGCCCAACCGCGGCGATTGCCTGGGCGTGCACGGCATTGCGCGCGATCTCGCGGCGGCCGGGCTGGGCACCCTGAAGCCGGTGAAGGCCGACAAGATCGCCGGCAGCTACCAAAGCCCGATCAAGTGGACGCACGGCTACCCGGCGCGGCCCGATAGCCCCTGCCCCCTCGTGGTCGGCCGCCATTTCCGCGGCTTGAGGAACGGCCCGTCGCCCGACTGGCTGCAGCGCCGGCTGAAGGCGATCGGCCTGCGGCCGATCTCGACCCTGGTCGATATCACCAACCTCGTGACCTTCGACCTCAACCGCCCGCTGCACGTGTTCGACGCCAAAAAGGTCGCCGGTGACCTCGTCATGCGCCAGGCGCGCGAGGGCGAGCAGATCCTGGCGCTCGACGGCAAGACCTACACGCTCGATCCCACGGTGTCCGTCATCGCCGATACCAAGGGCGTTCACGGCATCGGCGGCATCATGGGCGGCGAGGATACCGGCGTGCGCGAAGACACGACCGAAATGTTCCTCGAGGCCGCCTACTTCCAGCCCATCGGTATCGCCGCCTCGGGCCGCAAGCTCGGCATCCTGTCCGACGCGCGCTACCGCAACGAGCGCGGCATCGACCCGGAATCCTGTTGGTGGGGCGCCGAAGCGGCGACGCGCCTGATCCTCGACCTGTGCGGCGGCGAGACGAGCGAGATCGTCTCGAGCGGCGTCATGCCTGAATGGCAGCGCAGCTACACGTTGCGCGCCGATCGCGTGAAGACGCTGACGGCGATCGACGTGCCCGCCAAGGAGACGGCGGCAATCCTGGGCAAGCTCGGCTTCGGCGTCGAAGGCGGCGGTCCGTGGACGGCCGCGGTGCCGTCGTGGCGTCCCGACATCGTGGGCGAGGCCGATCTCGTCGAAGAAGTGACTCGCGTATGGGGCTTCGATCGCATTCCGACGACCTCGCTGCCGCGCCTGACGCCGACCTCCCGGCCGGTACGCGATGCCCTGCAGCGGCGCGTGCCGCAGGCCCGCCGGGCGCTGGGATCGCGCGGCCTGGCGGAGGCCGTGACCTGGTCGTTCCTGCCCTTGAAGCAGGCCGAGCGCTTCGGCGGCGGTGGCGCTGACCTGCGCCTGCTGAACTCGATCGCTTCCGAACTCGACACCATGCGGCCGTCGATCCTGCCCAATCTGGTCGATGCCGCCGCCCGCAACGAGGCGCGCGGACTCGCTGATCCGGCACTCTTCGAGGTCGGTCCGCAATACAAGGACGCCACGCCAGGCGGCCAGCGCACGGTCGCTGCCGGCATCCGCCACAACATGGCGGTGCCGCGCAACTGGGCGGGCCCAGCGCGGGCCGTCGACGCCTTCGACGCCAAGGCCGACGCCCTGGCCGTGCTCAGCGCCATCGGCGCGCCGGTCGACAACATGTCGGCCCAAGGCGGCGCGCCGGACTGGTATCACCCCGGCCGCTCGGGCGCGATCAAGCTCGGCGATCGCGTGATGGCGCATTTCGGCGAGCTGCATCCGGAGATCACCACGTCGGCCGGCCTCAGGGGACCGGTCGCCGCCTTCGAGGTCTTCCTCGATGCGCCGCCGCTGCCCAAGGCCAGGGCGACCAAGGCGCGCCCGAAGCTCGTGCTCTCGCCCTTCCAGCCGGTCGAGCGCGATTTCGCCTTCCTGGTCGATGAGAGCGTCGAGGCGGAGAAGCTGGTGCGTGCCGCGCGCAACGCCGACAAGGTGCTGATCACGGGCGCGCGCGTCTTCGACCTCTATGCCGGCAAGGGCGTGGCCGAAGGCAAGAAATCCATCGCCATCGCCGTCACCCTGCAGCCGGTCGAGCGTACCCTGACCGATGCGGAGATCGAGGCGGTGAGTGCCAAGATCGTGGCGCAAGTGACGAAAGCAACTGGCGCCGTGTTGCGTGGTTAGAGTGAGCCTCATCGTCTTCCGGACCGCGGGCGTCCCGCCCGCTCAAGATCATGAGCGGGCGGGACGCCCGCGGTCCAAAAGAGTTTGAAATGACCGACCTGTCGTTGATCCGCAATTTCTCGATCATCGCCCATATCGACCATGGCAAGAGCACCCTGGCCGACCGGTTGCTGGTGCGCTGCGGGGCGGTGACCGATCGCGAGTTCCACGACCAGATGCTCGATTCCATGGATATCGAGCGCGAGCGCGGCATCACCATCAAGGCGCAGACCGTGCGGCTCGACTATCCGGCGCTCGACGGCAAGACCTACGTGCTGAACCTGATGGACACGCCGGGCCATGTCGA
>DASZJU010000128.1:0-24966 GCA_035947815.1 Reyranella sp.
CGCAACCGGCGTTGAACCTGCGTGCCCTCGCTACGCGAGGAAGAGGTCGAGATGAGTCGCTTGGCAAGAGGCAGCAGGTTACGGCTGGTCTTCCCCTTTGCGAGCATTGCACTTTGGCTGGCGAGCCTCTTCCTGACAGCCACTCTTGGGTCGGGCTACTGGATCTGGCTTGTGAGCATCGCCCTGACATTACCGACCGACCTGACCAGTGCTCCATGAGAAGCGTCGGAGAACCTTTTCCCAACGCTCTTCGAGGGCCTCCGAGGTGCTCTACCAAATGACCGATCGAAGCAAGGGCAGCGAATGGTCACGATCGACTTCTTTCTCGGCATCGGCAGCCGTTACTCCTATCTGGCGGCGAGTCAGCTCGAGCGTATCGAGGCCCGGCACGACTGCCGCTTCGTCTGGAAGCCCATCGCCAGCGGCGCGCTTATGGACCGTCGCGATGGCAACCCGTTCCGTGCGGCGCCCGTGTCGGGTCAGTATGATTGGGGCTACCGCGAGTACGATGCGAGATGCCGGGCGAACTACTACGGCATCGCCTTTCGCGAGCCGTTCGAATTCAGGACGGATCCCGCCGCGCTTGCGCTGGCCTGCCTGGCCGCAGACAGGCAGCGGGCGCTGGTGCCATGTTGCCGACTGCTGCAACGGCTGATCTTCGTCGAAGGAACGGTGATCGATGACGGCGTCATCTCGGGTCTCGCCGCGCGGTTGGGCTTGAGCCCACAGGCGTTCCGACGGGACCTCGACGCGCCGGAGACGCGGGCCCGCCA
Source organism: Reyranella sp. (assembly GCA_035947815.1). Lineage (GTDB taxonomy): Bacteria > Pseudomonadota > Alphaproteobacteria > Reyranellales > Reyranellaceae > Reyranella. The sequence goes on from DASZJU010000128.1 coordinate 774, forward strand.
CGACAGCCTGCTGGACGAAGCTGAGGCACGCGGCGCGTTTGGTGTCCCGACGTTCTTCCTCGGTGACCGGATGTTCTGGGGTAACGACCGCCTGGTGCTGCTCGAGGCGGCGCTCAGCGGCACCGCGATGCCGACGCCAATCCAGTCCTAATCTTCGTCCTCAAAGTCGGGATATTGCGACGGCGCCTCGCCCAGCGTCGCCACGAGCCTTGGATAGCGTGTCTTGGGCGTCTTCTCGCCCAAGCCGAGCAGTTTGACCTGAAAGCGCCACTCGTCGCCGTAGTCGAATATGAACAGCATCGTCTTACAGACAGTCGCAAAGGCGGCCGCCACCTTTGTCCGTTCGACGCTTTCAGCGTCGCTCTCGGCATCTTCCATGTCCGCAAACAGTTCGTACTGCTCGGGCGACTGGTGATAGGGCCCGCTCAGCTTGCTGTAGAATCCAAAGGCATGATCGAAGTCGAAATCGAAAGCCGTGATGATGGCCTCGGCCAGGTCGCGGAGCGACCTGCTGCTTTCGATTTCGATCTCCCGATAGAGCTTCGTCTTCAACGACGCCCGGAAGATGTGAGTGGTGACTTTCGCCATCGAATGCGTCGACGCTTTTACTGCACCACCTCGAACAGCCCGGCGGCGCCCATGCCGCCGCCGATGCACATCGTGACGACGACGTTCTTGGCCTTGCGGCGACGGCCCTCGATCAGGGCGTGGCCGGTGCAGCGCGCGCCGGTCATGCCGAAGGGATGGCCGATCGAGATCGAGCCGCCATTGACGTTGAGCTTGTCGTTGGGGATGCCGAGCTTGTCGCGGCAGTAGAGCACCTGCACGGCGAAGGCCTCGTTCAGCTCCCACAGGTCGATGTCGTCCATCTTGAGCCCGAAGCGCTTCAGGAGCTTGGGAATGGCATAGACCGGGCCGATGCCCATCTCGTCGGGCTCGCAGCCGGCCACCACCAGTCCCTTGTAGATGCCGAGCGGTTTTAGCCCGCGCTTGGCGGCTTCGGCGTCGCTCATGATGACCGCGGCCGAGGCGCCGTCGGAGAGCTGGCTCGCGTTGCCCGCGGTGATCCACTTGTCGGGGCCCATCACCGGCTGCAGCTTGGAGAGGCCCTCCATGTTGGTGTCGGGGCGGTTGCCCTCGTCCTTGGTGAGCTTCACCGTCTTCTTCGAGACTTCCTGGGTGTTCTTGTCGGTGACCAGCATCGTGGTTTCCATCGGCACGATCTCGTCGTCGAACTTGCCCGCCTGCTGGCCCGCCGCGGTGCGCAGCTGGCTCTGCAGCGAATACTCGTCCTGGGCCTCGCGGCCGATCTTGTAGCGCGCCGCCACCGTGTCGGCCGTCGTGATCATGGCGTGATAGATGCCCGGCACGTGCTCCTGCACCCACGGATTTACCAGGCGGTTCTTGTTGCCGCCCGGCGGGCCCTGGACCAACGACACGGACTCCAGCCCGCCCGCGATCATCACCGGCACCTTGTCGACCAGCACGCGCTGCGCGGCCATCGAAATAGTCTGCAGGCCCGACGAGCAGAAGCGGTTCACGGTGACGCCGGAGACGCTGACCGGCGCGCCGGCGCGCATCGCCGAGACGCGGGCGACGTTGGAGCCGGTGGTGCCTTCCGGCGCGGCGCAGCCCAGGATCACGTCCTCGACTTCGGCGAGGTCGACCTTGGCCCGCTCGGCGGCGTGCTTGATGACATGCGCGCCCATGTCGGCGCCGTGGGTGTCGTTGAAGATGCCACGGAACGCCTTGCCGATCGGCGTGCGGGCGGTGGAGACGATGACGGCGTCGGCCATGATGATGTTCCTCCTATTTGTCATCCCGAGCGAAGCGAGGGATCTTTGCAGAAGCCTTAAAGGTCCCTCGGGCTTCGCCCTCGGGATGACAGGCGTGTCGTATCAAACCGTAGAGAACTTCTTGTCTTCCTGCACCAGCTTCTTGAGCAGCGGTGCGGGCTCCCAGAACGGGTCACCGGAAGCGTCGCGGTACTTCAGCAGGGCATCATGGATGGTCTTGAGCCCGACCACGTTGTCGGCCCACCACATCGGGCCGCCGCGATAGACCGGCCAGCCGTAGCCGTTGACCCAGATCACATCGATATCGAGCGAGCGCTGGGCCATGCCCTCGGCCAGGATCTTCGCGCCCTCGTTCACCATCGGATAGACGCAGCGTTCGAGGATCTCCTGGTCGGAGATGGCGCGCCGCGTGATGCCGAGCTTCTTCGAGGTCTCCTCGATGATCTTTTCGACCTCGGGGTCGGGGATCGGCGTGCGGTCGGGCAGATTGTATTTGAAGTAGCCCGCGCCGGTCTTCTGGCCGAAGCGGCCGAGCTCGCAGATCGCGTCGGCGATGTAGCCGGTGTAGCGCACGTTGCGCTGCTCCTTCTCCTTCTTGCCCTGGCGGATGCGCCAGCCCACGTCGTTGCCGGCGAGGTCGCTCATGGCGAACGGTCCCATCGGGAAGCCGAAATCGTAGATCACCTTGTCGATCTGCTGCGGCAGGGCGCCTTCTTCCATCATGTAGGAAGACTGGATGCCGCGCTGGCGCAGCATGCGGTTGCCGACGAAGCCTTCGCAGACGCCGACCAGCACCGGGATCTTGCCGATCTTCTTGCTGAGCGACATCACGGTGGCGATGACGTCCTTCTGGGTCGCCTTGCCGCGCACGTTCTCCAAGAGCTTCATGACGTTGGCCGGCGAGAAGAAGTGCATGCCTATGACGTCGCCCGGCCGCTTGGTGTAGTTGGCGATCTGGTTGACGTCGAGGCCCGACGTGTTGGTGGCCAGCACGGCGCCCGGCTTGGCGACCTCGTCGAGCTTCTTGAAGACGCCTTCCTTCACTTCCATGGTCTCGAAGACGGCTTCGATGATGACATCGGAGTCCTTGAGATCATCATAGGCGAGCGTCGGTGTGATCAGCCCCATGCGCTTGTCGACGTCCTCCGCCTTCATGCCGCCGCGCTTGGCGGTGTTCTCGTAGTTGGTGCGGATGGTCTTGAGGCCGCGATCGAGCGCTTCCTGCTTCACTTCGAGGAGCGTCACCGGGATGCCGGCATTGGCGAAGTTCATGGCGATGCCGCCGCCCATCGTGCCGGCGCCGACGATGCCGGCTTTCCTGATCTCGCGCTGCGGCGTGTCGGCCGGCACGTCGAGCACCTTGGCGGCCTCGCGCTCGGCGAAGAAGTAGTAGCGTTGCGCCGCCGATTCCTGCGACGTCAGCAATTCCAGGAACAGTTCGCGCTCGCGCTTCATGCCCTCGTCGAACGGCAACTCGACGGCGGTCTGCACGCACTTGATGATGCTCCACGGCGCCTTGAAGCCGCGGGCGCGGCGGGCGATCGCCTTCTCGGTTTCCTTGAACAGGTCGGGCGATTCGAGCGTGGCCTTGAGGTCGCGGACCCGGCGCCGCGGCGCCTTCTGGGCCACCAGCATCTGCGCATGCGCCACCGCGCCGGCCAAGAGATCGCCGTCGACGAGGGCGTCGATGATGCCCTTGCTCTTGGCCTCGGGCGCCGGGATGTGGCGGCCCGCGATGATGGCATCGAGCGCGTACTTCGCGCCGGTGAGGCGCGGCAGGCGCTGCGTGCCGCCGGCGCCGGGCAGCAGGCCGAGATGGACTTCAGGCAGGCCGACGCGCGTCGAGGCCAGCGAGACGCGATAGTGTGCGCCCAGCGCCGTCTCCAGGCCGCCGCCCAGCGGTGTGCCGTGCAGGGCGGCCACGACGATCTTGGGGCAGTTCTCCATGGTGGCGATGACGTCGTTCAGGTTGGCGCCCTTGGGCGGCTTGCCGAACTCGCGGATGTCGGCGCCGGCGATGAAGGTGCGGCCACCGCCGATCAGCACGATGGCGTCGATGTTGGCATCTTTGCCGAAGGCTTCGACACCCTCCTTGATGCCGTCGCGCACCGCGGCGGCCAGCGCATTCACGGGTGGATTGTTGACGGTCAGGATTCCGATGCGCCCCTGCGTGGAGCGAAGTATTGCGTCGGTCATGGATGTTCTTCCCTGAAATTGGCCGTTGGCGTTGGCCTGTCTTAGCAATCCCGGAGCGCGCCGCCCAGCGACCTCGGGTTCCGCCGTGCGGTGGCCGCGTTATTTATGATGGTGTGCGTGCGATGCCCCGGCATGCTTGTGCCGTGGCACAAGGCGGCGGACCGGAAAATAATAGGGATAATAATAAGCGTAGTCGGGCAGCAAATAGGATGCTTCGCTGGGCGCTGCGTTATAAACCGGCAATGGCGCGGAGGTCCAAGGTTCCGACGGAGCGCTCGCGCCGCGCAACACAGCAACCGGCGGATTCGCTGCCAGGTTCTCGGCAGGCTGGGCAGAACAGGCCGACGATGCGGAGACGACGGCGGCCAGGACAACGAACAGGTTGGGCGAGCGCATGAACACCTCGACAGGCGAAGCGCTTCGGTCATGTGCGAAGCCCAAAGACTAGCACCGCCGGATCGCCATCGCCACAACGTCCGCGTCTGAAGTAAGCTTGCTGACGGCCGGAAGCTTTGGTCTCGGCCACAATGCTTACGACAATCTAACAAGGGCGTGAGCCAAGATGCCTTTTAAGACCTGACCCGGGCTCGCATCGAGACTCGAATGGCGATATTCCTGTTCGTCCCCGGGGCCTGGCTCGGCGGTTGGTGTTGGCGCGACGTCGCGGCCCGTCTTCGGGCCGGCGGCCACACGGTGGTCCCGGCGACGCTGACCGGCCTTGGCGAGCGTGCGCATCTGCTCAGTCCGGAAATCGGCCTGCAGACGCATGTCGCCGACATCGTCGGTCTTTTGCGTTATCGAGACCTGAACGAGGTCATGCTGGTCGGCCACAGTTACGGAGGAACGGTCATAACGGCAGTCGCCGAGCAGGCGGCGGACCGCATCCGCCGCCTGGTCTATCTGGATGCGTCGGTGCCGCGAGATGGCGAATCCAACAACGACGTCGTTGGCCCGGAGATGGCCGCGCAGTTGCGCTCCTGGGCGGAGGCCGGCGGCGAAGGATGGCGCGTGCCGCCGGCCTCTTATGTCACAGAGAGGTTGCCGAGCGGCGCGCGGCCCTGGGTCGAGGAACGGCTGACGCCTCATCCTTTGCGCACCTTCGAAGAGCCCGTGCAGCTTCGCTCGAGAGCGGCGGCTGCCTTGCCACGCGCGTTCATTCGAACAACGCGATCAGCCCTCTACGACCGTCTCCTGGAAGGCGCGCGCGCAGCAGGCTGGTATTGCCGCGAACTGCAGGGAGGACATTATGCGATGCTGACGGAGCCGCAGGCGGTTGCCGCCGCCCTGACTGAACTGCCGGCATAGCCTTGTCGCCCATTCGCTTTGACGGCCAGGTCGTCGTTGTAACCGGGGCAGGACGAGGCCTCGGCGCGGCCTACGCGCGCCTCCTTGCGGCTCGCGGCGCCGCGGTCGTCGTCCACGACGCAGGCGTGGCGCAAGACGGCAGCGGCTTCGACCCGTCGGTCGCGGACGGCGTCGTTTCGGAGATCGCGGCGACCGGGGGCACGGCGGCGGCGTGCTATGAGAATTTGCAGGATGCCGCCGCCTGTGCGCGTGTCGTCGAATTCGCCGTCGCCCGCTTCGGCCGGTTGGATGCCCTGGTCCACAATGCGGGGCTCGTCGTCTTCGCAAGCCTGGAGGAAACCGGGCCGGCGGTCTGGGATCGCATGGTCGCCATCGGCGTCGATGCGCCGTTCCATCTCGCGCGCGCGGCGGTTCCGCACATGCGGCGGCAGGGCTACGGGCGCATCGTCCTCACCACGTCGGGCCGGGCCATGCGGGTCGAGGATTGCGTACCCGGCCTGATCGCCTACTCGGCAGCCAAGATGGCGCAAGTCGGCCTCATGGTCGGGTTGGCGGCTGAACTGCACGACACGGGCATCCGGGTCAACGCCATATCGCCGGTGGCGGCGACCCGCGTGTTGCGTCGACCCGCGCCGGAGTTGCTGCCCGATCTGGTCGCGCCTGGGGTCGCCTTCCTCGCCTCGTCGGCCTGCGCAATCTCCGGCGCCGTGCTGAATGCGGCCGGGGGCCGTTTCTCTGCAGCCTGGTGGAACCGCAGCGAAGCGCTCGATCTCGGGCCGACACCTGCGTCGCCTGAGGAAATCGCGGTTCGCTGGCAGCAAATCACCGGCTCCGCGCCGCCGGCATCTGTCCCGCGCTAGTCTCGACCGATGGTGCGGCAAGCCTTCAGCACCTAATCACTCCGACCAGATCGCCTTCTTCACGGATCACCTCGATCCGGGGCGATAGTCCGCGCTAAGCTGCGGCGAACCCGGGAGGAGATCCATGGCATTCGCCGGCATCAACTATCTCGCCGTCCTGATTGCGACGGTGGTGGGCTTCGCCTTCGGCGCGGTCTACTACATAGGCTTGTCCAAGCAATGGGTCGCGGCGGCCGGTAAGACCAAAGAGGAGGTGGCGGCCAAGCGTTCGCCTGTGCCCTTCATCGTCTCGATCGTGGCGCTCCTGATCATGGCTTGGGTGCTGGCCGGCGGCATCGGCCATCTCGGGCCGGGCCAGGTGACGCTCAAGAACGGCGTCATCTCGGCGCTGTTCATGTGGTTGGGCTTCGTGATCACCACCCTGGCGGTCAACTATTCGTTCGGCCAGCGCCGACCGATGCTCACCGTTATCGATGGCATCCATTGGCTGGGCGTGCTCGTTATACAGGGCGCCATCATCGGCGCGATGGGCGTATGAACGAGGCCTGAATGACGAGCAAACGTCCCCGCATCGAAGGCTACGCCATCGTCTCGCGCGAAGGCATGATCGCCAAGTCGGACGGTTCCTTCCCCGAAGGCCTCAAAATCCCCGCCGACCAGAAGTTCTACCAGGAGGCGCTCGAGCGGGCGTCGGCGGTCGCCAATGGCCGGCACTCGTCCGAAGGCGGGCCCAGGGAAAAGGCGCGCAAGCGCATCCTGCTGACGCGGCGCGTGCAGCGGCTCATCGTCGATCCCGACAATCCCAACGTCGTGCAGTGGAACCCCGGCACGGCGTCCTTCGACGAGGCGTGGCACCGGCTCGGCATCGAGGACGGCATCCTGGCGGTGGTCGGTGGCACCGACGTATTCGCCCTGTTCCTGAGCATCGGCTACGACGCCTTCTTCCTGACGCGCTCGCTCGTGAGCATCCCGCGCGGCCGGCCGGTCTTTCCCGGCGTCGGCAACGGCGTGGCGGTCGACGAGCTATTCAAGCAGTACGGACTGGTGCTGCGTGACACGCGCATGCTCGATCCGGCGAGCGAGACGGTCGTACAGGAATGGGGGCCGAAGGCCTAGAACTCGACGACCAGCCCGTCATGCGCGGCCTCCAGCGCGATCTCGTGCTGCCGGCCTAAAAGCTCGGCGCTCATGTGGGTGACGATGGTGCGCTTGGCGCCGATCTCGGGCAGGTGCCTGGCCAAGGTCGTATAGTCGATGTGGTACTTCATCACCTTGTCGAAGAAATAAGCCTCGCAGATGAACAGGTCGGCGCCGCGTCCGGCCGGGATCAGCTCGTCGACCCGTTCGGTGTCGCCGGAGTAGGCGAGGACCTTGCCTTCGGTCTCGATGCGCAACGCATAGGACGGCGCGCCGCTGAAATGCTTCATCAGGTAGGGCGTGACGGCGAGGCCGTTCAGCTCCGCCCGCTCATGCAACTCGAGCTCGCGGATCTCCAGCGTGAACTTGCGCTCGACCTTGGTCGAGCCCGTGAACATCGCCTCCATGACGATCATCAAGCGCTCGCGGAAGCCCGGCGGGCCGGCAAAAGTGAGCGGCGCAGTGCGGCGGCTGATGAGCTGGGCATCGAGCAGGAAGAAGGGCAGGCCGCCGAAATGATCGCCGTGCAGATGACTGACCAGGACGGTCGAGATCGCGTTGGGATCAACCTGTCCCTTGCGGATTGCCACCATCGAGGTGGCGCCGCAATCAATCAACACATTGCCGTGGGCCGCGCGTTCAAGATGGAAACAGGCGTTGAGACGCCCGCCGCTGCCGAAGGCGTCGCCCGAGCCGAGGAACTGCAGGCGCATTGCGCTAGTGAACGAGGGGTGGGGGCGCCTGCTCCAGGCTCGAGACTTCGTTGGTGAGTGTCGTGCGCCGCATGTCGCGCACCTCGGCGGGATCGTAGCGCCGCGCCCGGTGCATGGTGACCCGGTTGTCCCACATCACGAGGTCGTAGGGGCGCCAGACATGGGCGTAGACGAATTTGCGCTGCGTGGCGTGCTCGGTGAGGTCGCGCAGGAAGGCGCGCGCCTCGGGCACCGGCCAGCCTTCGATGCCGCCGGCATGGCTGGCGAGATAGAGCGACAGGCGTCCGGTGTTGGGATGGCGGCGCACCAGGCGCTGGCGCACCGGTGCCCATTTCTCGCGCTCGGCATCGGTGAAATCGGTGAAGCCCAGGATGCCGCGCGAAAAGATCTGGCTGTGCAGGCAGACGAGGTCGTGCACTTCCTTCCTGGTCTTCGCGTCGAGCGCATCGTACGCCGCGCGCATGTCGGCGAATTCGGTATTGCCGCCGGTCGGCGGGATGTGGCGCGCCGACAGCAATGAATACTTGGCCGGCACCGGCTTGAACGAGCTGTCGGAGTGCCAGAGCTGGTTGCCCAATCCGAACAGGCGGCGGCGATCGTCGCGCGCCAGCACTTTGTTGTTCTTGTCGAGATTGGAGATGTCGTTCAGGTCCATGCTGACGCGCCGGTCCTCGGGGGCGGCGATGTCGCCGGTGGCCTGCTCGAGCGGGCCCAGGCTGCGACTGAACACGAGCTGCTGGTCGTCGTCGATTTTCTGCTCGTGGAATACCAGCACGCCGAAGCGGTCCGTGCCGGCATGGACGGCAGCGACCTCGTCCTTCGACAAGGGGCGCGTGAGGTCGAGGCCCGACACGACTCCCGCGAAGAAGCCTCGGTTCACAGGATCGATGGGTTGGATATCGATGGTCATGGTGGGCGATAGCCTAGCGCGAACCGCGGCAAACAGCGAGTTGGACCCCGTGCGCCTCAGGATGCCGCCCTGCGATAGATTGGGCACCGGTTGGCCCGACTATATCGTCGCCGCCGTCGTGCCGGGCCTGGCCTAGTCGGCTTCGTCCAGGTGGCCTAAAGGCCCCTCGCTATGCTGGGGGTGACGGGGGGTCTCAAGCCGTCGGCAGCTTATAGCCCTCGAAATGCTTGCGCAGCGCCGTCTTCAGGATCTTGCCGGTGGCGCCGTGCGGGATGGCGTCGATGAACTGCACGTCATCGGGCATCCACCATTTGGCGATCTTGCCGTCGAGGAATTTCAGCAGGTCGTCCTTGGTGACGTCGGCGTCGGGCCGGCGCACCACGATCAGGAGCGGCCGCTCGTCCCATTTGGGATGATGCACGCCGATCACGGCGGCCTCGGCGACGCCGGGGCAACCCATGGCCGCGTTCTCGAGGTCGATCGAGCTGATCCATTCGCCGCCCGACTTGATGACGTCCTTGGAGCGATCGGTGATCACCACCGAGCCGTCCGATTCGATCTTGCAGACGTCGCCGGTCTGGAACCAGTCGTCCTTGCCGAACTGGCTCTTGCCGTCGCCCTTCATGTAGCCCTTCACGATCCACGGGCCGCGCACCACCATGTTGCCCGACACCGAGCCGTCGCTCGGCAGGTCGTTGCCGGCGTCATCGACGATCTTCATCTCGCAGCCGAACACCGGCCGGCCCTGCTTGGCGGTGATGGCGAAACGCTCCGCCTCCGGCAGATGGCGCTCGCCTTTGTTGAAGCGAGTAATGGTGCCGAGCGGGCTCATCTCGGTCATGCCCCAGCCCTGGGCCACCTCGATGCCATGCTCCTTCCAGAAGCGTTCGATCATGGCGAGTGGCACGGCCGAGCCGCCGATCAGGGTGCGCTTGACCGACGACATCTTGAGCTTGTTTTGGGCGCAGTAGTCGAGCAGCGCCAGCCACACCGTCGGCACGCCGGCGCTCATCGTCACCTGCTCCTTGTCGAGAAGCTCGTAGATGCTGGCGCCGTCGAGCTTGGGGCCGGGGAAGACGAGCTTGGTGCCGCAGATCGGGCCAGCATAGACCAGGCCCCAGGCGTTGGCATGGAACATCGGCACCACCGGCAGGATGGCGGTGTCGGGATCGAGCGCGAGCACCGGACCCGAGCACATCATCATCGAGTGGATGACGGTCGAGCGGTGGGAATAGAGGACGCCCTTCGGATTGCCGGTCGTGCCCGAGGTGTAGCAAAGCGACGATGCCGTGCGCTCGTCGAAATCGGGCCATTTGAGCGTGCCCGGCTTGCCCGCGATCAACTCCTCGTAGCAGAGCAGCTTGGGGATCTTGGACGAGGCCGGCATGTGAGCGCGGTCGGTCATGACCACGACGTGCTTCACCGTCTTGAGTTTGTCCCACACGCCCTCGACGATCGGCAGCAGGTTGAGGTCGACGAAGATGATCTGGTCCTCGGCATGGTTGGCGATATAGGCCACATGCTCGGGCGCCAGCCGCGGGTTCAGGGTATGCAGGACGGCGCCGATGCCGGAGATGCCGAAATAGAGCTCGAAGTGGCGATAGGTGTTCCAGGCGATGGTGCCGACCCGGTCGCCGAGCTTGATGCCCAGCCCTTCGAGAGCCTCGGCCAGCTGCTTGGCGCGCCTGGTGGCGTCTCGGTAGCCGTAGCGGTGGATCGGCCCCTCGACCGTGCGCGAGACGATCTCGACGTCGGGATAGTAGGCGGCAGCGAAGTCGATGATCTGCGAAATCAGCAGCGGGCGGTCTTGCATCAGGCCGAGCATGGCGGTTCCTCTTCTACCCTTGCCGCTCGATATGAAGGCTTTTTGGATTGGCGAGCGGCTTCCGATCAGGTTCTAGACCGAGTCCGCGGCCGCCGGGAAGCACGAACACCGCGACAAAGCGAACGACTGGGCGCTTCGCTCACTCAGCCGCCTGCCGGTTGTCGTCGGCCAGCAGGTCGTAGGTCCGCTTCTGATACTGCACCATATAGTCGGTGTAGTACGTCGTCGGATATTTGGGTGGCTTGTCCGGGCCGACGCAGGTCGGCACCGCGGCGATCGGCCAGTCGATGTTGCTGTCGCAGAAGAAGGCCAGCGCATAGCGCTCGCCGCCACTCCTGTTGACCGCGCGGTGCGGCGTGGCGAGGAAGACATCGTTGGTCCAGCGCTGCAGCAATTGCCCGCCGTTCACGACATAGGCGCCCGCAAGGGCGGGGGCGTCGATCCACGCGCCGCTTTGCGTGCGGATCGAGAGGCCGGGCACGTCGTTGGGCGCAAGCAGAGTGAGGAAACTCGTATCGGTGTGCGGCGCGATGCCGAACTCGTCGTCGACGGCGGCGGGCTGGTTGGGATAATGAGTAGCTCGCAGCTTGTATTGAAACTCCCTGAACGGCTCATCGAAATACGCCGGCGGCAGACCGAGCGCGACGGCGTAGAGCGGGACCAGCTTCTGCACCAGCCGCTCCAGGGTGTCGCAATAATCGACGATCGTTTCACGGAAGCCGGGCAGATCCGTGGGCCAGCGGTTGGCGCTGCGGAACCGCCGGTCGGCCCGCACCTCGGGATGGTCAGCCGGCAGGTCGCGCGCCACGAAGAGCGCCTCGTTCAGATTGGCTTTGGTGACGGTCTGCACCGTCGAGGTGCGCAGCGTATCGCCGCGCATGGGCAGGTAGCCGACATTGTGCCGGTCGATCCTGACGTCCATCTTCCTGTCGAGCGGCTGGGCGTGAAAGCGGGCAGCCTGGCGGAACGTCTCGCGGATCAGGGCGTCCGGCACGCCGTGATTGACGATGAAATAGAAGCCGATCTCAGTCAGCGCAACGCGCAACTCGGCGGCAGTGCGCTCCATCGCGCCGGGCTCGCCCGCGAGATAGGGCCCCAGATCGACGACGGGAATGGCTTCCGACAGTCCGCTCACTCGGCTGCTTGCGGATAGACCGCATCGTAGTTCCGCTTCTGGTACCAGACCATGTAGTCGGTGTACCAGGTGGTCGGGTACTTGGGCGGCTTGTCGGGGCCGACCGTGGTCGGCACGGCGGCGACCGGCCAGTCGATGTTGCTGTCGCAGAAGAACGGAATGGCGTAGCGCTCGCCGCCGCTGCGGTTGATGGCGCGGTGCGGCGTCGCCAGAAAGACGTCGTTGGTCCAGCGCTGCAGCATCTGGCCGCCATTCACGACATAGGCGTCCGTGATTGCGGGCGCGTCGATCCATTTGCCGCTTTGCGTGCGGATGGAAAGGCCGGGCACGTCGTTGGGCGCCAGCAGCGTCAGAAAACTCGTGTCGGTGTGCGGCGCCAGGCCAAACTCGTCCTCGATGGGCCCGTCCTGATGTGGGTAGTGCGTCATGCGGAGCGAGTACTGGCATTCCTTGAACGGGCCATCGAAATACGCCGCCGGCAGGTCGAGGGCGCGGGCATAGAGCCGCACCATCTTCTGCACCAGCCGTTCCAGTGTGTCGCAATAGTCGACGATGGTTTCGCGGAAGCCCGGCAGATTATTGGGCCAGCGATTGGCGCCGCGGAAGCGGCGATCGGCCAGCACGTCGGGATGATCGGCCGGCATCTCGCGCTTGACGAAGAAGGCCTCGTTGAGATTGGGCTTGGTGCCGGTCTGCACGGTCGACGTCCGCAGCGTATTGCCGCGCAGCGGCAGGTAGCCGGTGCTGTTCAGGTCGATCTTGAGTTCGAGCTTCTTGTCGACCGGCTGCTCATGGAAGCGCCTCACCTGGTCGAACACGCCCCGGATCTTTTCCCGCGGCACACCGTGATTGACGATGAAGTAGAAGCCGATCTCGGTCAGCGCAAAGTGCAGTTCCTTGGCTGTGCGGTCGAGCGCGCCTTCCTCGCCGGCGAGGAAAGGGCCGAGGTCGATGATGGGAATGGTCTCGGTGGCCATTTGTACTCCTTACGCGAGGCTCCAAGGAGCAACGATAATGCCAGGGCCGCGTTGTGGTCCAGTGCGCGTGGCACGGGAAGACACATGATCCTCGGATTTCTCGGCCTGGTAACGGCGTCCCTGTTCACCGGTGCGGCCTTTTATGTGAATTTCGCCGAGCAGCCCGCGCGCCTTGCCCTCAACGAGCGCGCTTCGCTCATCCAATGGCAGCGTTCCTACGAGCGGGCGGCCGTGATGCAGGCAAGTCTCGCCATGGCGGGCTTTGTGCTCGGTCTGGCCGCCTGGTGGTGGGAGGGCCGTGACCCGCGCTGGCTGATCGGCGCCTTCCTCCTGCTCGCGCCGTGGCCCTATACGTTGCTCGTCATCAAGCCGGTCAACGCCCAGCTCAAGGCCGCCGATCCTCTCGGCGCCGGGGCGCAGACCCGTGCCCTGATCAAGCGCTGGGGCCGCCTGCACGCCGGCCGCACGGTTCTAGGTGTGCTGGCGACCGCGACCTTTTTCTGCGCCGCGATGGTGCGCTAGATCTCATGGCTGGGGGCGCGCCACTCCAGTGGCGCGATTTTCTCTAAGTGGCGGGCATGACGCGCGACTGGGGTCGTCTGGCGGCCTTGGACTATTTGGCCTAGGCTTTACCGTCCATCCCGCGGGGGAAAACGATGACACGGTCAAGGTTCGCCACGGCAGCGGCGCTGGGCGGTTTCGCCACGGCGTGGGCCGGCTCGGCCGCGGCCAGGACCGCCTTCAGCGCCGACGGCGCCACGAGTTCGTTCCTCACGCTGCTGACCGAGCGGCTGGAATTCACGCTGAATCAGTTGCCCGCGCTGGGCCAGCATTTGGCCAACCTGCCCGACATCGTGGGCAGCCGGACCGCGCTCCTGCTGCTGGGCATCGTGGTGGCCGGCCTGGCAGCGGAATACGTCGCGCGCCTCCTGCTGAGCCGGGCGCGGCTCAGGGGCTTCGACCGCCTGGTCGGCCACTCGCCGCTGCGCGCCTTCGGGCTCGCCGTGCTGCTCGACGTGGTCGCGCTGCTGGCGCTCGTGATCGCTGCCCGCCTCGTGCTTGCCCAGACCGGCGATCCCCAGGGCATCGGCGGCAAGCTCGGCCAGGACGTCTTCCATGCGCTCGTCTACTGGCGGTCGTTCAACCTGCTGTTCCGCGCCTGGCTGAGACCCGGCACGCCGGAGGGCCGTATCGCCCCGGTCGACGATGCCACGGCGCGCGGCCTGCTGGTGGCGCTGAACTTGGTGATCGTCCTGCCGCTGATCGGCCATCACATCGCGCGCGCGCTCTTGACCACGGGCGCCAGCCGCGAAATCACCAGTGCGGCCGTCATCCTCTACGCGCCGCTGATCGCGGTCTGCCTGCTCTGGGTCGTCTGGCACTGGCACAAGGAGATGGCGGCTTGGCTGTCGGCGATGGTGTCGGATCGCAAGATCGGCCGCCAGTTGAAGCTCGACACGGCGCATCGCTGGTGGATGTTCGGCCTCACCTTCTACGGCCTGCTGGGGCTGGCGGCGGTCTATGCCGCGCTGACCGAAAGCAATACCTCCGCGCGCGGCCTGAGCCTCATCGAGTCGGTGCTGATCGCGTTGCTGCTGTTCGAGACGCTGATGCACCGCATCACGCGCCACATCATGTCGGAGCTGCCGATGGCCGGCGACGTGGTGGCCGACTGCCTGCGCCTGGTGGCACGCCTCTATGTCATCATCCTGATCGCCGACGCCCTGATGGTCCGCGTGCTGGGCGCCATGACGCCGGAGGAATGGCTGCCGCACGACCGTGGCGCCAAGCTCGCGGCGGTGAGCGCCGTGGTGATCTACGCCTTCTGGCGGTTCGTGAAGTTTCGCATGGATTCCTATATCGCCTCGAACCCGCTGCCTTCAGCCGACGCCACGGCCGAAGCCGAGGACGACGCCAAGATCGCCGCCTCGCGGCTGCGCACCCTGATGCCGCTGCTGCGCGCCATCGCCGGCTCCGTCATCGTCGTGGTCGGCGGTCTGCTGGTGCTGTCGGAGCTCGGCGTCAACATCACGCCGCTGATCGCCGGCGCCTCGGTGTTCGGCCTGGCGGTGTCGTTCGGCAGCCAGTCGCTGGTGCGCGACATCGTGTCGGGCATGTTCTTCCTGGCCGAGGATTCCTTCCGTATCGGCGAGTATGTCGACTGCAGCAAGGTCAAGGGCACGGTCGAAGGTTTTAGCGTGCGCTCGCTGAAGCTCAGGCACCAGAACGGCCAGCTTCACATCGTGCCGTTCGGCCAGGTCGGCCACATCACCAACTTCAGCCGCGACTGGACGGTGGTGAAGTTCAACCTCGCCTTCGCGCACGGCACCGACGTCGAGCTGCTGCGCAAGACGGTGAAGAAATTGGGCACCGACATGATGGAGGAGCCCACCTTCAAGCCGATCCTGATGCAGCCGCTCAAGATGCAGGGCGTGGTCGATATCAAGGACAACTCGCTGATCGTGCGCTTCAAGTTCATGGCGCGGCCCAAGAATCCCAGCCTGGTCCAGCGCATGGCGATCCGCCGCATGTACGAGAGCTTCCCCGCACTCGGCATCCAGTTCGCCACGCCGAATTATCCGTTTGCCATGGCGGCCCCGCCTGTTGCACCGTCGCCGGCCGTGGCGCCCGTCGCCTCATTGCCGCCGGCCGCGCCGGCAAAGGCCGCCGAATAAAATCGACGTCAGTATCAGAGGAGAAGTCTCATGGAAAAGCGCAAGCTCGGCCATTCCGGCCTCGAATTCGCCCCCATTGCCTTCGGCGGCAACGTGTTCGGCTGGACGGCCGACGAGGCCACCTCGCACAAGCTGCTCGACGCCTTCGTCGATGCCGGCTTCACCTTCGTCGACACCGCCGACGTCTATTCGCGCTGGGCGCCCGGCAACAAGGGCGGCGAATCCGAGACGGTGATCGGCAACTGGCTGAAGAAGGACCCGAAGAAGCGTGACAAGGTGCTGATCGCCACCAAGTGCGGCATGCTACCGGAGTCCGGCGCCCTGTCGCGCGCCCATATCAAGAAATCGGTCGACGAATCGCTGCAGCGACTCAACACCGACCGCATCGACCTCTTCCAGTCGCACAAGGACGACCGGGCCACGCCGCAGGAGGAGACGCTCTCGACCTACGGCGAGCTGATCAAGGCGGGCAAGCTGCGCGCGATCGGCGCCTCCAACTTCGAAGCGGCGCGGCTGGCCGAGGCCGCCAAGATTGCCAAGGACAAGGGCCTGCCGCGCTACGAGAGCCTGCAGCCGCACTACAATCTCATGGAGCGCGGCCTGTTCGAGGGCGAACTCGAGAACGAGTGCCTGAAGGAGGGGATCGGCGTGATCCCGTACTATTCGCTGGCCAGTGGCTTTCTGAGCGGCAAGTACCGGTCGGAGGCCGACCTCGGCAAGAGCAAGCGCGGCGGCGGCCTGAAGAAGTACCTGAACGACAAGGGCTTCGGCATCCTGAAGGCACTCGATGCGGCGGCCAAGAAGCACAATGCCAGCGACACGCAGGTGGCGCTCGCCTGGCTGATGCAGCGCAAGTCGATCACCGCGCCGATCGTGAGCGCCACCAGCCTCGACCAGCTCAAGGACCTGATCGCCTCACCCGGCATCAAGCTAGACGCTGAATCGGTCGCCGCCATCGACAAGGCCAGCGCGCCGGCGTGAACCGCCGGGGGCGCGCCACCCCAGTGGCGCGTCTTCGCTCGCAACACAAGAAATGACGCGCCACTGGAGTGGCGCGCCCCCAGCAAAGAACAATCGATGCTCGTTTTCCGCCAGCTCTTCGACCCGACCTCTTCGACCTACACCTACCTGTTGGGTTGCTCGGCCTCGGGCGAAGCGGTGCTGATCGATCCGGTGTTCGAGCAGGCGCGGCGCGACGCCGCCCTGATCACCGAGTTGGGCTTGAAACTGCAGTGGACACTCGAGACCCACGTCCATGCCGATCACGTGACCGGCGCGTGGCTGCTGAAGCAGAAGCTCGGCAGCGGCATCGCGCTGGCGGCGGCATCGGGCGCGTTGGGCGCCGATCGGCTTCTGGCCGATGGCGACCGCCTGGCTTTCGGGCGGCGTTCGCTGGAGGTGCGGGCGACGCCCGGCCATACCAACGGCTGCGTCACCTACGTGCTCGATGACGAGAGCATGGCCTTCACCGGCGACTGTATCCTGATCCGCGGCTCAGGCCGCACCGACTTCCAGCAAGGTGATCCGCGCGCGCTCTATCGCTCGGTGCGCTCGCGCATCTTCTCGCTGCCCGAAACCTGCCTGCTCTATCCGGCGCACGACTATCGCGGCCTCACCGCCACCAGCGTCGCCGAGGAGAAGAAGTTCAATCCACGGCTCGGTGGCGAGGTCGGCGAGGGCGACTATGTCGGCTACATGAAGAACCTCGACCTACCGCATCCGAAGAAGATCGACGAGGCGGTGCCGGCCAACCTGCGCTGCGGCCAACCTGGTAATGATGCCGGCGTGCCGCCAGGAACGATGGAAGATCCGTGCTGGGCGCCTCTGCGCTTCACCTTCGGCGGCGTGTGGGAAGTCGAGCCGCACTGGCTGGAGGAGAACCTCGCCAAGGTACGCGTGCTCGACGTGCGGGAGCCCAACGAATTCAGCGGCCCGCTGGGCCACATCCGCGGCGCCACCTTGGTGCCGCTGGGCGATCTTGCCGCCCGCGCCAGCGAGCTGCCCAAGGACAAGCCGATCGTCGCGGTGTGCCGCGCCGGCAGCCGTTCGGCGCACGCCACGGCGATCCTGCAGAAGGCGGGTTTCGCCGAAATCGCCAACCTGCCCGGCGGCATGCTGCGCTGGCGCGCCGAGGGCCGCGGCGTCGAGGGCGGGGCGCTCTAGAAGCCGTAAAGGCGGGCCGGCGTATCGACGAGGATTTTCTGCCGCGTCGCCGCATCGGGCACCAATTCCTCCAACAATTGCAGCGTCTTCGGATAGGTCGTGACGCGATCGAGATCGGTGTCGGTATGCGGCCAGTCGCTGCCCCACATCAGGTGGTCGGGCCCGAAGGCGGCGAGCAGCAGTGGCCCCGCCGGACGCGCCCGCTCGAGCCCCACCCGGTAGGCGCCGCTCAGCACGACCCAGATCCGGCCAGTGCTGGCCTTCTGGAGGAGCAGCTCGAAGCCCGGATCGCGCAACGGGCCGAGCTTGCGGTCGAACATGCCGAAATGCGGGATCACCAGCTTGTGGCCGCCATCGAGCAGCATGGGCAGCATGTCGGGCAGCCGTTTGCTCTCGACATAGAGATGGATCGGCCAGTCGCGCTTGAGTGCCTCGGCCAGCATGTCGCGATAGGCCGACCATTGCGGCGTCGGCAGGCCGAAGATCGGGAAGCGCAGGCCTTTGACGCCGATGCGCGCCATCTCTTCCCAGTCGGCGGCGCTGGTCTCGACCGAGGGCGAGATCCACGGCACGCCGCGCAAGCGCCCGGGCTCGGCCTTCAGGGCACTGAACAGGTAGGAATTATCGTAGCCCAGGAACGACGGCTGCAGGATCACCGCGCGACCGACGCCGTTCTTCTCGGCGAGCGCCAGCAGGGTCTGCCACGAGGCATCGTAGTCCGGCGAATAACGCGCATCGACGGCGGGCTTCAGCCCGCGCACGAAGACGTGGGTGTGGGCGTCGATCCAGGCGGGATCGGCTGCTCGTGCGGTCGAGGCGACGGCCACCGACGATGCGATCAACACCCGGCGAGACAGCATGGAGCGAAGGCTACTTCTTCTCGGTGTTCCAGAACGCCCTGACGGTCAGGACAGCGTCAAGTGGACCGCGGGCGTCCCGCCCGCTTCAGGATCATAAGCGGGCGGGACGCCGCAGGCGCATGGAATGCGCCGAGTCCGGATAGAGTCACCAACGTGCCGTGGCGCGCGCACCCGGCGCGATGTCGGCCTCGGCCGGCGTCTGCACCTTGGCCATGTGCTCGTAGCGCTGGGCGGCGAACCACAGCGCATAGTCGCCGAACTTGATCGGCGGATATTTGGCCGGCCGCTCGGCGGACTGGCATGTCGGCAGGCAGTCGATCATCGTGTCGTGGTTGGGATCGAAGAAGAACGGCACAGCGTAGCGCAGCTGGCCGGAGACGTTGCGCACGCGATGCGGCGTCGACAGGAAGCGCTCGTTGGTCCAGCGATGCAGGATGTCGCCGCCGTTGACCACGAATGCGTCGTCGAGGCCCGGCGCGTCCATCCAGCGCCCGTCGGGCAGCAGGATCGACAGGCCCTGGACCTTGTTGGGCGGCAGCAACGTCATGAATCCGGAATCGGTGTGCGGCACCAGGCTGGCGAGCGTGTCGTCGGCGCCGTCGATCACGGGATAGCGCGACATGCGCAGGATCATGTGCGGCTCGGCGAAGCAGGCGTCGAAGAAGGTCTCGGGCAGGAAGAGCGCCAGCGCATAGAGGCGCACCAGCTTTTTGCACAGCGCTTCGAGTGTGCCCATGTAGCCCAGCATGTTGGCGCGAAAGCCCGGCAGGTCGCTCTCGCTCGGCCACTTGTTCATGGCATGGAAGCGGCGGTTGGCGAGCACGTCGGGATCGTCTGCGCGGCGCTCGCGGCGCAGGAAGTAGGCCTCGTTCTGGCTGGGCTTCTTGCCCTGCGCGGCGGCATTGGGCGGCGGCTTCAGGGCAATCGGCATGTAGCCGATATTGTGCTCGTCGACCTTGACGGCGAGTTTCTGCTCGATTGGCTGAGCGTGGAAGCGCGCCGCTTCGGCATAGGCCAGGTCGATCAGCGGCTGAGGCACGCCGTGGCCAGCCAGATAGTAGAAGCCGACATGCTCGAAGGCGAAGCGCAGCTCGGCGGCGGCGCGCTGGGCGGCGCCCGGCTCGCCCGCCAGATAACCCGAAACATCAATCAGCGGAATCTCGCCGCCGATCATGGTCGGCGGCACGGGCGCGGCGGTTGCTCGACTCGTCTGCGGCTGCATCCCTCGATCCTCTTCGCGTGACGGCGCACGCTATCACGCGCTGTCGTGAGCTGCTAGCGTGGCGCCGTGAGCGAGGCTGCGGCGACATTCTGGAACCAGCGCTACCGCGACCACAGCGCCGCGTGCTCGAAAATCGGCTACGGCTGCGACCTGGTGGCACTCGCCCGTCGTGGCCTTGCCATGACCGGCATCGACCCGTCCGAGGAAGGCCAGCACATGGCCGAAGCGCGGCTGGCGGCGCTGGGCGTCAAGTCGGTCACCTTGCTGAGGGCGGATTTCACGGAAGCCCAGCTTCCCGAGTCCGGATACGATGCCATGTTGAGCCATCGCACCCTGCACCTGATGACCGAGCCGGGGGCGGCCGGCCGGTTCGCCGGCAGGCTGGCGGCCGTGGCCAGGCCGGGCGCCGTCGTGTGCATCGGCACGCGCGATCTGCGCGACCTCGATCCCGCGCGCATGAACAGCCATCACCACGGCGACGATGTCTACGAATACAGCGACCGGCCGGGTCATATGATCAGCTATTGGGACGACGACCGCTTCCACAAGACCTTCGCCGCGGATTTCGACATCGTGGCGCTCGAGCAGGCCTCGGAGCTCGAAGCGTCGGACAATCCCGTGCCGTGCTACCTCACGATCATGGTGGCGCGGCGGAGGCCAGCGGGCGAGGCACCTCCCGGAACGTCAGGACGGAAGCGAAGGAGATCACCGCCGCGCCCATGATCATGAAAGCGGGACTGAGATCGTCGGCCGTGCGATGGACCAGCCAGGTCGCAACCAGAGGCGTTGTTCCGCCGACGATGCCGAAGGTCGCGTTGAAGCCGAGCGCGATCGTCGTGCAGCGCGCGGCAGGCGGGGTCGCTTCGACCATGAAGGCGGGCTGGATGCCGAGCGGCGGGCCGACCAGCAGCACCATGCCGAGCTGGCCCGCCACGACCAGCGTCAGGTGCAGCATCAGCTGGAACAGCGGAACTGCGGCCACGAAGCCCAGCGCGATCGCTCCGAGCAGCAGCCCCTTGCGGCCCACGCGGTCGCTCAGCCAACCCGCGGCCAGCATGACCGGCAGCAGCAGGACCATGGCGAGCGTGTTGATGCCGAGTGCATGCGCCGGGGCGATGCCGTCGACGGTCTGCAGCCAGCTCGCGACATAGAGGAACACCAAGTAGAAGCTGACGGAGTTGAACACCGCGAAGCCGGCCAGCTTGGCCACCAGCGGCCCTTGGTGGCGCAGCGTTTCGGCGAGCGGGGAACGCGACGACGGGGTGGCGGGCGGCCGGGGCGTCTCCTCGACACTGCGCCGCAGGAAGAACCCCGCCAGGCCGACGAACAGGCCGAGCACGAAGGGAACGCGCCAGCCCCAGCTCGCCAGCGCATCGGGCGACAGCAGGGCGGAGAAGACCGCGCCGGTCGCCGAGCCCAGCAGCATCCCGACCGTGACCGCGCACGAGGCGATGGCGCCCGCCACGCAGCGCCGTCCGGGTGCTGCCTGTTCGGCCAGGAAGATGAAGGCGGTGGTGCATTCGCCGCCGACTGACAGGCCCTGGATCATGCGCAAAAGCGTGAGCAGGACCGGCGCGGCCAGCCCCAGCGTTGCGAAGCCCGGCAGGATGCCGACCAGGAAGGTCGGCAGCGCCATCGCCACGACGGAGAAGGTGAGGGCCGCGGTGCGGCCGCGGCGATCGCCGATATGGCCGACCAGGATGCCGCCCAGCGGCCGCATCAGGTAGCCGGCGGCGAACACGCCGAAAGCCGCCAGCACCTGCGTCACCGGTTCTTCCTGCGGAAAGAAGGTGCGGCCGATCGCGACGGCGAAAAAGCCGTAGATCGAGAAGTCGTACCATTCGAGCACGTTGCCGATGGCGCCGGCGGCCATGACGCGCCGTCTGCTGGGAGGAGACATCGGCTGCGACTATGGCAGATGATGCGCCTTGCGTCGCATGCTGGTCTATAGTCCGGTCAACACATGGACATTTCGTTCGGAGGAAACCGCATGGCATCGCCGCTTTTCGACCTTTCAGGCAAGGTCGCCGTCGTCACCGGCTCGAGCAAGGGCATCGGCAAGTCGATCGCGATGCATCTTGCGCTGCAGGGCGCCAGGGTCGTGGTGTCGAGCCGCAAGCAGCCTGCCTGCGAGGAGGCCGCCGCCGAGATCAGGAAGGCGGGCGGCGAGGCGATCGTCATCCCGTGCAACATCTCCGACAAGGCGCAGTGCGTGAAGCTGATCGCCGAGACCAAGGCTCAGCTCGGGCCGGTCGACGTGCTGGTCTGCAACGCGGCGACCAACCCCTATTACGGGCCGACCGAGAAGATGCCCGACGAAGTGTTCATGAAGATCATGCAGAACAACATCCTGTCGAACATCTGGCTGATCACCAATTGCCTGCCCGACATGCGCGCCAAGAAGGACGGCTCGATCATCATCGTCTCGTCGATCGGCGGTGTGCGCGGTACGCCGGTGATCGGCGCCTACGGCATCTCCAAGGCGGCCGACATGCAGCTCGCGCGCAACCTCGCGACCGAGCTGGGGCCGGACAATATCCGCATCAACACCATCGCGCCCGGCCTGGTGCGAACCGACTTCGCCAAGGCCTTGTGGGACAATCCTGAATATCTCAACAAGCGGCTGCAGACGGCGCCGCTCCGCCGCATCGGCGAGCCTGACGATATCGGCGGCATCGCCGTCATGCTGGCGGGCAAGGCCGGCGCCTTCATCACCGGCCAGACCATCATCGCCGATGCGGGCGTCACGATCGGAAGCTGAGACCTCGCCGCGAGCGGCATGACCATCCGCGTTTCCATGCGCAAAGCTTTCTCGGGGAGCGGACAGGTTAATCGCGATTCTACACGCCATTGATTGGCTGACGGCCCCGCGGCCCTGATGCTACCACGAGCCGAACACGAACCAGACATACTGTTGCCTTGGTGGGACCGCAGAATCCACCTCTGTTCCCAAAAAGCATAACATGATGTGACCGCCGCGCCACATGCCTTGGTGGAATGAGGGATATTGCAAAATAAGTCCTGGCCATTCGCCACTGTCTGCCTATGTCGGCGAGAATTGGCCGTTGGCCGCACCCTTTCCTGAGAGGCATTTTGTCGACCCGGATTTTGTCGATCGGCCGCATTGTCGCAGCCAGCACGCGGCACCCCCTGACCGTGCTGTTCTTGGTCGCCGGCCTCACGCTGGCGGCGCTGGTGTTCATTGCCCAAAACTTTGCGATGACTGCCGATACCTCCCAGCTGATCTCGCAACGGCTGGAATGGAGGCAAAGAGAGCTCGCCTTCGAAGCTTCGTTTCCTCAATTCAACAACCTCACCATGGTTGTAGTCGATGGCGCCACTCCCGAACTTGCCGATGACGCGGCGAGGCGCCTGGCCGCTGCTCTGACGGAGAGGCAGGATCTTTTCCAGACCGTGCGATGGCCCGACGGAGGCGCTTTCTTTGAGCGTGAAGGATTGCTGTTCCTGCCGTCGGCTGACGTGGAGGCGGCGACGAGTGGCCTCATACGCGCAGCGCCCCTCCTGACGCGGCTGACGGCCGATCCGAGTTTACGCGGCGCCCTGGTTGTCCTGACCGACGTCCTGCAAGGTCTCAAGCAGGGCGAGGTTTCGCTGCAAGACATCGAACCGACGATGACGGCCTTCTCGAAGACGTTCGAGGACGCCGTGGCCGGGCGGCCGGCCTTCTTTTCCTGGCGGAAGTTCTTCATCGGCGAGAAATCGCCCGATCTGCGCGAGATACGGCATGTCCTGCTGGTTCAGCCGGTGATGGACTATGCTGCGTTGGAGCCGGGTGCCGCGGCGAGCGAAGCGATCCGCACCATCGCCCAGTCTCTCGGCCTTGATCCGGCGCATGGTGTGACCGTTCGCCTGACAGGAGCCGTACCACTGGCGGATGAGGAATTCGCGTCGCTTGCCCAGGATGCTCATCTGGTCCTCGGGACGATGCTTGCGGCATTGTTCGGGATCCTGTGGCTGGCGGTCCGCTCTGTACGCGTGGTTCTTGCGATCACGGCCACGACGCTGATCGGCCTCGCTCTGACGGCCGCCGCCGGCCTACTGGTAACAGGCCGCTTCAACCTTCTCTCGATGGCCTTCATTCCGCTTTTCGTCGGCCTTGGCGTCGATTTCAGCATTCAGTTCAGTGTCCGTGCTCTAGCCTCGCGGCTGGTCCAGCCCAACCGCGAGGCGGCACTCTCCGAGACGGGCGCCAGCATCGGACGGCCGCTGGCGCTGTCGGCAGCGGCGATTGGCGCGGGCTTCTACGCCGTCCTTCCGACCAGCTATATCGGCGTGGCCGAGCTCGGCACCATTGCCGGCCTCGGCATGATCGTGGCGTTTGCTCTCAGCATCGTGCTCCTGCCGGCGCTCCTGGTCCTGGTGCGGTTCCCAGCCGCACGAAAGGCGGAGGTCGGAATC
>DASZJU010000129.1:0-4463 GCA_035947815.1 Reyranella sp.
CCCGTTGGGGCTCACCAGGATCTTGCCGTTGCGTCCGCCCTTGTCGGCGTGCGCCAGCGCATCCTTGATCTTCTCGATCGGGTAAACCGTGTCGACCGGCGCCTGCAGCTTGCCGGCCATGACCTGGGCGGCGAGCCCGGCATAGATCTCACGGATCTTCTCGGGGCTGCGCTTGGCCAGAAAGCGGCCGAGCATGAAGCCGGTGAGCCTGACCCCACGATAGATGAAGTTGCTGCGCCCGACCTCGGGATCCTCGCCGCTCATCGAGCCGTAATGAACCAGGGTGCCGTCCGTCGCGATGCAGTCGGCGAGGCGTCCGGTGGCGGCCCCGCCGATCGCCTCGACGCCCAACATGATCCTGGCCTCGGCCGTCTGCTTGGCGACCCTTTGCGCCAGATCGTCGCCGTCGACGATCACGATGTCGCCGCCCAGCGCCTTCAGTTCGTCTGCGAGCTCGGCCCGTCGCACCACGTTCACCGTGCGCAGGCCGCGTTGCCTGGCAAGCACGATCAGCAGCCGACCGACCGCCGAGTTGGCGACGTTCTGGATCACCCAGTCACCCGGCTTGAGATCGACGAAATCGGACAGCATGAGCGCAGCCGTCGGCGGATTGATGCGGACCATCGCCGCCTGTTTGAGGTCGATGCCGGGCGGCAGCGGGATCGCATCGTCGCCCTTCACCTTGCGGCGCTGGGTCCAGTTCTCACGCTGCAGGTTGATGACGAGATCGCCCTTCTTGACGTGCTTCACCGCGCCGCCGACGGCGGCGATCCGGCCGACGCACTCGGCGCCCGGCGTCGCCGGCAGGGGCGGCTTCAGCCTATAGCTTCCCCGGCAGAACCACATGTCGGCCGGGTTGATGGGAAAGGCCAGGACGTCGAACACGACTTCGTCGGCAGCGGGCCCGCCCACGTCCGGCACGTCGGCGGCGTGCGCAACGTCCCACGGCGTTCCGTAACGGTCGATCAGCACCTGCTTCACGCGTTTCCTCCTTCGCTGGGGGCGCGCCACGCCAGTGGCGCGGTCTTCTTTTGCCTCGACAAAGACGCGCCACTGGAGTGGCGCGCCCCCAGCAGCGCTTTGTTGGCCCGTCGATTGCTTATATTGTGATTCGCTAAGGGGTGAAATGCCGGATGGCAGCCAAGGCATTTGACGAGATGAATTCCGGCGCGGCGGACTCCGTCCGTGCGCCCTACCGCGGTGTGGCTGACTGGCTGGCGCGAACCTCGCCGGAGAAGATCGCGGCGACGCGGCACGAGGTCGACCTCTTCTACCGCCGCCACGGCATCACCTTCGGCGCCTATGGCGCGGTCGACGGCGCCGAAACGACAATCCCTTTCGACATCATTCCGCGCGTCATCGCCTGGGACGAGTGGGAGTATCTGCACAAGGGCCTGGTGCAGCGCGTGCGGGCGCTCAATGCTTTCCTCGCCGACGCCTACGGCGAGCGCGAGATCTGCCGCGCCGGCATCATCCCCGAGCAGCAGGTGCTGATGAACGCCGAGTTCGTGGCGATGGCGCAGGGACTGGAGCTGCCGGGCGGTGTGCACGCCCACATCGCCGGCATCGACCTGGTGCGGGTCGGCGAAAAGGACTTTTACGTCCTCGAGGACAATGTGCGCACGCCGTCGGGCGTCTCCTACGTGCTGGAGAACCGCGAGGTCATGATGCGGCTGGCGCCCGAGCTGTTCTCGGCCATGCGCGTGCTGCCCGTCGCCGATTACTCCGAGGAGCTTTTGGCAACCCTGCGGTCGGTGTCGTTCAGCGACGACGCCGAGCCCAACGTCGTGCTGCTGACGCCGGGCCATTTCAACTCGGCCTATTTCGAGCATGCTTTCCTCGCCGACGAGATGGGCATCGAGCTGGTCGAAGGCTCCGACCTGTTCGTCGACGAGGGCCGCGTCTACATGCGCACGCCCCGCGGCCCGCAGCGGGTCGACGTGATCTATCGCCGGGTCGACGATGCCTTCCTCGATCCCCTGGCGATGCGGCCGGATTCCTATCTCGGCGTCGCCGGGCTGCTGGGCGCGTTGCGCGCCGGGCGGGTCAACATCGTGAACGCGCTCGGCAACGGCGTGGCCGACGACAAGTCGACCTATACCTATGTGCCCGAGATGGTGCGCTTCTATCTCGGCGAGGAGCCGATCCTCGCCAACGTGCCGACCTGGCGCTGCGATCGGGCCGACGATTTCAAGTACGTGGTCGAACGGCTCGCCGAACTGGTCGTCAAGGAAATCCATGGCTCGGGCGGCAAGGGCATGCTGGTCGGGCCGACCTCGAGCAAGGTCGAGATCGAGGAATTCACGGCGCTGCTGAAGAGCCGGCCCGACAACTACGTCGCCCAGCCGACCCTGGCGCTGTCGACCTGCCCGACCTTCGTCAGTCAGGGCGTGGCGCCGCGCCATGTCGACCTCCGGCCGTTCGTGCTGTCGGGACGCAAGATCACCATCATTCCCGGCGGCCTCACGCGCGTGGCGCTGAAGGAGGGCTCGCTGGTCGTGAATTCGAGCCAGGGCGGCGGCACCAAGGACACCTGGGTGCTGGCGCCGGATCCGACGGCGGGCGGGTAGCGTGCGTCGCTTCCTACAGAGACGTCATTGCTGGGGGCGCGCCACTCCAGTGGCGCGTCATCGTTCAATCACACAGAAGATCGCGCCACTGGAGTGGCGCGCGCCCAGCACATGCTGAGCAGCACTGCCAAGAATCTGTACTGGATGGGGCGCTACCTGCAGCGCGCCAAGTCGACGGCGCGGCTCATCGAGGCGACCCAGCGCCTGGCGCTGCAATCGCGCGGCGAGGAAGCGGCCGGCGTCGCCGCGATCTTCGGCATGGAGGACGAGTTCCGCCAGACCCAGCAGCAATCGAGCGGCCGGCTGGCCAGCCTGATCGACTTCCTGGTGGTCGACGAGAACAACCCCTCCTCGATCGTGAGCTCGATCGGCGCGGCACGCCGCAACGCCCGCGAGGAGCGCAACAACATCACGGTCGATGTGTGGGAGAGCCTGAACGCGCTGTGGCTCGAGCTCAACGGCCGCCTGCGTGTCGACCGCACCGCGCTCGACCGCGGCGCGTTGATCGAATCGGTGAAGAAGCAGGCGGTGATGATCTTCGGCGCCGCGCAGGTCACCCTGCTGCGCGACGAGGCCTATAATTTCCTGCAGCTCGGCGCGTTCCTGGAGCGCGCCGACAACACCGCCCGCATCCTCGACGTTAAGTTCCACCTGCTGCGGCCGGACGGCGACCCGCATACCGACAGTCCCGACTACTTCGCCTGGTCGGAAGTGCTGGCCTGCATCGGGGCGGTCCGCACCTACCGGCGCATCTATCGCAGCGCGCTCGATCCCATCAAGGTCGCCGAGCTGATGATGCTGCGCCGCGACGTGCCGCGCTCGGTACACCATTGCCTATGGATGGCCGATCTCAACATGCAGGAGTTGGCCGAGGCCTACGGCACGCGCGGCGAGGCCGATCGGCTGTCCGGCGAGCTGCACGCCAGGCTGCGCTATGTGCGCATCGACCAGGTGTTCGGTATCGGACTGAGGAAATTCCTGGGCGGCGTGCGCGGCGACATCGCCACGCTGTCCGAGGAAATCGGCCGCCAGTTCCTGCTGGATTGAGCGAGCAAGCATGCGCCTTTCCGTCCATCACGCCACGCGCTTCGATTTCGACCAGCCCTCCGGCCATTCGATCCACGATGTGCGGCTCACGCCCAAGCCCGCGGCCGGCCAGCGTATCGTCTCGTGGCGCATCGACGGGCCGGGCAAGCGCTCCGAATGGCTCGACGGCCACGGCAACCAGGTCACGACCTTTTCGGTGGCGCAGCAGCACGACCATGTCGAGATCGTGGTGCTCGGCGTCTACGAATACAGCGGCTCCGAGCAGTGGCTGCGCTACGCCGAGGTGCCGACGCTGCCCGCGCCGTTCTGGCTGCGCAATTCGAATCTCACCCGCCATGATGCGAGCTTCGATCCGCTGATCGAAGGTCTTGCCGAACAGGCCGCCGACCCGACGGAGCGCGTCGCCGTTCTGCACGAGGTCATGAAGCGCGTCGGCGAAAGAGTCGCCTACAAGACCGGCGCCTCGACGGTGGAGACGACGGCGCTCGAGGCGCTGGCGCGCGGCGCCGGCGTGGCGCAGGACGACGCGCACATCTTCATCGCCTGCTGCCGCCGGCTCGGCGTGCCGGCACGCTACGTCAGCGGCTACCTGCGCAACGACGATCCCGAGCTGCATGTCGGTCGCACCAGCCATTCCTGGGCGGAGGCCTGGGTGCCCGGCCTCGAATGGGTGGGCTTCGATCCGGCCAACAACATCAGCCCGCGCGGCGACAGCCTGCGGGTGGCGATCGGGCTCGACTATCGCGACGCGGCCCCGGTCAGCGGCCGACGCGTGGGCTTCGGCGACGCCACGATGAGCGTGGATGCCGAGGTGAGGCTGGTGGAATGATCACGTTCATCGCCGGG
>DASZJU010000130.1:0-2882 GCA_035947815.1 Reyranella sp.
CAAGCTCAAGATCGGCACCGGCATCGCGCTGCTGACCCAGCGCGATCCCATCGTCACCGCCAAGGTTGTCTCGTCGATCGACCAACTGTCCAACGGCCGCTTCCTGTTCGGCGTCGGCAACGGCTGGAACCAGGACGAGATCGAGAACCATGGCACGGTCTTCGGCAGCCGCCACAAGCTGGCGCGCGAACGGATCGAGGCGATGAAGACCATCTGGACCGAGGAAGAGCCCGAATATCACGGCGAATTCGTCAACTTCGACAAGATGAAGCAGTGGCCCAAGCCGGCCCAGAAGCCGCATCCGCCGATCATCGTCGGCGGCGCCTTCCCCTATGCCGCGCGCCGTGCGATCCGCTACGGCGACGGCTGGATTCCCCGCGCCGACCGTCTCGCAAAGGACGGCGTCGGCGTCGTCATCGAGCAGTTCCGCAAGATGGCGACGGAGGCCGGCCGCGATCCCGCCACCCTGCCGATCAGCATCTTCCGCGTGCCCGACAAGATCGACGGCCTGCGCTTCTGCGAGGAGATCGGCATCGACCGCGTCGTCTTCACCTTGCCGGCGGAGAAGGAAGACAAGCTCCTGCCGATCATGGACCGCTGGGCCGAGCTTAAGCAGCAACTCGGCGGCTGACCGATGGCAGCGCCGAAGTTCGGCCTGGCGCTCAGCTTCCAGGTGCATCAGGGAATCGGCGAGCCGTGGGACAAGGCATACCGCGAAGGAATCGAACTGGCGGCCGAAGCGAACCGGCTCAGCTTCGACTCCCTGTGGGTGAGCGAGCATCACGGCGAGGCTGACGGCTACTGTCCGTCGCCCGTCGTCGCCTGTGCGGCCCTTGCGGTTGCTGCTCCCAACTGCCGCATCGGCCAGGCCGTAGCGCTGGCGCCGTTGCACGGCCATCCGCTGCGTCTCGCCGAGGATCTGTCGGTGCTCGACAATCTCTCGGACGGCCGGGTCGAGATCGGTCTTGGGCAGGGCTATCGCCCCGCTGAATTCGAGATGTTCGGCTGGCCCTATGCCAGGCGCACGACCGCCTTCGAGGAGTCGCTGGACATTCTCGGCCTTGCCTGGCGTGGCGAGCGCTTCGACTATGAGGGACGCGTATACAAGGTGAAGGGCGGGCTGCTGCGGCCGCCGCCGGTCAAGCCCGGTCCGCTGCCGCTGTGGATCGGCGCCGCCGCCCCGTTGGCCCGCGCGCGCGCCGTGCGTCATCGCGCCGGTCTGCTCGTCGCGCCGCTGATTGAGCTCGAGCATCTGGTGCGCCAGATCCGCTCGTTCGACGACGAGGTCGCGCGCCAAAACGCCGGCTGCTTGCCGCATGCTCTGATGCGCGAGATTCTCGTGGGCGATTCGGCGGCCGACGCGATCAAGCGGCACCAGCCCTATCTCGACCACGTCTACCGCGTCCAGTATGCGCCGGAACGCACGGGCCAGACCTACATCGATCCGGCAACCGGCGAACGCAAGCCGCTCACCGGCGACAACCCCCATTACATGTCCGAGACTTTCATGCAGGACCGATGGTTCCTCGGCACGCCTGCCGACATTGCGGCGAAGATGGTTTCCTGGCTACCGCGTCTGGCGCTCGACCATCTCATCTTCCAGGCGCGACAGCCCGGCATGTCGTTGCGTCACGCGGTAAGCGATCTCGAAGAGATCGCCAAGGGCGTCATGCCGACTGTTCGTGCAAGCAGTCGACTCTAGGGCCGACGGAGCCGCGGCAGCCACTCCTGAAGGCCGGCGTGGGCGGAGGCTGTCTCCCGCAGGATCGACCGCGTTTCGCGCGGCGTCATGCCGAAGGTCTTGCGGAAGGCGCGGCTGAAATGAGCTTCGCTGCCGAACCCCCATTCGTAGGCGATCTCGGAAATCTTCCGATGATTCTGCAGCGGGTTCATCAGGGCGGTGAAGGTGCGCGACAGCCGCTGGTTCTGGACATAGGCCGAAACGCCGCCAAGGGGCTCGAACAGGCGGTAGAGCGAGGCCCGCGAGATATGGAAGGCCGTACAGATATCGTCCGCCGAAAGGGGCCCCTTGTGCAGGCTCTGCGCAATGTGCTGGCGGATTCGGTTGCCGAGCGATTCCTGGAGCTCGGGCCTGGCGTTCGCGAAGGTGGCCGCGCTCGGCTGGAAGCAGGCGGCGATCATCCCGGCCACCCCCGACGACGCCGCGATCGCTTCCTCGACGGTCATTCCCGGCAGCCGCGCGACGAGCGAGTGGATGTGGTCGGCCAGCAGCCCGCCGAGACTGCTATCGCCGCGCAGCACCAGCCCATGGTGATCGCGCACGGGAATGCTGAGCTGGAGAATCTCGCGCGGTACGCCGATCGCCAGCAGTTCCGCTTGGCGCGATTCGAGGGCGATCGGTCGAGCGAAATCCAGCAGTGTGATGTCGCCCCGCCCAACCACGATGTCATGCTCGTCGCATCGTCCGACAAATCCGCCTGAGAGGTGCAGGGTGAGATGGTAATGGTTGAGGCTATCGCGCCGGACGCGAGCGGCAGTCCGCCCATAGCGGTGGCCGTCGAATGCCGTGCCGCCCATCATCAGCGGCCCCACGACATAGGTCTTGAATTCACCGAAGAAGGACGGCGGCTCGCTGTCGCCCAGCGGCACGGCGTCGAACAGGGGCGCGATGCTCTCGCGCCAAGCGGTGAACTGCTCCTTTGGCCTAAGCGAAGCGGTTTCGAAGGTACTAAGCGGAAGCGACTGACGCGACTGAAGCATGGGTGCGGGAGCATATGCCAATCGCGGACCCGCGGGGTGAAATTCCGATTACCGCCACTGCCGTTGTCTCATCGTCGATGCAAGTGTCTTGAGACACCGGGTCATGGAATTGAGACACCCGGACTAACGGGCCCGGCGGCTTCCCGGACATTGTCGTGCTC
>DASZJU010000131.1:0-6450 GCA_035947815.1 Reyranella sp.
AGCGCCTGGAAGGCGAGATCGAGCGGGGTGGATGACTGCAGCACGTCGCTTCCTCTCAACCCGGAAACAGCTTCATGTACGGCTCGGCCTCGGCGAGCGAGCGGGCGAAGGAAGGACGCTTCGTCAGACGCTCGAAATATCGCGCCAGGTTCCGGTGGATGTCGCCGAACGGCATCAGCTTGTTGGCGAAGAAGAGCGGCGGTCCGGCCGCGCAGTCGGCCAGGCTGAAGGCATCGCCCATCGCCCAGGTCTTCGCCGCCATCTCCTCGTCGATCATGCCGTAGGACGTCCGCAGCTGCGCCCTCGCCGCTTCAACGCCGTGCGGATCGTTCTTTCCGGCGGGCCGCAGCCTGTCGCCGACGATCTTCTGCATGGGTTCGTGGACGTAGAGATCGTAGAAGCGGTCGCGCAGACGCGTCTGCAGCGCGCGGTCCGCATCCGCCGGAATGAGCGCCGTGGGTCCCGGATAGTGCTGCGCCAGATACTCGATGATGATGCTGGATTCGGGAATCGTCCGGTTTCGCGCGTCGTCGCGCAGCACCGGCATCTTGGCGACCGGCCATAGCTTCCGGAAGGCGGCGGCCGAGGCCTCGTTCGAGAAATCGACGACGTGCGGCTCGAAGGGCGTCCCGTTCTCGTACAGGGCGATGAGCACCTTCTGGCAGTACGACGCGAGGGGATGGAAAAAGAACTTGAGCGACATGCCGAAAGATCCAATTGCAGAAGCGCAATAGTTAAGTGATTTCTTCAGTATCAACCCCCGGCCTTCCTGGCAAGCCCCTCCCCCGCGCCATTTTCTAAGGGCAGGCGCCGGCCGCCTGGGTCACGACCTCGGGATCGCTGCAGGCGCTGCACGCATTGCCGTAGGTCTTGCGGCCGCCGTCGCGGCGCAGCCCGCAGGCCGGCCGATAGTCGCGCGTACAGACCTGCGGCCGGGGATCGGCGCAGGCGCCGCCGGCCACGGGCAGCGACTCCTCCGCAAGCTCGGCTTGCGTCATCATGAACTGGAAGGGCTGCGGGCGGTAATCGCTCAAGGTGCCGATGATCGCGATGTTGTCGCCGACCGCGGGCAGCGGCGCCAGCGGGCGCGCCATGGCGATGTGCAGATCGGCGATGTCGGCTGCCTGGGACTCGTCGGTGATCGCCGCCTCGATGATGTCGGGTGTGGCTCTGATCACCTTCACCGGGATCTTGAGCCGCGTGCCGCCGCCCTGCTGCTTGTCGGCGATCACCTTCCACACTTTTTCGGCCGCCGTCTTGTTGGCGGGCGTGGCGTCGCGATGGCTGAGGACGAGCGCCCAGTCGGTGAACGAGAGCGAGGCGGGATCGTGGTCCTCGACGACCTGCAGGGCGGCTTCGGGCGGCGTGAGCGCGTGGGGAATCGACTTGACGAAGCCCGCAGGCGGCGCCCGCTCGCCCGCGACGACACGCGCCAGCAATTCGTTCCAGCCCTGCTCGCTGCCGCGATAGATGCGATAGCGCGAGCGCACGTAACGGTCGATGTCGGCGGCTGCGGCCTCGCTCTTGGCGGCGCGCGCGATGGCAATGGAGCGCGCGGCATACCAGAAGCCCAACGCATCGAGCGGCGTACCCTCGAGTTGCGACACGGCCAACTGATAGACGTCCTGGAGGTTGTCGGGCTCCGCCGCCACGGCCTCGCGATAGTGGCGCCGGGCCTTGTCGTAGTCCTTGGCCTGCAAGGCCGCGTCGCCCAGCGCACCGTTGAACACCGCGCCCAGCTGTTGTTTGGTACGCGCGAAGACGTCGTCGGCGAGCGTGGCGGGTTTGCGCCATTTGGCAAGTGCGGCGCGGCCGCGCTCCGCCGCCTCGACCATCGACGCCATCGCAGCCCGATCGCCCCGGATGGCGCGCGCGCGCGCGCCGTAGATGCGGTTGGCGAGCGCGCGCACGTTGTCGGGATCGGCCTGCAGCAGCTTGCCGGCGATGATTTCGGCCTTGGCCGGCTGGTTGGCGGCGTGCCAGGCGGCCATCGCCTGCTCGTAGGCATCGGTGCGCAGCACGCTCGTGGGATACCAGGCGATGAAGACTTCCATCGCCGTCGCCCGCTTCTCGGCGTCGCGCGTATTGAGTGCCGCCATGTAGGCGTCGTATTCGGCGGGATTCGAAAAGCTGCTGCGATTCTGCGCGGCAAGATCGGACGCCACGACCGCAAATGCCAACGACAGCATGAGAGCGAACCAACGCACCACTGGCACTGCAACTCCCTTCTCCGTTGCCGGTCGGAAATACCGTGACCGTTTTGTCGAATTAAGGCAGTGTCTGGAAGTTACTACGAGTGGGGACGAAGACAATGAGTGAGCGGCGTCAAAGGACATCGGCTCTCGTCGCGGCGTGTCTGCTGGCGACGGTCCTGGGGGCGCGCGCCGAGGCCCAGCAGGGCGCGCCGCCGCCGGCCGTTCTGGTGCAGCCCGCCGAGCTGAAGCCGATCGCCGCCCAGGCCGAGTTTATCGGCCGCGCCGCCGCCGTCGACAAGGTCGAACTGCACGCCCGGGTCAAGGGCTTCCTGGGGCCCCGCAAGTTCAACGACGGCGACGAGGTCAAGAAGGACCAGGTCCTGTTCACCATCGAGCCCGAACCCTACCAGGCGGCAGTCGCCCAGAAGATCGCCCAGCGTGACGCCGCGCAAGCCGCCCTCAACAACGCCGAGCTGCAGCTCAAGCGCGCCGCCGAGCTCCTGCGCACCAACACCGGCACTCAGGTCACCTACGACCAGCGCCTGTCCGAGCAGCTCCAGGCCAAGGCGCAGCTCGAGGACACCAACGCCCAGCTGCGCGACGCCCAGATCCAGCTCTCCTACACCGAGATCAAGTCGCCGATCGACGGCCGCATCGGCCGCGCCTCGGTGTCGCCCGGCAACATCGTCGGGCCCGACTCGGGCGTGCTGGCGACCGTGGTGAAGGAGAATCCGATCCGCGTGCTGTTCCCGGTGACGCAGCGCGAGCTCCTGGAGGCAAAGCGCGACAACAGTGTCGGCGATCCGCTGAGCGTCCGGGTGCGGTTGGCCGACGGCAGCTTCTACAAGGAGAAGGGCAACATCGACTTCATCGACGTCATGGTCGATCCCAAGACCGACGGCCAGATCGTGCGCGCTACCTTCGACAACCCCGATGCGACGCTGACCGACGGCCAGACCGTGCGCGTGGTCATCGAGGATTCGAAGGCGCCGTCCGTGGTCGCCATCCCGCAGGCCGCCATCGCCATCGATCAGGCCGGCCCCTACGTCTATGTCGTGAACGACAAGAACGTGGCCGAGCAGCGCCGCATCAAGACCGGCGTGTCACGCGACGGCATGACGGCCATCACCGAGGGACTGCAGGCGGGCGAGAAGGTGATCGTGCAGGGCCAGCAACGGGTGCGGCCGGGCATGGTCGTGACGCCCAGCGTGGCGCCCTCCACCACGCCGGCGCAGAAGCAGTAGCCGATGACGATCTCCTCGCTGTTCATCCGCCGGCCGCGGCTGGCTTTCGTCGTCTCCACGGTCATCACCATCGCCGGCCTGATCGCGCTCACGGCGCTGCCGGTGGCCCAGTTCCCCGACATCGTGCCGCCGCAGGTCAGGGTCGCCGCCACCTACCCCGGCGCCTCGGCCCAGGCGGTCGAGGAGAGCGTGGCGCAGGTCATCGAGGCGCAGGTCAACGGCGTCGAACGCATGATCTACATGAAGTCGACCTCGGGCGGCGACGGTAGCTACGCGCTCACCGTCAGCTTCGCGGTCGGCTCCGACCCCGACCTCAACACCGTGAACGTGACCAACCGCGTCAACCAGGCGCTGGCCATGCTGCCGCCCGAAGTGCAGCGCAACGGCGTCACCACCAAGAAACAGTCCTCGGCACTCCTGCAGGTCGTCGCGGTCTACTCGCCCAAGGGCAGCAGGGACGGGCTGTTCCTGTCCAACTTCGCCACCATCAACCTTTTGGACACGCTGCGCCGCGTGCCGGGCGTGGGCGACGCCTCGCTGTTCGGCGCGCTCGACTACGCCATGCGGGTCTGGCTGAACCTCGAACGCATGGCCAGCCTCGACATCACGCCCAACGACGTGGTCAAGGCGGTCCAGGCGCAGAACGTCCAGGCCGCGGTCGGCCTGGTCGGCGCCGCGCCATTGATGGACAAGGTCGACTTCCAGCTCAACATCACCACGCAGGGCCGGCTCACCACCATCGACGAGTTCGAGAATATCGTCGTGCGCGCCACGCCCGACGGCGCGCTGGTGCGCATCAAGGACATCGCCCGGGTCGAGCTCGGCGCCAAGAGCAGCGACTCGGTCGGCCGCTACAACGGCAAGCCCGCCGCCGGCATCCAGATCTACCAGCTGCCGGGCGCCAATGCGCTCAACACCGCAAAGGGCGTGCGCAAGGCGCTGAAGGAACTCGAGCCGCGCTTCCCCGATGACGTCACCTACGACGTCATGTACGACACGACCGTATTCGTCGAGGCCACGATCGAGAGCGTGATCCACACGCTGATCGAGGCCTTCGTGCTGGTCTCGATCGTGGTCTTCGTCTTCCTCGGTAATTTCCGCGCCACCGCCATCCCGATCATCGCCGTCCCGGTGGCGCTGATCGGGACCTTTGCCGTCATGCTGGCGCTGGGCTTCTCGCTCAACACCATCTCGCTGCTGGCGCTCGTGCTGGCCATCGGCATCGTGGTCGACGACGCCATCGTCGTCGTCGAGGCGGTCGAGCACATCCTCGAGCACGAGCCCGATCTCACGCCCGCCCAGGCGACCGAAAAGGCGATGGGCCAGGTCACCGGCCCGATCATCGCCATCACCTTGGTGCTGCTCTCCGTGTTCATTCCAACGGCCTTCATCCCCGGGATCGCCGGCCAGCTCTATCAGCAGTTCGCCGTCGCCGTGTCGGTGTCGATGGTGATCTCGGCCATCAATGCGCTATCGCTATCCCCGGCGCTCTGCTCGCTGATCCTGCGCCACCGCAAGAAGCCCAAGGGCGTCATGGCCTGGATGCAGAACGGCATCGACAGGAGTCGTGACGGCTATGTCCGTCTC
The DNA here is from genome assembly GCA_035947815.1 of Reyranella sp. Lineage (GTDB taxonomy): Bacteria > Pseudomonadota > Alphaproteobacteria > Reyranellales > Reyranellaceae > Reyranella. The sequence continues at coordinate 5,027 of DASZJU010000131.1, forward strand.
GTGACGCCGCTCGCCCGCCGCGGCGTGGTCGCGCTCCTGCTGGTGGCAGGCTTCGTCGCCGCCACCGGCGGCATCAACATGCTGGTGCCCTCGGGCTTCCTGCCCGACGAGGACCAGGGCGCCTTCATGGCCGAGGTCCAGCTTCCCGACGCCGCCTCGACCAGCCGCACGCTCGCCGCCATCGACCAGGTCGAAGCCGCGATCGAAGGCAAGCCGTGGCTCAAGAGCATCTTCACCGTGTCGGGCTACAGTCTGCTCGACGGCCTCAATCTTCCCAACCGCGCACTGGTCGTGGCCGCCATGAAGCCGTTCGACCAGCGCAAGGATTCCGAACTCTCGGTCTTCCATGCGCTGGAGGAGATGAACGCGGCCTTCACCCAGATCGCCTCGGCCAATGTCTTCGCCTTCAACCTGCCGCCGATCATGGGGTTGGGCAATTCGGCGGGCTTCGAGTTCGTCGTTCAGTCGCTGGCCGGCGCGCCGCCGACCGAGCTCGCCGCCGTCGCCCGCGGCCTCATGGTGGCGGCCCAGCAGGTACCGCAGCTCGACAGCGTGTTCACGACCTACGGCGCGTCGACACCGCAGATCAACCTCAAGCTCGATCGCGAACGGGCGCAGGCGCTGGGCGTCAACATCGCCGACATCTTCTCGGCCCTGCAGACCGCGATGGGCGGCACCTACACCAACGACTTCAACCTGTTCGGCCGTACCTGGCAGGTCAAGGTCCAGGCCGAGGCAGCCGACCGCGCCACCGTCAACGACGTCTATCGCGTGCGCGTGCGCGCCTCGAGCGGCGAGCTGGTGCCATTGCAGGCGGTGGCCGACGTCGAGCTTATAACCGCGCCGAGCTCGATCATCCGCTACAACAACCTGAGGTCCGTGACGTTGAACGGCGCGCCCGCGCCCGGCTTCTCCTCAGGCGACGCCATCGCCGCCATGGAGCGGCTCGCCAAGGCCACCCTACCCGCCGGCTACGGCTACGAATGGACGGGCACGGCGCTGCAGGAAAAAGCGGCGAGCGGCCAGACCGGCTTCATCCTGGGCCTGGCCCTCGTGTTCGCCTACCTCTTCCTGGTCGGACTCTACGAGAGCACCGCCATTCCGATCGCCGCCCTGCTCTCGGTCACGGTCGGCCTGTTCGGCGCCCTGGCCGCGCTCTATCTCAGCGGCCTGGACAACAACATCTACGCCCAGATCGGCATCGTGGTGCTGATCGCGCTCGCCGCCAAGAACGCCATCCTGATCATCGAGTTCGCCATGGAGGAGCGCGCGCACGGCAAGGACATCGTGACGGCGGCGACCACGGCCGCCGGCCTCCGCTTCCGCGCCGTCATGATGACCTCCTTCGCCTTCATCCTGGGCCTGGTGCCGCTGGTCATCGCCTCGGGCGCGGGTGCCGCGACCCAGCGCGCCGTCGGCACCGC
>DASZJU010000132.1:0-37032 GCA_035947815.1 Reyranella sp.
GCGTCGATGCCCGAGACCTCGCGCACGAGCTTGGTGCGCACGGCGCGGCCGAATTGGTCGAAATTGTCGGCCACGATCATGAACGAGCCCGCCCCGCCGATGACGTTCTCCTCGTAATACTTGTCGAGGGTGAGGTCGGGCGGGCGGCCGAAATTCTCGCGGTTCATCATCACCGGCAGGCCGTTGATCACGATGCCCTGCGCCACCAGCTTGTCGCGCACCAGCTCGGCCGGCGGCCCGTCGTTGGTGCGGCCATCGCCCGAGACATCGATGACCCGCCGCCTCGAGGCGAAACCCGAGTCCTCGAAACGCTGGGCGGCATGAGCCATCGCCGCGCCGACGGCGGTCCAGCTTTGCGATGTGCGCGGCGCCTCGGCGAGCTTCTCGGCGAAGCGGCGTGCGGCGGCGGCGCTGTCGATGACCGTCCAGTCGATCACCACCATCTGGTAATGCGTGCCCGCCCACTCGGTGTAGCAGAGCGCGATCCGCTTGTTCTCGCCGGACAGGATGGCGTCGATGACGCGCTCGTTGGTCAGCGCCTCGATATAGCCGCGGCGCTGGAGTTCGGCTTCGACCTCGTCGATCGACCGCGAGACGTCGACCGCCAACACGAGCTGCAGGTCGACCGGCAGGTCTGCCGCCTTGGCCGATGTCGCGGCCGTCAACGCCGCCAGGGAGCCCACAAGCGCGGTTCGCCGCTTCATGCCCGTCTCCTGATGCCCGTCTCCTGCGAAGGCTACGAACATACCACCGGGGCACGGCGGGCAAACAAAAACGCCGGAGGTTTTTCCTCCGGCGCTTCGGTTGGCCGTCGTTCACGACCTATTGATCGTCGTCGAACCCGCGCTTGCGCGGCTCGTAGTCACGCTCCCGTCGCGGACGGTCGGGCGCACCGCCCTGGTGACGACGCGCGGGCCGGGTGACTTCGGCGCCGTCAAAACCACCGCCCGGCGGCGGAGGACCGCCGGAGAAATCGGCGCGCCGGTCGCGCATCGGGCCGCCGTCGCCAGAACCGCCGCCAGGGCCGGAGGGCGCGCCACGATAACCGCCGCCGCCGCCGCCGTAACCACCGCCGCCGCCGCTGCGATCGCCACCGCCGCCGCCGCGATAGCCACCGCCACCGCCGCCGCCGTAGCCGCCACCGCCGCCGCGATCACCACCGCCGCCGCCGCCGCCGTAGGGCGGACGCGGACCACGCGGACGGAAGCCGCCGCCGTCGCGGCCACCACCGCCACCGCCGCCGAAGCCGCCGCCGCCGCCGGGCTGGCGCTCGACGGCTTCACGAACCGCGATCGAACGGCCATCGAGCAACGCGCCGTTCATGGCCTGCATGGCCGCGGCGCCTTGATCATCTGTTTCCATTTCGAGGAAGGCGAAGCCGCGACTGCGGCCGGTCTCGCGATCCACGATCACTTTCGAAGAACTGACGGTGCCGAACTGAGAGAAGGCTTCTTGCAGACGCTCAGACGTGACCGAATAGGGCAGATTGCCCACAAACAATTTGCGACTCATTCAAGGCTCGGGGCTGGAGGATGGGTAGAGCGGAGTCCGGCGCGCGCTTGCTGGACGACTGGGTCCAAGCGTTTCATCGACATTTGACAGATGACCAAGAAGCTCACGGAAAGACGTTGACCGGTATCGCGCTCCGCGACTGTACCGAGACTCGTGATGATGCTCGTCGGCTCGTGTCGCAATGCAGCACTTATGCGCTGATTCACGTCTTGAGTCCACCGCTGCCGCGAGGGATTGAGATCGCTCGGGCCTGGTCACACAATCGCCACGTAAATTGGAGGAGCGCCATGATCGTCGACCATCGTACCTATGAACTGCAGCCCGGACGGCTGCGCGATTTTCTGGCGCTCTACGAAAAGGAAGGGCTGCCGGTGCAGAAGAAGCATCTCGGCAATCTAGTCGGCTTTTTCACCACCGAGGTCGGCAACGTGAATGAGATCGTGCATATCTGGGGCTACGAAGATCTCGCCGATCGTACCAAGCGTCGCGCTGCGATGGCTGCCGACCCGGCATGGCAGGCTTATTTGCAGAAGAGCCGAGAATTCATGAAGCACATGAATAACAAGATATTGGTGCCGACGTCGTTCTCACCCACGAAGTAAGGGAAAATCATGACGACATCGCACACGCGCCGCAGTGGCGCACAGGTCCTGATCGATCAGCTGCGCATTCACGGGACCGACACGATCTTCGGCGTACCCGGCGAGAGTTACCTCGCGGCACTCGACGCGCTCTATGCCCAGCGCAACTCCATCCGCTACGTCATCTGCCGCCAGGAGGGCGGTGCGGCCAACATGGCGGAGGCTTACGGCAAGCTCACCGGCAAGCCCGGAATCTGCTTCGTCACCCGAGGTCCCGGGGCAACCAACGCCAGCATCGGTTTGCATACCGGCTTCCAGGATTCGACGCCCATGATTCTCCTTGTCGGACAGGTCGCTCGCGAGGCCACCGACCGCGAGGCGTTCCAGGAAATCGACTATCGCCGCATGTTCGGCCAGATGGCCAAGTGGGTCGCCCAGATCGAGGATGCGCGCCGCATTCCCGAGCTGGTGAGCCAGGCATTTCACACCGCGCTCAACGGCCGACCCGGGCCCGTCGTGCTGGCGCTGCCCGAGGACATGCTGACCGACGAGGTCGAGGTGGCCGATGCCGGCCCCTACAAGATCGCCCGCGGCGCGCCGGCGCCGGGCGACATGGCCAAGCTGCGCGAGCTGCTCGAGGCAGCCCAGCGACCGATGGTGATCCTGGGCGGCGGCGGCTGGAGTGCCGAGGCCTGCGCCGACATCCGGGCTTTCGTCGAGGCCAACGATCTTCCGGTGTGCGCCTCGTTCCGCAACCAGGACCTGATCGACAACCGCCATCCCAACTATGTCGGCGATCTGGGCGTCGGGGTCGGCCCGGCGCTCGGCAAGCGCATCAAGGAATGCGACCTCATCCTGGCCGTCGGTCCGCGCCTCGGCGAGGCGACGACCGGCGGCTACTCGCTGTTGGACCTGCCGATGCCCAGGCAAAAGCTGGTGCATGTCCATGCCGGCGCCGAGGAGCTGGGTCGCGTCTACCAGGCGACGTTGCCCATCAACAGCGGCATGGCGAACTTCGCCGCCGCCGCCAGGGCGATGAAGCCCGTCGACGGCAAGCGCTGGACGGCGGGCGTGGCGGCGGGCCATGCCGAGTATCTCGACAACATCAAGCCCGGGGCGCTGCCCGGTGCCGTGAACATGGGCGAGGTCATCGCCTGGCTGAACAAGCGCCTGCCCGACGACGCCATCGTCACCAACGGCGCCGGCAATTATGCGGCCTTCCTGCACCGCTTCTTCCAATATCGCGGCTTTAAGACCCAGCTCGCGCCGACCAGCGGGGCGATGGGCTACGGCGTGCCGGCGGCGGTGGCCGCCAAGATCGCCCAGCCCAATCGCATGGTGGTGTCGCTCGCCGGCGACGGCTGCTTCCTGATGAACGGCCAGGAGTTCGCGACCGCTGTCCAGCACGGCGCCAACGTGGTGATCGCCGTCATCGACAATGGCATGTTCGGCACCATCCGCATGCACCAGGAGCGCGAGTATCCGACGCGCGTGTACGGCACCGAGCTCAAGAACCCCGACTTTGCGGCCTACGCCCGCGCCTTCGGCGGCCACGGCGAGACGGTCGAGAAGACGGAAGACTTCGCAGCGGCGTTCGAGCGCGCGCTCGCGGCGGGCAAGCCCGCAATCATCCACGTCAAGACCGATCCCGAGGCGCTCACCTCGCGCATCACCTTGAGCAAGCTGCGCGAGCAGGCGCTGGCGAGGAAGCATTGAGGTCGATTCAACGGACCGCAGGTCTCCGGACCCGCTCATGAGCATGAGCAGACCTGGAGGTCCGCGGTCCGGAAAGCGCTTGCGCGGGCCCGCGTTCGCCTCTATAGAAACGCCCGTGGAGATTTGAGCCGACCGGCTTGCGACCACGTTAAAAATCGCTAAAAGGTCGGAGGTGCTCGCAAAAGCCCCCGCCCTTCCAGGTCGGGGGCTTTTTCGTTGCGCGTCTTTGACAGACGCGGACGCGAGGAGAGGGCAATGGACGGATCGATCCCAGCTAAGAAGGCGCGTGCCGATCAATCGACGTGGCGGCCGCAGACGCGCGCCGTGCGCGGCGGCCAGTTGCGCAGCAACTTCGACGAGACGTCGGAGGCGTTGTTCCTGACGTCGGGCTACGCCTACCAGAGCGCGGAGGAGGCTGAGGCCACCTTCAAGGGCGAGAGCGGCCACTACCAGTATTCGCGCTTCGGCAATCCCACCGTCACCATGTTCGAGAACCGGCTGGCCGCGCTCGAAGGCGCCGAAGCCTGCCGCGCGACCTCGACGGGGATGTCGGCGGTGTTCTTCTCCCTGCTTGCGCTGCTCAAGGCCGGCGATCGCATTGTTGCGGCGCGCCAGCTCTTCGGCTCGTGCCACTACATCGTGGCCGACCTGCTGCCCAAGTACGGAATCGAGGGCGAGTTCGTCGACGGGGGTGACCTCAAGGCTTGGGAAAAGGCGCTGTCGAGGCCGGCGCAGGCCGTGCTGTTCGAATCACCGTCCAACCCGATGCTCGACATCGTCGACATCAGGGCGGTGTGCGACATGGCGCACAAGGCCGGCGCCAAGGTCGTGCTCGACAACGCGTTCGCCACGCCGATGCTGCAGCGACCGCTCGAATGGGGCGCCGACATCGTCGTCCACTCTGCCACCAAGTACATCGATGGCCAGGGCCGCACCCTGGGCGGCGCGATCCTCGGTTCCAAGGAGTTCATCCTCGAGAAGCTGCAGCCCATCATCCGCAACACCGGACCGTCGCTCAGCCCGTTCAACGCCTGGGTGCTGGTCAAGGGCATGGAGACGCTGGGCCTGCGCATCGATCGCCACTGCGCCAATGCCGCGCGGGTGGCCGACGCGCTGGCCGGCCATCCCGCCCTCTCGCGCGTGCTCTATCCCGGCCGCAGCGACCACCCACAGCACAAGCTGGCGATGACCCAGATGTCGGGGGCGGGCGGCGTCGTCACCTTCGATCTCAAGGCCGGCAAGTGGGCGGCGTTCGAGACGCTGAACCGGCTGAAACTCATCGACATCTCCAACAATCTCGGCGATGCCAAGAGTCTGGTCACGCATCCCGCCACGACGACACACATGCGCATCGGCGCCGAGGAGCGCGCCAAGCTCGGCATCAACGACGGCACCGTGCGCATCTCGGTCGGCCTCGAGGACGTCGAGGACATCATCGCCGATCTGGTGCAGGCGCTCGGCGGCTAGACTCGGTGGCTAGACGAGGCGGTTGACGCGGCAATGTCGCTGGCAAAGACCCTGTGGGACGCCAACGCCGAGCTGGCTCAGCGCATCCTGGCCCACCGCTTCGTGCGCGGGCTGGGTGACGGCTCGCTCGCGATCGACAGCTTCAAGAGCTACGTGGCGCAGGATGCCTATTTCCTCGAGGCCTTCGCGCGATCCTACGCCTTTTGCCTGGCCTACAGCACGGCGCGCGAGGACATCCAGACCTTCGCCGACTTGATCGGCGGCGTGCGCGAGGAACTCGAGCTGCACAAGAGCTACGCCCAGCGCTGGCAGGTCGAGCTGGGCGGCGCTTCGCCGACCGCGGCGACCACCGCCTATACGGGCTTCCTGCTCGAGACCGCCAAGCTTGGCGATCTCGGCGAGACGATCGCCGCCATGACGCCCTGCATGCGTCTCTATGCTTTCCTCGGCCGCTCGCTCGCCGCACGCGAGGTGGCGCCGCGCTACGACGAGTGGGTCAAGACCTACGCCGATCCCGGCTTTGAGGCGCTGGCGGTGCGGCTGGAGGCGCTGCTCGACCGGCACGCCACCGACAGCGCACCGGTGCGCACCAACTATCGCCGCGCCATGGAGCTCGAATACGGCTTTTTCGACGCCAATGTCTAAAGGCTTTTTCTGTCAGGACGACGGAAGAGTGGAGCCGACGCTCAGAGCGCCGCCAGCTTTTCCATCGAGCGATCGAGGGCGCCGTGCAGGTCGGCGGTGAGCCGGGCGCCCATCGCCGCCCGCACTTCCTGTTCGGCGGCCACCCACAACGGCAGGGCACGCTTGAACAAGGCGCGGCCGTCCGGCGTCGCCATCAGCTCATGCCGGCGCTTGTCGCCCGACGTGGCGCGCTCGACCAGGCCGCCTTGCAGCAGCGGATGCAGGTTGCGCGTCAGGGTCGTGCGATCGGTCGCCAGGAGATCGGATAACCGGCCGATCGAGATCGGCCCTTCGGCGGCGACGAAACCCAGCAGGGAGAATTGCGAGATCTTCAGTCCGGTCGGCGCCAGATGCCGGCTGTAGATCTGCGTCACGCGTCGCGCGGCGCCGCGGATGCGAAAGCACGTGCATTCGGCAGGCGAGAGGCGGAGCGGGGGCGCGGGCGACATGACAGCGAGATTACCGCCCTCGCTTGCCTCGGCAAAGGCTCAATGTGTATATGCACGTAAATATCGGATGGAGAGCATGATGACCGCTGAGGCGGGTTTTGGCGTGCTGCCGCTGGAGCAGGTGCGCACCCTGGACGGGCTGACCCTGATCAAGGGCCTGATGGACGGCCGTTTCCCGGCGCCGCCGATCTCCGAGGTGCTGGGTTTCGACATCGCCGAAGCGGAAGCCGGCCGGGTGGTGTTCACCTACACGCCGGTGTTCGGCCATTACAACCCGCTCGGCACCGTCCATGGCGGCATCGCCGCCACGCTGCTCGACTCGGTGATGGGCTGCTGCATCCATACCACGCTCAAGGCCGGCGACGCCTTCACGACTCTCGAGATCAAGGTGAACTATGTGCGTGCCATGACCGACAAGACCGGCCCGGTCCGGGCCGAAGGCAAGGTGATCAGCACGGGCTCGCGCATTGCCACGTCGGAGGGCAAGCTCTACGACGGCGACGGCAAGCTTCTCGCGCACGGCACCACGACCTGCCTGATCTTCCCGATGTAAGGTCCCTCCGCTCCGCGCTTCGCGCTCCGGTCGGGATGACGGATAATGTGCGGCATGCTGCAGGCCGGCGCGGAACAGAGGATCCTGCGACTCTCGATCGGCGTGACGGTGATCGTCTCGCTGTTCGGTGTCGTGTTCGGCCTCCTGTCGGGCTCGCTGTCGATCGTGTTTGACGGCGTGTTTGCCGCCATCGATGCCGCAATGTCGGGCCTGGCGCTCTTCGTCTCGCGGCTGGTCAGCCGGGAGAACGACAACCGGCGCTTCCAGTTCGGCTACTGGCACATCGAGCCGATGGTGCTGGCCTTCAATGGCGGCACGCTGATGCTGCTCTGCTTCTACGCTTTCCTGAATGCGGTCGACAGCCTCCTGGCGGGCGGCCGCCAGCTCGACTTCGACTGGGCGATCGCCTACGCGATTACGGTCTGCGTCGTATGCTTCGGCATGTTCTTCTACGAACGTCGGGCCAACGGCAAGATCGGCTCGGACTTCGTGCGCCTCGACGCGCAGAGCTGGCTGATGTCGGCGGCGATCACCTCGGCGCTGCTGGTCGCCTTCGCCATCGCCTGGTCGCTGAAAGGCACGCGCTTTGGCGACCTCACGCCCTACGCCGATCCAGTCGTGCTGGCCCTGTTGACGCTTTGCCTGGTGTTCGTGCCGATCCGCACCGTGCGCAAGGCGCTGCAGGAAATCCTGCTGATCACCCCACCGGAGCTCGACGCGCATGTCCGCAGCGTCATGGATGCCGTCGTCGCCCGCCATGGCTTCAAGACCTACACGAGCTATGTCGCCAAGGTCGGACGCGCCCAGTTCATCGAGATCCATCTTGCCGTTCCGACCGGCATGCAGCTCGGCGACATCACCGCCGTCGACGCGATCCGTCGCGAGATCGCCGAGGCGATCGGCGGCGAGGGCCCGCAGCGCTGGCTCACCATCGACTTCACCGCCGACCCGAGATGGCTCTAGCGTCCTGTTTGTCAGGACGGGCAAGGGCCCTACGGGCGCTTGCCCGATTTGACCTTTTGGCCGGAACATCCCATGTCAGAGGGCTTCAGGGACACATCGCGCGATGTACGCAGCCACAACCCGTGCCATTCAAGTGACCGTCAGGCCGCAATATCTGCCTGACCAGTCCGACCCGGCTAAATCCCAGTTCGTCTGGGCTTACCAGGTCCGCATCGAAAACAAAGGCGATATCGCGGTGCAGTTGCGCAGCCGTCATTGGAAGATCACCGACGCGCTTGGCCGCCTGCAGGAGGTCAAGGGACCCGGCGTGGTCGGCAAGACGCCGATGCTGCGTCCCGGCGAGATGTTCGAGTACACTTCCCACACGCCGCTCTCCACGCCCTCCGGCTTCATGGGCGGCTCGTACCAGATGGTGAGCGAATCGGGCGAGAACTTCGACATCGAGATTCCGACCTTTTCGCTCGACACGCCCGCCGCCGAGCGCCGTCTCAACTGAGCCGATATCGAGAAAGCCGAGAGGAGCAGCGATGAACAGGATGCTGAAGAAGGGCGAGATGGTCTCGCTCGCCACCGGACTGGCGCGCCCCTCGCGCGAGGAAGCCGAAGCTGCGGTCCGTACGCTGCTGCGCTGGGCGGGCGACGATCCCGAGCGCGAAGGCCTGGCCGGCACGCCCGATCGCGTCGTGCGCTCCTACGAGGAATTCTTTTCCGGCTACGAGCAGGATCCGCGCGACATGCTGCAGCGGACCTTCGAGGAGGTCGAGGGCTACGACGAGGTCGTGGTGCTGCGCGACATCCGCCTCGAATCGCACTGCGAGCACCACATGGTGCCGATCATCGGCAAGGTTCACGTCGGTTACCTGCCCGACAAGCGCGTCGTCGGCATCAGCAAGCTGGCCCGCGTCGTCGACGCCTACGCCCATCGTCTGCAGATCCAGGAGAAGCTCACGGCGCAGATCGCCAACACGTTGCAGGAAGTGCTGCAGCCGCGCGGTGTCGCGGTCGTCATCGAGGCGGCGCACCAGTGCATGACCACGCGGGGCGTGCACAAGTCCGACGTCACCATGGTGACCAGCCGCATGCTGGGCGCTTTCCGCGACAACGGCGAGACGCGCCGCGAATTCCTGACCATGATCGGTCGGACGTCTATTTGAGCAGAACAAAGGGTATCATGGCAGGAGAGATCGTCGGTTCTGTCGAAATGCTGCGCCGTCTCGTGGCATTCGACACCACTTCGCGCAATTCCAATCTGGCGTTGATCGAGTACGTTCAAGCCTATCTCAAGGGCCACGGCATCGAGTCGAAGCTGGTGCCGAGCGAGGACGGCAGCAAGGCCAACCTGTTCGCGACCGTCGGGCCGAACGTGAAGGACGGCGTGGTGCTGAGCGGCCATACCGACGTCGTGCCGGTCGACGGCCAGCCGTGGGACACCGATCCGTGGACGCTGACGCTCAAGGACGGCAAGTATCACGGCCGCGGCACCTGCGACATGAAGGCGTTCTATGCCGTCGGACTCGCGATGCTGCCCGAATTCAAGAAGGCGCCGCTCAAGCGGCCGATCCATTTCGCGCTGTCCTACGACGAGGAGGTCGGCTGCATCGGCGCCCATGCGCTGGCCGCCCGCATGGCGAGCGAGGTGCCGCGGCCGCGTGCCATCATCATCGGCGAGCCGACCATGATGACGGTGGTCCACGCCCACAAGGGCGCCCAGATCTACATCACCAAGTTTACCGGTTTCGAGGCGCACTCCTCGATGACCCATCTCGGCGTCAGTGCCATCCATTTCGCCGGCGAGTTCATCCATTACCTCAACCAGGTGCAGGACGAGCTCGAGGCCAAGGCGCCCCAGGACAGCGAGTTCATGCCGGCCGCCGCGACCTTCAATGTCGGCACCATCATGGGCGGCACGGCCGGCAACATCCTGGCGCGCGAGTGCGAAGTGCTGTGGGGCTATCGCGAACTGCCTGGCAAGCCGATCGACGGACTCGGCAAGCGCGCCATCGCCTGGCTGGAAACCGAGCTGCTGCCCAGGATGAAGGCCAAGCACCCAGCGGCGACGATCGGCACGGTGCTGCGCTCCTCGACCCCGGCCTTTTCGTCCGAGGGCAACGACGAGGCCAAGACATTGGCCCGAACCTGGTCGGGTTCGAACACGGTGGGCAGCGTGGTCTACGGCACCGAGGCCGGCATCTTCCGCAAGACCCTGGGCGTGCCGACCGTGGTGTGCGGGCCGGGCGACATCGCCCAGGCGCACCAGCCCAACGAATACCTGCTCGCCTCGCAGATCGATGCCTGCGAGGCTTTCATGCGGCGCATGGTGGAGTGGGCCTGCCGGGATTGACTGCTGGGGGGGCGCGCGCTCGATGGCTGTCATCCTGAGCGTAGCGAAGGATCTCATGCCCGTGGTAAGCGGCGATGAGGTCCTTCGCTACGCTCAGGACGACAGTAAACTAGAGCGGGATGACTCTTGCTCGAATCACCTCGTCGTCCCGACCGAAGCGAAGCGGAGGGACCTTCTCTCCACGACAAGCTGCTTATCGTTGACAGAAGGTCCCTCCACTACGCCTCGCTGCGCTCGGCTCCGGTCGGGACGACGGGATGGAGCCAAACTCATCTCGCTCTAGCCCCCAGCACTACTTCAGCCGCACGTCGATCACGCGGATCAGGCCGTCGGGCATCGGCTTGAAATTCTCCAGTTGCGCCGTATGAGCGATCAGGTATTGCGGATGGAAGAGATAGATCATCCATCCCTCGGCCAGGAATTTGCCGGTGATCTTCTCGTAGACCGCCTTGCGGGTCGCCAAGTCACTGGAGGCCCGGGCCTCCCGGTGCCAGGCATCGATGTCCTTGTCGCAGTAACGCCCCGTGTTCAGCGGCGAGCCGCAGGTCTGGTAGAGGACCGTATTGCCGTCGGGGTCGATGCGGCCGCTCCAGTTGTTTTCGTAGAGCTGGAAATCGCCGTCCTCGGCCGACTTGAGCGCCGTCGCCGCCTCGACCACCCGTATCTTCAGATCGAAGCCGGCCTCCGCTGTCATCGACTGCAGGACCTCGGCGACGGCGCGGGTCTCGGGGCTGTTGCCGATCATGAAATCGATCGAAAGCCGCCCCGTGACGCCGGCCTCCTTCATCAAAGCCTGGGCCTTGGCGATGTCGCGTTTGGGGATGGGGAAGGCCTGCTGGTAGTACGGACTTTGCGGGTTGACCCACTGATTGCCCGGCATGAACTCGCCGTTGAACACCACCTGGTTCAGAGCTTCGCGGTCGATCGAGAGCTCGAGGGCGCGGCGCACGCGGGCATCCTTGCCCAGCGGGTTATCGGCCTTGGGTCCGTTGGCGACGTTGATCAGAATGGCAAAGAAGCCGAGCGACACCGCCTTGCTGAGCCTGAGCTTGGGGTCGTCGCGCACCGTCTTGATGTCGGTCGCCAGCAGGCGCTCCATCATGTCCAGGCCGCCGGACCTGAGATTGGCCAGCCGCACCGTGCTGTCGACGATCGGCAGGTAGGTGATCTTGTCGATCAGGACATGGTCCTTGTTCCAGTAGTCGGCGAACTTTTCGACCACAATGCGGTCCTGCGCGACCCGCTCGACGAACTTGTAGGGGCCGGCACAGACGGGCTTGAGGGCGAACTTGTCGCCCGCCGCCTCGGCCGCCTTGGGCGACACCATCATGCCGGCGCGATCGGTGAGCTGGGAAAGCAGCGGCGAGAAAGGCTGCTTGAGGTTGAGCTTGACGGTGAGCGGACCGGTGGCCTCGACGCTGTCGACGGCGGCAAGCTCGGGCTTGCGGAACGAGCCCTTCATGTTGAGGTGCCGTTCGAGGCTGTACTTGGCGGCCTCGGCATTGAACGGCTCGCCGTCGTGAAATTTCACGCCGGGGCGCAGCGTGATGGTGACCGTCTTGCCGTCGGCCGACGTCTCGCTGCCGAGTGCCAGCTGCGGCACGATGTTCGACTTCTCGTCGATATCGAACAGCTTGTCGCACAGGGCGGCAAAGACGATGCGGGTGGTGTAGAAGCGCGACGTGGTGGGATCGAGGCCGTCCGGATCGTCGCCCAGCCCGATGCGCAGATGTGTTTGGGCGAAGGCAGCGCCAGCCATCAACGATAGTGCGAAGGCCAAGGCGGCTGACCGAACTGTCTTTCTCATGGCGTCTCCTCAAACAGCCTGCGCGTTGCACGCCCCATGCCATCCGGCTTTTTACGCTGCCGAGGCGTAGATCCGGTCGAGGTCGCCGTCGTCGTAAGCGTATTCGGTCGAGCAGAATTCGCACTTCACGACGACGCGACCGGACGTGTCGCGTAGGTCAGAGAGCTCCTCGCGCTTCAGCGACCGCAGCACGCGGTCGATGCGCGCGCGGCCGCAGCGGCAGCGGGCACCGAATATCCGCCGCTCGAAGACGCGCGGCCGCTCGGCATGGAACAGCCGCAGCAGGAGCTGCGCGCTCGCCAGCTTCGGATCGAGCATCTCGGCGTCGGTCGCCGAGGCCATCAGGATCACCGCCTTGCGCCAGTCGTCCTCGCGCTGTTCGGCGTCGATATCGATGCGGCCGGCGTCGAATTCCGGCATCTGCTGAACCGTGAGCGCGGCCGCCCGCCAGTGGCCGGTGCCGTCCCGTTCCTCGCGCCTGGCCGCGATCTTGATGCCGGTCGGCAGCTGCTCGGACTGGCGGAAATAGGTATGGGCGCAGTCGGTGAGCGTGCCGCCCTCGAGCGGCACCACGCCCTGGTAGCGCTGGGTGTGCTGGCCCTGGTCGACGGTGAAGGCGAGGCGGCCGTGGCCGAACAGGCGCGGCACGTAGCCTTCAGGCGCTTCGGAAAGGCCACCCAGCGCCACGGCGAGCTTCCAGGAATCGAATTGGGCGTAGCCGCGCAAGGCACCGTCCGAGGTGAGGTCGGTGACCAGGAGCCGGATCGGCCCGTCGCCGCTGATCTGCAGGGTGAAGATGCCGTCGTATTTCAGCGACGTCGCCAGCGCCGCGCACAGCGTCATGGCCTCCGCGAGCGGCCGCGCCACGGCCAGCGGATAGCCATGGCGTTCGATGATGGCGTCGAGCGCGGGTCCCAGGCGGACCAAGCGGCCGCGCACCCCCAGCGCATCGAGCTGGAAGGGCAACGCGCGGTCCCAGTCGGTCGCTCGCGGGTCGGAAGTTGAGGGGACTTCCGACGCGCCGCTCACAAAGCCGTCCTCATGACGCTGTCCTCATGACAGGCACCAGGCGAGAATGCTCTTCTGCGCATGCAGGCGGTTTTCCGCCTCGTCGAACACCACCGACTGCGGCCCGTCGATCACCTCGGCGGTCACTTCTTCGCCGCGATGCGCCGGCAGGCAGTGCATGAAGATGGCGTCGGACTTGGCCTGCTTCATCAGCCGCTGGTCGACCTGGTAGCCGCGCAGCAGGTTGTGCCGGCGGGCAGCGCTCGGGCTCTGCGGGTCCTCGTCGCCCATCGACACCCAGGTATCGGTGACGACGCAATCGGCGCCGCGCACGATGGTCTCGGGGTCGTGGCCGATGGTGATGCGGCCCTTCGACTTCGCCGCCCAGGCCAGCACGTCGGCCGGCGGCTTCAGCTCCGGCGGGCAGGCCACGCGCAATTCGAAGTCGAACTGCACGGCGGCGTGGATCCAGCTCGTCGCCATGTTGTTGCCGTCGCCCGACCAGGCGATCGCGCCGCCCTGGATGGGACCGCGATGCTCTTCGTAGGTCATCACGTCGGCCATCAGCTGGCAGGGATGCGTCTTGTCGGTGAGGCCGTTGATCACCGGCACGGTCGCATACTTGGCCATCTCGAGGAGCTTCTCCTCGACGGTGGTGCGCATCATGATGATGTCGACGTAGCGCGAGAGCACACGCGCGGTGTCGGCGATGGTCTCGCCGCGCCCGAGCTGCGTGTCGGTGCGGCCGAGCATGATCGTTTGGCCGCCCAGTTCGCGCATGCCGACCTCAAACGACACGCGGGTGCGTGTCGACGGCTTCTCGAAGATCATGGCGAGCGTCTTGCCGCCCAGCGGCTTGTCGTGCCCGCCGTTGGAACGCGCCTTCTTCATCGCCTTGCCGCGATCGAGGATCTGGCGAAGCGCTTTGGGATCGACCTGATCGAGGTCGAGGAAGTGCTTGGGTTCCGCCATGACGCTACTCGGCGGCCTTGGTTGCACCCTGGGCGCCGGCCTCGAACGACTGGGCGGCCTTCTCGAGGATCGCCACGCCCTCGTCGAGCGCCGCCTTGTCGGCGATCAGCGCAGGGAAGATGCGGATCACGTTTTCGCCCGCGATCGGCACCAACAGGCCGAGCGACAGTAGGCGGTCGACCATGTCGCCCGCCGGCACCTCGCAGCGCAGCCCCTGCAGGAAGCCCGTGCCGCGCACTTCGGCAAACACCTTGGGGTGCTTGTTCACCAGACCCTGCAGTTGACCCTTCAGGTACTCGCCGCGCTGGTGCACGCCATCGATGAAACCCGGCTGCAACAGAACGTCGAGCACCGCGTTGGCGACGCCGGTGGCCAGCGGATTGCCGCCATAGGTCGAGCCGTGCGTGCCCGGCACCATGCCGACCGCCGCCTTCTCGGTCGCCATGAAGGCGCCGATCGGGAAGCCGCCGCCCATGCCCTTGGCGACCGCCATGACGTCGGGCGCCACGCCCGACCATTCGTAGGCGAAGAGTTTGCCGGTCCGGCCGAAACCCGTGTGGATTTCGTCGTAGAACAGCAGCAGGCCGTATTCCTCGCACATCGCGCGCAGCGCCTTCAGGAACTCCGGCGTCGTGCCGCGCACGCCGCCCTCGCCCTGGATCGGCTCGACCAGGATGCCGGCCGTCTCGTCGTCGATCATGTCGCGCACGACGTTGGCGTTGTTGAGCGGCGCGTGAAGGTAACCGGGCGCCGGCGGGCCGAAGCCTTCGAGGTACTTCTCGTTGCCGGTGGCGGCGAGCGCGTTCAGCAGGCGGCCGTGGAAGGCCGCCTGGAAGCAGATCAGCTTGTAGCGCTTGGGCTTGCCATTCACATATTGGTACTTGCGAATGAGCTTGATGCCGCCCTCGATCGCTTCCGCGCCCGAGTTGCAGAAGAACATCGTGTCGGCGAACGTCAGATCGACCAGCCGCTTGGCCAGCTTCTCGCCGTTGCCCACGCGATAGAGGTTGGAGGTGTGCCAGAGCTTGGCTCCCTGCTCGGCCAAGGCCTTGACCAGATAGGGGTGGCAGTGGCCCAGCGCGTTCACGGCGATGCCGGACGTGAAGTCGACGAAACGTCGGCCGTCCGCCGCGTAGAGATAGTTGCCCTCTCCGCGTTCGAACACGACGTCCTTGCGACCGTACGTCGGCATCACAGCCGTAATCACGAGACCCTCCACAAAAGAAATAGCCCGCTCTTCGACCACGGCTCCGGAACGGATTGACCGGGGTTGAGCGGGGTCGGGCACTATCTTACCGAGGTCTGGGTGTGTCAACTTGGCCTACAATTCATAACCCTCCCCCGTCATACGGGGGGAGGTGCCCCCGAAAGGGGGCGGAGGGGGAAGGCCCCCACAGACGTTCTGCGTAGTACGATGATCATGATCTGCTATTTGCAGACATCACGACTGGGGTTTCCCCCTCCCATACCCTCCCCCGTATGACGGGGGAGGGTCATGAGTTGTGCTGGCTCCCACCCCTCTGCTAGGACACCCGGCCTTCCGATGAACCCGTTGCCGACCCGCAATTCAAAGCTCGCCCTGTGCCGGGCCGACTTCCGCTCGGTGCCCGAGATGCTGGACTACGCGGCGCAGGGGGAGACCGGGATCACCTTTTATAATGTCAGGGGCGAGATTCTTTCGGCCCTCGCCTGGCGTGAGGTCCGCGACCGCGCCCATGTCGCCGCCCGACGGCTGATCGGCGCGGGCTTTGCCGCGGGCGAACGGATCCTGATCACGGCCGACACCTGGCCCAGCTTCTTCGACGTGTTCTTCGGCGCGCAGTATGCCGGCCTGCTGCCGGTGCCGGTCTCGATCCCCGTCGGGATCGGCGGCAAGGACGCCTATCTTGATCAGTTGCGCCGCCAGCTCGCGGCGTCGGGCGCGGTGGCGGCCGTGGGCGTCGACGATCTCGCCGGTTTCCTGGCCGACGCCGCCCGGGAATTCCCTGCTGTCCGCCTGTACGGCGGCCTGGCCGCGATCGAGGCGCTGCCGGAGAAGCCGGTCGATCTCCGGCCGCTGGGGCCCGCCGACCTCTGCTACATCCAGTTCTCCTCGGGCAGCACGCGCCATCCGCACGGCGTGCAGATCACGCAAAGCGCCTTGATGGCCAATCTCGCCGGCATGACGGGCCCCGCCGGCCTCGACGTGGTCGCGGGCGATCGCGCCGCGAGCTGGCTGCCGCTCTATCACGACATGGGCCTGATCGGCTTCACGATGGCGCCGCTGTCGAGCCAGCTCTCGATCGACTATCTGACGCCGCGCGACTTCGCGCGCCGGCCGGCGCAGTGGCTCAACCTGATTTCGCGCAACCGCGGCACCATCGCCTACAGCCCGAGCTTCGGCTACGACCTCGCCACCCGCCGCGCCGCCAACCAATTGCCAGCCGACCTCGACCTCTCGAGCTGGCGCCACGCCGGAATCGGCGGCGACATGATCCGTCCCGACGTGCTCGACCGCTTCGCGGCGGCGTTCGAGCGGGTGGGCTTCGATCGCAGGGCCTTTATCCCGAGCTACGGCATGGCCGAGGTCTGCCTCGCCATCACCTTCTGCCCGCACGGCACGGGCGTGCGCACCGACGTGATCGATCGCGCCGCTCTGGCCGACAGCCAACGAGCGGTGCCGGCCGCCGATCCCGCGGACGAGCGGCGCGCGCGACGCTTCGTGCTGTGCGGCAAGGTGCTGCCCGGCCATCGCCTGGAAGTGCGCGGCGCGGACGGCAAGGTGCTGGCGGACCGCGAGGTGGGACGCATCTTCGTCGCGGGTCCCAGCATCATGCCGGGCTATTTCGACGAACCGGAGGCCACGCGCGACGTGCTGTCGGACGACGGCTGGCTGGATACCGGCGATCTTGGCTACACGCTGGCGGGCGAGGTCGTCGTCACCGGCCGCGCCAAGGACCTGATCATCGTCAACGGCCGCAATGTCTGGCCACAGGACATCGAATGGGCGATTGAGGCCCGCAAGGTCGTCAAGAACGGCGATGCGGCCGCCTTCTCCGTCGATACGGTCGACGGCGAGCGGGTCGTCGTGGCGGTGCTGGCGCGCGTGTCTGGCGAGGAGGCGCGCCAGGCGCTGGCGCGCGACGTGGCGGGCGCCGTGCGCGAGGCGATCGCGGTCGATTGCGACGTCGTCCTGGTGCCGCCGACCGTCGGCCTGCCGACGACGTCGTCGGGCAAGCTGTCGCGCGCCCGCACCAAGGCCAACTATCTCGCCGGCCTCTACGCGCCCAAGACCGAAGCGGCCTGAGCACATATTTTATTCCTCCCCTTCGCGGATTTCGCGAAGGGGAGGTGCCGCCGTCATACGGCGGCGGAGGGGTCATGAGTCAAAGAATCATTGTCGCCCATGACCGCTCCGCCCGCTGCGCGGGCACCTCCCCTTCGCGGACTCCGCGAAGGGGAGGGAGGGCGGTTACAACGTGACCCGGTTGGTCGCTGTCACCGGCGCCACTGGCTTCGTCGGACCGCATCTCGTTGCCGCCCTGGCGCGTCACGGCTGGAAGATCCGGCTGCTCATCCGCCGCTGGTCGCCGCTACCCTCGCTCGCCGGTGTCGAGGCCGACCTCGTGCTGGGCGACGTCGCGGACGAAGCAGCGCTTCGCCGCCTGGTCGACGGCGCCGACACGGTCATTCATGCCGCCGGTCTCATCAAGGCGCGCCGGTCCTCCGACTTCATGGTGGTCAATCGCGATGGCACGGCGCGTGTGTCCGCGCTCGCGCCCACCGCGCGGTTCGTCTTGCTCTCGTCGCTGGCGGCCCGCGAGCCGCTTCTCTCTCCTTATGGCGCCAGCAAACGCGCGGCCGAGGAAGTCGTGGCCGGCCGCTCCGGACCCTGGCTCACGGTGCGGGCGCCGGCCGTCTACGGGCCGGGCGATCGCGAGACGCTCGCCTATTTCCGCGCCGTCGCGCGGGGGGTTGCGCCGCGGCCGAACCTGCCCGATGCCCGGCTGTCCCTCATCCACGTGGCGGACCTGGCCGAGGCCCTGGCGCTGGCCGCCGAGCGGCCGCCGCCCGCTTCGGTCTGTGAAATCGACGATGGCCGTGACGGGGGCTACGGCTACGGCGACATGCAAGCCGCCGCCGAAGCCGCTTTGGGACGGACGGCTCGGACGCTGACCATCCCCCGGATTGCGATGGACGGCATCGCCTTGGTGAATCGCGTCAGCCACGTGCTGGGTGGGCAGGTGCAGATCCTGACGCCCGGCAAGGTGAACGAGATTTTTCACAGCGATTGGACGGTACATGACCGGCGGCTTGCCGCAGCGATCGGCCTTAGGGCGCGTTACGACCTTGCCGGCGGGTTCGCCGACACGATCTTGTGGTATCGCCGCCATGGATGGCTCTAGGCCCTGTGAAACACTGCGTAACAAATTGTTATTTCACAAGGAATCGCTCTTTCTGTCAGATATCCCTCGCCCGAACCCCCGGGACCGGAGAGATGCTTTTGCGCACTGCCCACCAATTGACCGTCGAAAACGACGGCATCGCCGACACCATCGCCCTGACGCGCGGGATTTTGCGCGCAGACGTGATTCGGGAGATCTGTGTTCACCTGGAGCCCTACCAGGCCGGCCAGAAGCCCATCACCGGCGAGACCGTGATCGCCAAGGACCTGACCATCGATTCGCTCGCGATCATGGACATGGTCATGGAGCTAGAAGATCGCTTCGACGTTTCGATTCCCATGAGCGTCATCGCCGAGATCCACACGGTCGACCAGCTCGCCGACACGATCCAGGACCTGCGCGCCGCTCAAGGCTAGGCGAGGCTAAGCACCATGGGCCTGTTCGACCGCCATGCCGGCTTGCTCGAGGCCTATCGTGACGTCCGCACGACCGGGCTCGATCCGTTCCAGATCCGCATGGAGCGGGTGCTGTCGCCGACCGAGGCGATCATCAACGGCAAGCCGACCCTGCTGGTCGGCACCAACAACTATTTCGGGCTGACCTTCGATCCGTCCTGCATGGAAGCCGCCATCGAGGCGATCCGTGCCGAGGGGACCGGCACGACCGGCTCGCGTATCGCCAACGGCAGCTATACCGAGCATGTGGCGCTCGAGCAGGAGATCGCCCAGTTCTACGGCAAGAAGCACTGCATGGTGTTCACCACCGGCTACCAGGCCAATCTGGGCGTGATCTCCACCCTGGCCGACCAGGGCGATTTCCTGCTGATCGATGCCGACAGCCACGCCTCGATCTACGACGCCTGCAAGATGACGCGGGCCGAGGTCGTCCGCTTCAAGCACAACGACCCGTCGAGCCTGGAGGCCCGCCTGCGCCGGCTGGGCGACAAGCCGGGCAACCGCGTGGTGGTGCTGGAGGGCATCTATTCCATGCTGGGCGACAGCGCCCCGCTCAAGGAATTCATCGAGGTCTGCAAGAAGTACGGCGCCTACGTGCTGGTCGACGAGGCCCATTCGCTGGGCGCGCTGGGCGAGAACGGCCGCGGCCTCTGCGAGGCGGTGGGCGTGCTGGACGACTGCCACTTTATCGTCGGCACCTTCTCGAAGACCTTGGGCGCCATCGGCGGCTACTGCGTCTCGGACGATCCCGATTTCGACATCCTGCGCGTCACCGTGCGCTCCTACATGTTCACGGCCTCGCTGCCGCCCTCGATCGTGGCCTCGGTCCGCCAGGCGCTGCGCGTGGTGAAGGCGCGACCCGAGCTGCGCAAGCAGCTCTGGGCCAATGTCTCGACGCTCTATGACGGGCTCAAGGAGCAGGGCTTCACGCTCGGCCCCGAGCACGGCCCGGTGGTGGGCGTTCACCTGCCGGACCGCATGACCGCCATCGGTTTCTGGCGCGCCATGCTGGAGGCCGGCATCTACGTCAACGTCGCCGTGCCGCCTGCCACGCCCAACGGCGTGTCGCTGCTGCGCTGCTCGCTTTGCGCCGTCCACACAAGCGAGCAGCTCGAGCATATGGTCGAGGTCATGACCGGCATCGCCCGCCAGATGGGCGTCCTGCCGCCGCCGAAGCTGCGTGCCGCCAGCGGTCGGTAAGGTCGGCGCTACCGCTGCTTCGAAGCGGAATTGGTTTCCTCGGTGGGCGAGCCAGTGCAGTAGTTCCGAGCGAGAAATTCCAGGAATTGCCTGTCCGGAGCGTCACGGGCATGAGCGAGAGCGCGCTCGACGGCCGGGCACTCGAAGGGTCGCCACTCGGCGCCGCCGCCCAATGGATGGAACAACGCGCCTTGCCGATCGGAGCGAAAGTAAGTGTAGAAGGCAAGCGGTATGCGAGACCAGTCGTAGCTCGGCAGCACGCCATCCCGGACGTATTCCTCTCCCACACCAAACTTGAAGAGAATGCGGACCGCCACGGGCTCCGGTCGCCTGGAAGGCCAGGGGGCTGGCAGCGTGGCGGCATCGACGATGCCGGGCCTGAGCTCACGATCGACGAAGCGGCCGAACAGCCAGAGATCGATGTTGAAGGACAAGGCACTGGTGACAGCGATGGCGGCGAACAGGATCAAGGGCCGTTCGGCATGCCTCAGCCACGCCGCCGGTGCGGGCAAGGCAAGCACGAGCGCCAACGCCACCACATAGAGGCCTGTGTGGCGCGCCCAGGGGCCTGTCTTCAGGCCCGTGCCGGTCGCGGCACACCATAGTCCGAACACCGCGATTGCCAGCGTGGCGAGCGGCAAGAACCGCCAGCGCAGCCGCAAGGTGTCAGCGGCAGGCACAAGCAGCAAGAACCACAAGGCCGCAATCATCGGAAAATACACCAGCGTCTTCAGCATCCAGACGGGACTGAGGTAGGCGAAGCGGTTTGCCTCCTGGGACGCACCGTCCGTCGGATTGGTCGGCGGCAGCCAGCGCGCCGCCGCCAGGTAAAACGCCAGAAGCGCCCCGGAGAGCACGGCGACCGCGACCAGGCTCCGCGTCGGCAGGCGCTGGCCGAAAAGCGGCAGCACGAGGCCGGCGGCAACGAAGAACAAGCCCATCAAGGCGAGCGCGGGATGGCTGAATGCCATGACGGCGCCCAGCAGCAGCGTGGCCAGCACGACGCCCGCGGTCGAGCGGGCCGGATCGCTCACCAACGCCAGCCAGATCAGCCACACGCCGACGCCGAAGATCAATTCGGTCGGGAAGTAGATCATCGCCAGCGCGAGCGCCAAATAAAGGCGCGAGAACAGCCGATCGCGCTCGACGGCGCGCAGCACCAGCCACAGGACGAGCGGCACCGCGAAATAAAGGACGTGCGCCAGGGTCAAATAGACGCCGGCGTCGAGGTCGAACGCGTCACGGGCCAGCCAGGCCGGTCCATGCATCGCCAGAACCGCAGCGGCGCGGCTCGCGATCTGGCTGGCATAGAGATCCCAGAGGCTGCCAAACCAGCCGGACGAGAGGATCACGGCGCCGTCGTCGTGCATCAGGCAATGCGTCAAGGTCCCCAGTACGGCGGCCAGCAGGAACGCCGCGAGGAGCGCCTTGTCGCTTCGATCCATGAGGCGGCCTTCGACACTCGGTGTACGCCACCGGGTCTCAGGACGAACATCCTCTAGCGGCTGCCTTAGCAGGGTCACAGCCGCAACTATGCCGTGTTTTGGCGCCCTGCTGACGGCGATGGGCGCCTGCCCGACCGGTTACACACGGTTGTCACAACGCCCAATCGTGGCCGGGCATAGCGTCCCAAGCACGCTGCCATCCATTCCCTCGTCATCTCTGTCGGACTGGGCGATAAAGGCGCGTCATGTTCAGGCTGGCGCATCTTTCCGATCCGCATTTGCCGATGCCTATGGCGCGCACTGTCGAGCTCCTGGGCAAGCGCGCGACCGGCTATCTCAACTGGTGGCGGAACCGCGTGCATCTGCATGTGCCCGAGGCGCTGGCCGGCATCGTGGCCGACATCAAGGCCGAGAAACCCGACCACATCGCGCTGACCGGCGACCTGGTGAACATCTCGTTGCCCACCGAGTTCAGCCGCGCCGCCCAATGGCTTGCCGTGCTCGGCGGCCCGCACGATGTCACGGTCATTCCCGGCAACCACGACGTCTATGTCGCCACGGCGTGGCCCGAGAGCCTGGGCCTGTGGGGCGCCTACATCGCGGGCGACGGCCAGCCGCCGGCGATCAGCTCCGACGTCTTCCCGACCTTGCGCCGGCGCGGGCCGGTGGCGCTGGTCGGCCTGTCGAGCGGCGTGCCCAAGCCGCCGTTGTTCGCCACCGGCACCCTGGGCGACGCGCAGATCGCCGCAGCCGAGCGGATGCTGGCCGATCTCGGGCGCGAGGGTCTATGTCGGGTTGTGCTGATCCATCATCCGCCGCTCACGACCGAAAAGTACTTCAAGCGCCTGACCGACGCCGCCGCATTCCAGGCGATGATCCGCCGCGCAGGCTGCGAGCTCATCCTGCACGGCCACAATCACCGAAGTGAGGTCGCGCGCATCGCCGGACCAGATGGGCCGGTGCCCGTCATTGGCGTCACCTCGGCGTCGGCCGCGCCGGACAGCAAGTACGGCCGCGCGCGCTACCACTTGATTCACATCGAGCGCGAGAACGAGGGCTGGCGGATCGGCGTCGAATTGCGCGCCCTGCGCAAAGACGGCGCGGGCTGCGAGCCCGATGGCGACCTCGTGTTCCACAGCGGCCGGGCGCTTGCCGTGGTAGCTTGAGGCAATGGCCTCTCCTGACATCGTCGTGTCGCCGGTCGGCGGCAAGTCCGACCTCAAAGCCTTCATCGACCTGCCGAAGCGGCTCTATGCCGGCCACAAGGGCTACATCGCCCACCTGAACGTCGAGCGGCAGGAAGCCTTCTCGCCGAAGAAGAACCCGCTGTTCCGCCATGTCGAGGTGCAGTTCTTCCTGGCACGCCGCGCCGGCCGGGTGGTCGGACGCATCACTGCCCAGATCGATCGCGCCTATCTCGAACGCTATGCCGATGATACCGGCCATTTCGGCTGCCTGGCGGCCGAGGATGACCCGGCGATCTTCGCCACCCTGTTCGCCGCCGCCGAGGACTGGCTCAGGTCCAAAGGCATGAAGCGGGCGACCGGTCCGTTCAACCTGTCGGTCAACGAGGAGGTCGGCCTGCTGGTCTGGGGCTTCGACAGCCGCCCGGTGCTGATGGTGCCCTACGATCCAACCTATGCCGGCGCCCGGGTCGAAGGCTGCGGCTACGCCAAGATCAAGGACCTCTTCTCCTACGACTACGACGTCCAGAACGCGCCGGAGACGATCGGCGCCAGGCTGATGGCGCGGGCCGGCATGGCTGGCCGGGTCAAGGTGCGCACTGCCAACATGAAGATGTTCGACGCCGAGGTCCGCACCCTGGTCGGCATCTTCAACGATGCCTGGAGCGACAATTGGGGCTTCGTGCCCTTCACCCAGGCCGAGATCGACCATGCCTCCAAGGCGTTCGGCCCGGTGATCGTGCCCGAGCTCGCGGTCTTCGTGGAGGTCGACGACGAGGCGGTGGCCTTCATCGTGGCGCTGACCAACCTCAACGAGGCGATCGCGGAGTTCAACGGCCAGCTCGATCCGATTAACCTCGCCAAGCTTCTGTGGCGGCTGAAAATCGCCGGCGTCGGCAGCACGCGGGTGCCGCTGATGGGGGTGAAGAAGAAGTTCCGCAACCATCCGCTGATGGGGGCGGGGCTCGCCATGATGGCGATCGACCAGCTGCGGCAGAACGGCAAGCGGCTGGGCAAGACCAGCGCCGAGCTGGGCTGGATCCTCGAGGACAACAAGGCGACCAACAACATCATCCGCTCGGTCGGCGGGGTGCATTACAAGACCCATCGCCTCTACGAGAAGACCCTCGGTTGACGGCGGAATGAACGCCCCGCCATCGCCCGTCGTCGCGCGGCCGCACTCCGCCTTCGCCCCCTTCGCCAACCGCACCTTCCGCCTGCTGTGGACGGCCAACGTCCTGTCCAACGTCGGCGGCTGGATGCAGACCACGGGTGCTGCGTGGGAGATGACCAGCCTGACGCCGGAGCCGATCTTCGTGGCGCTGCTGGCGGCGGCCGGCACCTTGCCGATGTTCCTGTTCTGCTTCCTGGCCGGCATCCTGGCCGACCGCTTCGACCGCCGGCGCTACATCATCGTCTGCCAGGTCTGGATGATGGGCGTGGCCGCGACCCTGGCGGTGCTGGCCTGGCTCGGCCAGCTCACCCACTGGAACCTTCTGGCGCTGGCCTTCTGCATGGGCCTGGGCAACGCCATGAACGCGCCGGCCTGGCACGCCGTGGTGCCTGAGATCGTCTCCGGCCCGCTGCTGCGGCCGGCCATTGCGCTGAACAGCGCGGGCTTCAACCTCGCGCGCACCGTGGGGCCGGTGCTCGGCCAGATCCTGCTCGGCCTGGTCGGCGTCTTCCTGCTCTTCGCGATCAACGCCTGCACCTATGTCGGCGTCATCTTCGCCATGGCGCGCTGGCGCCGATCGGCCGAGGCGCGCGCCAGCCAGCGCCGCGAGGGCTTCCTCGAGGCGGCGCGCACCGGCATCGCCTTCGTGCGCGGCTCGGGCGAGCTCAAGGCGGTGTTCGCCCGCGGCCTCTGTTTCTTCGTGCCCGGCATCGCCATCAGCACCTTGCTGCCGGTGATCGGCCGCTTCGAGCTCGGCCTCGACGAGTTCTCCTTCGGCGTCCTCTACGCGGTGTTCGGCGTCGGCGCGGTGGCAGGCGCCGTCCTGATGTCGACCATCAACCGCCTGCTGAGCCCCGACCGCGCCAACATCTGGGCGATGGGGCTGCAGGCGGCGGCGACGCTGACTGCAGCCCTTGCCATGACGCCCACCGTTGTGGGCGCTTGCATCGCCGTCGTGGGGGCCTGCTGGATCACCGTGATGGCCAACAACGGCACCGCCGTCCAGATGATCCTCCCCAACTTCATGCGTGCAAGAGGCATGGCGGTACACCAGATGGTGTTTTTCGGCGCCATGGTCGTGGGCTCGCTGTTTTGGGGAAAGATCGCCACGCTGTTCGGCACGCAAGCCTCGCTAATCGTGTCGGCTGTCGCGTTGGTGCCCTTCACCGTGCTCGCCGCATCGATTCGCTTGCCGGGTTCGCCGCTGCCTCGCGGCTGACACGCTTGTGTGTTTTTTTGAACACAAGACGCCAAAGAATTTCCCAAGCGGGGAAGAATCTACTTGTAACCGCGTCGATTAGTTGTATTTACGAAATCAAGACGCCCAACGCACGTGCCGCTGGCCCATAGTGGTTACGCAACGACGGAAAGTGTTCTTTTTGGCAGCGCCGGTTTCGAGCCGGGTCCGGGAAGGAGCTTCTGATATGTTTGCTTACCGCGCGGGGCGTTCCCCCCGCTATTATGTCATTTGCCCGGTAAATTTCGACCGGGCCGCCTCGTTCGACCTGCCGCTTCTGCGGACAAAGACCCCGTCGAGTATCGGCTGACGCACGCTGCCTGTTTGGCACCGTACGTCCCGTTCGACGACTTCCACCGAACCAGTCTGACTAATTGACGGGGAACCCCCCAGCGATGACCGAGCGTATTTTTCGTTATCTCCGAGAGCAGCAGCCCGAGACGCCGTGCCTGGTGGTCGATCTCGACGTGGTCGAGAACAACTTCCGCCGCATGCGCGAGCTGTTGCCGGCGGCCCACATCTTCTACGCCGTGAAGGCCAACCCGGCGGCGCAGATCCTGGCGCGCCTGGCGACCGCCGGCTCGAAGTTCGACACGGCGAGCCGCGGCGAGATCGAGCTCGTCCAGGCGACCGGCGTCGCCGTGGACCGCATCTCCTTCGGCAACACCATCAAGAAGGAGAAGGACATCGCCTGGGCCTACCAGCAGGGTGTGCGCCTGTTCGCCTTCGACAGCGAGGCCGAGCTGCAGAAGCTCGCCCGCGTGGCGCCCGGTGCGCGCGTGTTCTGCCGCGTGCTGGTCGATTGCGGCGGCGCCGAATGGCCGCTCAGCAAGAAGTTCGGCTGCGCGCCGGAGATGGCCAAGGACCTGCTGCGCAAGGCCAACGAGTGGGGGCTCGATGCCTACGGCGTCTCCTTCCATGTCGGCAGCCAGCAGACCGACCTCGAGCAATGGGACAAGGCGCTGGGCCAGGTCTCGCAGATGTTCTTCGCCCTCGCCGAAGAAGGCGTCGATCTGCGCATGGTCAACCTGGGCGGCGGCTTTCCGGCGCGCTATCGCGCCGAGGTCAACAGCATCGAAGCCTACTGCGAGGCGGTCGGCCGCGCGCTGGTGCGCCATTTCGGCAACCGCATGCCGGAGGTCATCATCGAGCCTGGCCGCTCCATGGTGGGCGACGCGGGCGTGATCCAGAGCGAGGTCGTGCTGGTCTCGCGCAAGGCGACCAACGACCGCAAGCGCTGGGTCTACCTCGACATCGGCAAGTTCAGCGGCCTGGCCGAGACCATGGGCGAGAGCATCAAGTACCGGCTGCGCACCGGCCGCGACGGCACGCGCGTGGGGCCAGTGGTGCTGGCCGGCCCGACTTGCGACTCGGCCGACATCCTGTACGAGAAGACCGAGTACAAGATGCCGCTGTCGCTGAAGCCCGGCGACAAGGTCGAGATCCTCTCGACCGGCGCCTACACGACGACCTACTCGTCGGTCGCCTTCAACGGCTTCCCGCCGCTCAAGGCGATCTGCATCTAGCCCTCGTTTCCATACTGGAACGAACCGACGGGGCCTTGAGAAGGGCCCCGTCGCCGTTTATCGACCACTCACAGTCAGAAGCGGGGACGCTGAAATGGCGAAGAAAGTCGCGCGCAAGTCGAAGGACAAGGCTTCCAGGAAGCACGCATCGTTTTCCGGCCGCATGGTGATGATCGGCTTCGGCTCGATCGGCCAAGGCGTGCTGCCGCTGATCTTCCGGCATATCGACATCAAGCCGGAGCAGATCACCATCATCGCGGCCGACGACCGCGGCGGCCTGAAGGAGACCAAGCGTTTCGACGTGACCTTCATCAGGAAGCGGCTGACGCGCGAGAACTTCCGCCAGACACTGGACAAGCGGCTGGGCAAGGGCGACTTCCTGGTCAACCTGTCGGTCGAGGTCGCCTCGACGGCGCTGGTCGAGCTCTGCCAGGAGAAGGGTGCGCTCTACATCGACACCTGCATCGAGCCCTGGCCGGGCGGTTACACCGACCCCAGCCTGTCGGTGTCGCTGCGCTCGAACTATGCGCTGCGTGAGAACATGCTGAAGCTGGTGCCCCAGTACCGTGGCGGGCCGACGGCGGTGATCGCCCACGGCGCCAATCCGGGCCTGGTCTCGCACTTCGTGAAGAAGGCGCTGGTCAACCTCGCCAAGGACAGCGGCCGCGGCGTCGCGAGGCCGACCACCCGCGAGGGCTGGGGCGAGCTCGCCCGCGACCTCGGCGTCAAGGTGATCCACATCGCCGAGCGCGACACCCAGGTCTCCAAGAAGCCCAAGAAGCTGGGCGAGTTCGTCAACACCTGGTCGATCGACGGCTTCGTGTCGGAGGGCAGCCAGCCCGCCGAGATGGGCTGGGGCAGCCATGAGAAGGACCTGCCGTTCGACGGCGCACGGCACGAGTTCGGCTGCGGGTCGGCGATCTACCTCAATCGGCCGGGACTGGTGACGCGCGTGCGCACCTGGACGCCGATCGAGGGGCCGTTCCACGGCTTCATCATCACCCACAACGAGTCGATCTCGATCGCCGATTATTTCTCGCTGCGCCAGGGCGCCGAGGTCGTCTACCGGCCGACCGTGCACTACGCCTACCATCCGTGCGACCAGGCGATCATGTCGATGCACGAATGCGCCGGCAAGAACCTGCACCAGCAGAAGACGCAGCGGCTGATCGTCGACGAGATCACCTCGGGCCGCGACGAGCTCGGCGTGCTGCTGATGGGCCACAGCAAGGGCGCCTACTGGTACGGCTCGCAGCTCGACATCGACGAAGCGCGCGAGCTCACGCCCTACAACAACGCGACCTCGATCCAGGTCTGCGCGCCGGTCCTGTCGGGCATCATCTGGGCGCTGGAGAATCCCGACCGCGGCATCGTCGAGGCCGACGAGATGGACTTCGCGCGCAACCTCGAGATCTGCATGCCCTATCTCGGGCCCGTGGTCGGCAAGTACAGCAACTGGACGCCGCTCGCCGGGCGTGGCCAGTTGTTTCCAGAAGATCTCGACAAGGCTGATCCCTGGCAGTTCAAGAACTTTCGCGTCGTCTGATCTGCGCCTCCCACAAGGCCCGCAGGATCGCATTTGAACTGCATCCGGGGGCGGGCCAATCTCGGACGCTTCGGCCAGATTGGAGAGCGTGAGCGGTGGGCCAAAGAGGGCAGATGAGCCGGCGCGGGCTGCTGCAAGCGTCGCTGCTGGGCGGCGGCATGCTGGCAGGCTGTGCGACGCCGCCCGGCGGATCGTCCTTCGAGGCCGGCCCGCCGCTTGTGCCGATCCGCGCGCGGACCGACCGGATCTTCGACATCGCCGTCTGCCTGCGGCCGTTTCGTCCCGCCGGGCCGCGCGTGGACGTCGAGCGCCTGGGCGACACTTTGGTCGTGCACAATTACGGCCACGGTGGCAGCGGCTGGTCGCTCTCCTGGGGCTCGAGCGCCCGGGCGGTGCGCCTGGCCATGCAAGCCAGTCCCGGCGAGGTGGCGGTGATCGGCTGCGGGGCGCTGGGGCTCACCTCGGCGATCCTCGCGCAGCGCGCCGGCGCGCGGGTGACGATCTACGCCCGCGAGCAGTTGCCGCTGACGACGTCGGCCCGCGCCACCGGCGAATGGACGCCCGACTCGCGCATCGCACTTTCCGATGCCGCAGGACCGGGCTTCGCAGCGGTGTGGGAGGAGATGGCGCGCACGGCCTTCAAGGCGCACCGCGACTATCTGGGTCTGCCGGGCACGCCGGTGGAATGGATCGACCAGTATTCGGTTTCCGACGAGACCCCGCAAAGGCACCAAGCCAGCGGACCAAGCGCGCCGCCAGCCCTGAACTTCGCCGTCTACCGCCACCGCATCGACGATCTCGTGCCGAAGTGGCGGCGGGTGCCGGCCGACGCAACGCCTTTCAGGGCGGCGACCGTCTCGCGCGGCGAGATCATGATCTTCAACATCGCCGACTACGGCCATACCCTGTTGAACGACTTCTTCATCGCCGGCGGCCAGTTCCGGCGCGCCGAGTTCCAGGCGCCCTGGCAGATCGCCGCCCTGGGCAAGAAGGTGGTCATCAACTGCACGGGCTACGGCGCGCGGGCGCTGTGGAAGGACGAGACGCTCACGCCGGTGCGCGGCCAGATCGCGCGGCTGATCCCGCAGCCCGACGTGCGCTATGGGCTGGTCTATCGCCAGGTCCTGGCCGTGCCGCGCCGCGACGGCATCGTCGTCCAGTCGTTCGAGGGCGGCGACATGAAGGGTTACGGCGACGCCAACGAGACGGCCGACCGCGCCGAGGCGGAGCAAGCGGTGACGACTCTGGCCGAGCTGTTCTCGCCGGCGCGCTGACGTGACCGCGTCGCGATGGTGGGCTTCGCGCAAGTGTAGTACGCCTGCCTCGTAACCAGAGGGGAAGAGCGAATGTCATCGATCGCCACCGTCGCCACGCAATTCTTCGACGCCTGCGAAAAGGGCAAGGGTTGGGAGGCGTGCAAGTCATACTGCAAGCCCGATGCCACGTTTGCCTGTCAGGCCGAGCCGCTGGCTGAGATTCGCACGCTCCAGCAGTACGCCGACTGGATGCAGGGATTGATGAAAATGATGCCCAACGGGCGGTACGACCTGAAGTCGTTCGCCACGGATGCCGAAAGAAACAACGTCACGGCCTTTGCGGTGTTCTCCGGCACGCATACCGGAGAGGGCGGGCCGCCGCCGACCGGCAAGAGCACCCGATCGGACTACGTCTATGCGATGGAGTTCGACGGCGACAAGATCCGGCACATGACCAAGATCTGGAATGCCGGCTGGGCCCTGAAGGAACTGGGTTGGTGAAAGCCACGGTCCGCGCGTTAGCCCCGCTTTAGGCGAGGTAGGTCGCCGACACGCCGCCATCGACGGTGAGGGTGTGGCCGTTGACGTAGGCGGCGGCAGGCGAGGCGAGGAAAACCGCAGCGCCCGCGATCTCCCATGGCTCGGCCCAGCGCTTGGCCGGGCAGCGCTCGCGCAGTCGATCGCCGGCCGGCGTGGCGATCATCGGTGCATTGGTCTCGGTGGCGAAGAAGCCGGGCGACAGTGCGTTCGAGGTGATGCCCGTGGCCCCAAGTTCGGCGGCGAGCGCGCGCGCCAGCGCCGACAGGCCGCCCTTGGCCGCGATATAGGACGAGGCGCCCGGTACGGCGAGGTTGGCCACGATCGAGGTCACCAGGATCAGGCGTCCCCAGCCGCGCTCCATCATGCCGGGCACCACCAGCCGGACCAGGGCGTGGGCGGCCGTGAGGTCGACATCGATCAGGCGGGCGAAGGCGTCTGGCTCGATCTCGGCGAAGGGCCGGCGATCGCGCTCGCCGACATTGTGCACCAGGATGTCGATCGGCCCGGCTCGGGTCATTTCAACCTGCATGGCGGCCCGATCGGCCATGTCGAAGCAAAGCGCCTCGGCCGAGTGGCCAGCGGCCGCCAGCTCCTCGAGCCTGGGCGCGAGCCGCTCGTGCGACCGGCCGTGCAGCAGCACCTTGGCGCCGGCCTCGGCCAGCCCCTTGGCGATTTCCCAACCCAGGCCACGGCCCGAACCTGTGATGAAAGCGGTGCGGCCATCGAGCCTGAATCGGTCGGGAAAGGTCGACATGAGGTGGGACATTCGTCTATTGCGGCAGCCCGACTTAGCTTTGTATTGGCAAATGCTGCAACTGCCGAAAGTCATTGGTCATCGCGGCGCCGCCGCCTATGCCCCGGAAAATACGCTGGCCTCCTTCCGCGAGGCCCGGCGGCGTGGTGCCACCTGGGTCGAGACCGACGTCGTGCTGACCGCCGACGGCGTGCCCATCCTGATGCACGACGACTCGCTGAAGCGCACCACGGGCATCGACCGGCTGGTGGCCGAGACGAGGCGCGCCGACCTGCCGTCCGATGTGCCGACCTTCGAGGCGGCGATCGCCTGCTGGGGTGAATTGGGGCTGGGATGCAACGTCGAGATCAAGCCCACGGAAGGTCGCGAGGCCGAGACCGCGCGCGTGGTGGTCGCGACCCTGCGGCGTTGTTGGCCGAGCCATTTGCCACAACCGTTGCTGTCGAGCTTCAAGGACGCCTCGCTGGCCGCCGCTTACCAAGCCGCGCCGGAGTTCGCCCGCGCGCTCCTGATCGAGCAGGTGGCTGACGATTGGCGCACCCGCGCCGCAGCCGTGGCGGCGACCGGGATCAATACCGACGGCACGCGTCTCACCGCCGTCCGCGCCGTGGAGATCAGCAAGGCGGGCTACGCGCTCGGCGTCTACACCATCAACGACGGCGACGTGGCCAAAGCCTTGATCGGCATGGGGGTGCAGTGCGTCATCAGTGACGTGCCCGACGTGATCCTGGCGGCGCTCGGCTGATTCGACGCCAAATTGAGGGGTTGCGTTCTCCACACAGGCTTGGTGGACTGTCTTCAGACCGCAATAAAATAGACACATCGCAGTCTTGCGGCCCGTCGATACATCGGCGGGGTTCTCAGGGAGGTTTGGCAATGACTCGGATTCTTCTATCGTCCGTCGCGGCGGCGGCGATGTTTGCCAGCGCGTCCGGAGCCCAGGCGCAGACCGAAATCCAGTGGTGGCACGCCATGGGCGGCAAACTCGGTGAGACGGTCAATGAGATCGCCGAGGGGTTCAACAAGACCCAAACGGACTACAAGATCGTACCGGTCTTCAAGGGCTCCTATACCGATACCATGACCGCCGTGATCGCCGCCTATCGCGCAAAGCAGGCGCCGCACATCGTGCAGGTCTTCGAGGTCGGTACGGCGAACATGATGGCGGCCAAGGGCGCGATCTATCCGGTGTATCAGCTGATGGCTGATGAAAAGGAGCCGTTCGATCCGAAGGCGTTCATCGGCCCGATCTACGGCTACTATTCGACGACCGACGGCAAGCTGCTCTCCATGCCGTTCAACTCCTCGACGCCGGTCTTTTATTGGAACAAGGACCTGTTCCAGAAGGCTGGGCTCGATCCCAACACGCCGCCCAAGACCTGGAGTGAAGTGGGCGACTTCGCCAAGAAACTGGTGGCCTCCGGCGCCAAGTGCGGCCTGACCGCCGAATGGCAGACCTGGATCCTGCTCGAGAACTACGGCGCCTGGCACAACCTGCCGTTCGCGACCAAGGAGAATGGCTTCGGTGGCCTGGACGCCGAGCTCAAGTTCAACGACGAGCCGAGAATCAAGCTGATCGGGATGCTGGCCGACTGGACCAAGGACAAGCGTTTCGTCTATGGCGGCCGCGAGGGCAAGCCGACGTCCCTGATGACCTCGGGCGACTGCGGTATGGAACTCGCCTCGTCGGGCACGGCATCCCAGCTCTTCGCGTCGCTCAGCCCCGAAAAGGTCGGCATCGCGATGATGCCCTACTCGCCGGAAGTGAAGGCCCAGCCGCAGAACTCGATCATCGGCGGCGCCACGCTGTGGGCGCTGCAGGGCCGGCCGAAGGCGGAATACAAGGGCGTCGCCAAGTTCCTGAGCTACATTTCGAGCCCAGCCGTGCAGGCCAAATGGCACCAGGAGACCGGATACGTGCCGACCACCCTGGCCGCTGCGAAGCTCACCGAGGATTCGGGTTTCTACAAGACGCACCCTGGCCGCGACGTCGCGGTGAAGGAGCTCACGCTCAACCCGCCGACCGACAACTCCAAGGGCTTGCGGCTCGGCAACTTCGTGCAGATCCGCGACGTCGAGGACCAGGAACTCGAGGCGGTGTGGGCGGGCAAGAAGGACGCCAAGACCGCCCTCGACGACGCGGTCAAGCGCGGCAACGAGCTGTTGCGCAAGTTTGAAGCCGCCAACAAGTAGGCTACTGGCGTTGCCGGCTCTTCCTCGTAAAACGCCCTCTCCGCCCGCGTCAGCGGGGGAGAGGGAGGGGACCCGCGCGTGAGCGCGGGGAGGGTGAACTGCGCGGCGAAGAGGGCGTATGACGGGCGCTGGGTGTCTTAACCATGGAAAAGCGCGTCACCTTCAACGAACGCTGGCTGCCCTACCTTCTGGTAGCGCCGCAGATCGTCATCACCCTGGTCTTCTTCTTCTGGCCGTCGGGCCAGGCGATCTGGCAGTCGTTGCTGGTCGAGGACGCCTTCGGCGGCAACTCGAAGTTCGTCTGGTTCGACAACTTCCTGCAGCTCTTCAGCGATCCGGCCTACTACGCCTCGGCACGGGTGACCGTGGTGTTCAGCGCGCTCGTCGCCTCGATCGGGCTCGCGCTGTCGTTGCTGCTGGCGGTGATGGCCGACCGCGTCATCCGCGGCGCCACCGTCTACAAGACCTTCCTGATCTGGCCCTATGCCGTTGCGCCGGCGGTGGCGGGCGTGCTGTGGGGCTTCCTGTTCAACCCCTCGGTCGGCGTCGTCTCCTGGATGCTGCAAGGCCTCGGCATCGAGTTCAACTACGTGAGCAACGGCAGCCAGGCACTGCTGCTGGTGGTGATCGCCGCGGTGTGGAACCAGCTCAGCTACAATTTCCTGTTCTTCCTGGCCGGCCTGCAGTCGATCCCCAAGTCGCTGATCGAGGCCGCCGCCATCGACGGCGCGGGGCCGGTCCGGCGCTTCTGGGACATCATGTTCCCGCTGCTCTCGCCGACCGGCTTCTTTTTGCTGGTGATCAACATCCTCTACGCTTTCTTCGGCACCTTCGGCGTGATCGATGCGCTCACCAGGGGCGGACCGGGCCAGGCCACCAACATCCTGGTCTACAAGGTCTACAATGACGGCTTCCGCGGCCAGGATCTCGGCGGCTCCTCGGCGCAGTCGGTGATCCTGATGATCGTGGTCATCGTGCTCACCTTCGTGCAGTTCCGTTTCATCGAGCGCAGGGTCCATTATTGATGGTCGAGAACCGGCCCTTCCTGACCTGGCTCAGCCACGCCGTCGTTCTGCTGGGCGTGATCATCATCGCCTTCCCGATCTGGATGACATTCGTCGCCTCGACCCACGACCAGGCAACCATGCTGCGGTCGCCCGTGCCTCTTCTGCCTGGCTCGCATTTGATCGACAACTACACGCAGATCCTGACCGTGGGTTTCGGCCGGGGCTACAGCGAGACGCCGATCTGGCACACGATGATGAACAGTATGATCATGGCGTTGGGTGTGGCGCTGGGAAAGATCGCGATCTCCATCATCTCCGCCTTCGCCATCGTCTATTTCCGCTTTCCGCTGCGCCTGACTTTCTTCTGGGCGATCTTCGTCACCCTGATGCTGCCCGTCGAGGTGCGCATCGTGCCGACCTATGGCGTCGTCGCCAGTCTCGGCATGCTCAATTCCTATTCGGGCCTGATCATCCCGGTGATCGCCTCGGCCACCGCCACCTTCCTGTTCCGGCAGTTCTTCCTGGGCGTTCCCGACGAGCTCACCGAGGCGGCGCGGGTCGACGGCGCGTCGCCCATGCGTTTCTTCTGGGACATCCTGCTGCCGATGAGCCGCACCACGATCGCGGCCCTGTTCGTGATCCAGTTCATCTACGGCTGGAACCAGTATCTCTGGCCGTTGCTGATCACGACCAAGGAGAGCTTCTACACCGTGGTCATGACGGTGTCGCGCCAGGCCAATGTGGTCGATGCGGCACCGAGCTGGAACCTGCTGATGGCCATGGCGATGCTCGCCATGCTGCCGCCGGTGCTGGTCGTGGTGTTCATGCAGCGCCTGTTCGTGCGCGGCCTGGTTGAAACTGAGAAGTAGACGAGACGGAGAAACAGGCCATGGCGCAAGTCCATCTGCGCGGCGTCAAGAAGAGCTACGACAACAAGCTCGAGATCATCCACGGCATCGACATGGAGATCGTCGACGGCGAGTTCATCGTCATCGTCGGCCCCTCGGGCTGCGGCAAGTCCACGCTCTTGCGCATGGTGGCGGGGCTGGAGCGCATCACCGGCGGCGAGGTGGCGATCGGCGACCGCGTGGTCAACGAGCTCGAGCCCAAGGACCGCGACATCGCCATGGTGTTCCAGAACTACGCGCTCTATCCGCACATGAGCGTCTACGACAACATGGCCTATGGGTTGAAGATCCGTGGCATGGCCAAGGACGAGATCGACAGCCGGGTGCGCAAGGCCGCGAAGACGCTCGAGCTCGCGACCTTCCTGGAGCGCAAGCCGCGCCAGCTCTCCGGCGGTCAGCGCCAGCGGGTCGCCATGGGCCGCGCCATCGTGCGCGAGCCCGCGGTGTTCCTGTTCGACGAGCCGCTCAGCAACCTCGATGCCAAGCTCCGCGTGCAGATGCGGCTCGAGATCAAGCGCCTGCAGCGCGAGCTCGCCGTCACCTCGATCTATGTCACGCACGACCAGATCGAGGCGATGACCATGGCCGACCGGCTGATCGTCATGAATGCCGGCGTCGCCGACCAGATCGGCACGCCGATGGACGTCTACGACCTGCCGGCCTCGGTGTTCGTCGCCGGCTTCATCGGCTCGCCGGCGATGAACTTTTTGGCGGCCAAGGTCGGACAGGATGGCCGGTCGGTCGACCTCGCCGGCACCGGCACGGCGAGCATCAGCCTGCCGTTGGCGCGGCCTTCCTCGGCACAGGCCGGCACGGCGGTGGCGCTCGGCATCCGGCCCGAGCATCTGCTGCCGGCAAGCGACGGCCCGCTGCAGTTCGATGTCGAACTGGCCGAGCCCCTGGGTGCCGATACTCTGCTGCACGGCCGCTTCGGCGAGGCGCGCGAGCTGGTGACGGTGCGCCAGGGCGGCCACGTCCTCGCCAAGCCCGGCGAGAAGCGCCACTTCAAGGCCGAGCCCGGCCATCTCCACCTGTTCGATTCACAGACCGGCCGGCGCATCGCCGACGCTTCATAGCCGGTGGCGCGCCACTCCAGTGAAATCGCACTCTCAATGTGATTTATTACGCATTGGCGACACCCTCGCTGCTCGCCGCGTCGCACAAAAGAAAAGGGCGGCCCGGTGCCGGGCCGCCCATTCCAGACCAAGACAGGCTCGATTAGTTCATGGTGTTGGCGACGTTGCTCATTACGGCATTGACCTTGTGACCAACGGTCGTGAACGCGGTGATCGCCGCGACGGCGATCAGCGAAGCGATCAGCGTGTATTCGATGGCGGTGGCGCCATGCTCGTTCTTCATCAGGCGACGGAAAATGGACAGCATTGGAATGACTCCTAGAAAAATTGCAGCGTTCTTTTCCTGTATCTCATCGACGCAGAGCCATTAATTGCTCTGCGGCGACACTACCGCGGCACTCGCGATAGTCACGGGGCAATGTTGTATTTGATGTAGCGAGTTGTATTCGATGTAGCGTACCGGCGCCTGCACTGCATGCACTTGAGCCTCGCGGCGCTTATAGCGTGCGAAAGAATTATCTTGCGCCCGCTGTTCAGTGAAGCCGCTTGACAGGCCTGCGCAATATGTTGTGGCGTATGTCTGCCGACACTCGCGCTAGAGGATCGGCATCATGTCGCTTCAATGCTCCGAAACGCCGGGCTCATTTCCTCCCCAGCGAAGCTGGGGAGGTGGCCGAAGGCCGGAGGGGTCAAGCGCTCGCGGTCAAAGTCGATATGACCCTTCCGCCCCTGCGGGGCACCTCCCCAACTTCGTTGGGGAGGAGAAGAGGGTCGAAAGATCCAATCGGAAGACCGGGCTAAAAGCCTCGTCGCGGCAACCAATGTTTCGGCCACCAACATTTTGGGCACTTGGGCCGCGTAACAATCTCGGTCGCGCGGTAAATGTGATGTCTTCAAAAGGTTGAAACGAAATATGCTGTTCAGCACCTACAACATCCACTACGGCGTCGGCACCGACGGCAAGTACGACGTCCTGCGCGCAGCCGATGCCGTCGGCCAAGCCGACATCATCTGCCTCCAGGAAACCGTGCGCGGCTGGCCGCAGAACGGCTATGCCGACCAGACGGCCGAGATCGGCCGGCGGTTGAACCGC
>DASZJU010000133.1:0-3252 GCA_035947815.1 Reyranella sp.
AGCATGCCGGTGCCGGTATCGCCGATGGTCGGGCCCGGCCGGACCGGCGGCTCGCCGGGATGGCCGTTCACCCCCATGGTGCCGCCCATCGCCTGGGCGATCATGTCGAAGGACAGGTAGTTCGCGTGCGGGCTCTCCGGCGCGAAGCCCTTGACCTGGGCGAAGATCAGTCGCGGATTGAGCGCGCTCAGCCGCGGATAGTCGAAGCCCAGGCGGGCGAAGGTGCCGGGCGCCATGTTCTCGATCACGACATCGGCCTTGGCGATCATCCGCCTGAGCAGCGCCTTGCCCTCTTCGCTCTTGAGATTGCAGGTAACGCTGCGCTTGTTGAGGTTGTAGTAGATGAAATAATGCGAATCGGCGTCGGACCGATCGGTCATTCCCCAGCGCCCCGGCTCGCCGCGATGGGGCTCCTCGACCTTGACGACGTCGGCCCCGAGCCAGGCCAGCGCCTCGGTGCAGGACGGTCCCGCCTCGAACTGGGTGAGGTCGAGCACCTTGATCCCCTTGAGCGCCGGCGCGGTCGCGGTCGCGATCTCCGACTGCATTACCTGATCCTGCATGGCCATCCCTCCATAGGCGGCCGCGCCGGGAAGGACGCGGCCTTTGTTATGTCACTCCATTAACTGTGCCAGGCGAACTGCTGCGCTTTGCGGGTCGAGCCCTGCGACAGCACGACGTTGACCAGGGCGGGGCCGGGGAAGGCCATCGCCTCGTCGAGGGCTTTGCGTATATCCTTCGGCTCCTTGACGAACAGGCCCTTGCCGCCGAAGGCCTCCATCACCTTGTCATAGCGCGCGCCGTAGATCAGCGCGTTGGGCTTCAGGTTGAACATCGGGTTTTCCGGGATCTCCGGCATGCCGGGGCCGATGCCGCCGTTGTTCAGGACGACGATCTTGACCGGCAGGTTGTAGCGGACCAGCGTCTCCATCTCCATGCCGGAAAAGCCGATTGCCGAGTCGCCCGAGAGGTGGACGACCGGCCGGCTGGGATCCGACACGGCGGCGGCGATGGCCTGGCCGAGGCCGACGCCCATCGTGCCGTAGGTGCCGGCATTGAGCACGGACCGGGCGTTGATGCTCGGCAATTGCGTGAGGCCGATATCCATGGTGCCGGCGCCTTCGGCGCTCAGGATCGCGTTCTTCGGCATCCAGGCAGCGACGTCGCGCAAGGCCCGGTAGTAGCCGGCCGGCCCCTGGTCGTCGTCGATCTGCGGCTTGATCGTCGCGGCATTTTCGGCCGCCTTCTTCGAAAGCGCCTGCCGCCACGGCGTGTCCTTGGGATGGAACCACTGGCGGTTGACCAGTGCCTTGTTGAGCTGCGCCATGATGGCTTTGCCGTCGCCGACCAACGCCACTTCCGTCGCCTTGTTGTGGCCGATCTCCTCGGGCGCGATGTCGAGCTGGATGACCTTGACGTCCTTGGCATAACGCGGCGGCAGACCGAAGTGGAAGATCCAGTTGAGCCGCGCGCCCATCAGGAAGACGACGTCGGCCTGCTGCAGCGCCAAGGTGCGCGCCGCCCCGGCCGACAGCGGATGGTCGTCCGGCATCACGCCTTTGCCCATCGGCGAGCGCACGAACGGCACTTGCGTGCGCTCGATGAAGGCACGGACTTCGTCCTCGCCGCGCGACCACGCCATGCCCTTGCCGAGCAGAACGAGCGGCCGCTTGGCCCGTTCGAGCAGGTCGAGCGCCGCCTCGACATTCTCCATCGGTGCCACCATGCGCGGCGGTTCAGGCACGCGCTCGACCTCGGCGGCCTTGTCGAGGTCGCACGTCCCCCGGATGATGTCGTCGGGCATGTCGAGATAGGTGGCGCCGGGGCGACCGTAGATCGCGTTCCGGGTCGCCATCTCGATATAGTAGGGGATGCGGGCCACGCTCTCGATGCCGTGCGCGAACTTGCAGAACGGCGAGGCGATCAGCACCTGCCGCTCTTCCTGGAACGCACCCATGCCGCCGCGATAGGTTTCCGACGCACCGCCGATCAGGATCATGGGCCAGCAATTCTGCTGGGCATTGGCGAGACCCGAGAGACCGTGCACCACGCCGGGGCCGGTGACGACGACGCAGGCGCCGGGACGGCCGGTGAGATAGCCGTAGGCCGCCGCCGCGTAGGCGG
The DNA here is from genome assembly GCA_035947815.1 of Reyranella sp. Lineage (GTDB taxonomy): Bacteria > Pseudomonadota > Alphaproteobacteria > Reyranellales > Reyranellaceae > Reyranella. The sequence continues at coordinate 2,125 of DASZJU010000133.1, forward strand.
CGCTCTGCTCGTTGCGCATGCCGAGATAGGCGACGCCTTCCTTCTGTGCGGCCGCGGCGATCGCGGTGATCGGAAACCCGACGACCCCGAACAGGTGATCGATGCCCTGCTGTTTGAGGCTCCGCGCGATCAGGGTAGCGCCGTCGACTTCGCTCATGTTTTCCCCCCGTGGCCGAATGAACTTCAGCCGGGAGATTATGCACTGATGGCAGGGGGGCGAAAGGGCCCCCACCTTCCGATATGCGATACAGCCGAGCCATGCGCCCCCGTGCATTCGGGCGCTATTGGCACAAATGCGACATGGCAAAGGACGCTAAATGAGGGCCGCTTTGAGCACGCGATTGCGGCGAATCCGACCTCCAGTCGTGCTACCTCAGCAGGCGCGACCAGCGCCTAGATGATCGGACTGTCCACCAACGGCATCGCGACCGGTCGCATGGGAGCGCCCGTTGCCCCGCGCAGCTTTATGCAGGCGCCGAAGAAGGCGAATTCCCAGACCTTGTCGACGGCCAGTTCGTCGAGTTGCATGATTTCGATGATCGGCACGCCTGCTTCGGCAAGCAGATAGGTATGCACCGGGAAGAAATTGATCGGATCGGCGGTCGGCGTCTGCTCCAGGGTGAGATTGTCGGCCCCGATGGTGACGGCGCCGTTCTTCGCCAGGAACTCCGCGCCCTCGCGATTGAGGCCCGGCGTATTCATGACGAACTTGTTGTCCGGCCAAAGATTCATCTGGCCGGTTCGGATCAGAACGACATCGCCGCTGCGCAGCTGGGTCTTCTGGTGCTTCAGGCAATCGACGAGATCCTTCTCGCCGATCGCATGGCTCGGTTCGAGCGTGGCGACACCGTGCATGGCGGCAATGTCGAGCAGGATGCCGCGGGCAAAGATCGGCGGCTGTGTTTCGGCGCCGCACTTGCGCCAGACACGACTTCCGAGATGATCGTGAGCGGTGAAGTTGTTGAAGATGGCGCCGTTGTAGCCGAAATGATTGAATGTATCGATGTGAGTGCCGCAGTGGGTATACATCGAGATGCCGTCGCCGGAGTACGCGACGAGCGCGTTGGCATCCTTGCCCTTTTTCATGCTGTCGCCGACGATCTCGCCCTGCGGCGTGTGCGTCATCCA
>DASZJU010000134.1:0-2863 GCA_035947815.1 Reyranella sp.
GCGACACCGGCCGCCGACGCGTACTTGCTGCGATCGAACGTCGGCAGGGGCTGGCGCGAGAGCGCGATCACCGCCGGCTGGTGGCGCAGCTGCAGGACATAGCGATAGGCCTCGACGACTTCATTGGCATCGCCGGGCCGCAGCACGACCAGGCCGGGAATGGCGCGCAGCGAGAGCAGCTGCTCGACCGGCTGGTGCGTCGGTCCATCCTCGCCGTCGCCCATGGCGTCGTGGGTGAAAACGAGAAGGGTCGGAAGCTCCATGAGAGCGGACAGGCGAATGGCCGGCCGGGCATAGTCGCTGAAGATGAAGAAGGTCGCCCCGAAAGGCCGCAGCTTCGACAGCGACAGGCCGTTCACGATCGCCGCCATGGCGTGCTCGCGGATGCCGAAATGGAGGTTGCGGCCGCCGGGACTGTCGGGCTCGAAGTCGCCCGCGCCGGCGAATTTCAGCGCGGTCTTGTTGGAGGGCGCGAGATCGGCCGAGCCGCCCAGGAACCACGGAATGTTCTGCGCGAGCACATTCAGCACCTCGCCCGACGCGTCGCGTCCGGCGATGCCCTTGGGATCCGCCTTGAACGTCGGCAGGTTGCGGTCCCATCCCGCGGGCAGATCACGCCGCTGCATCTGGTCGATCTCGGTGGCGAGCTCGGGGAATTTCTGGCGATAGTCGGCAAGCAGCGCCTCCCAGCGCTGCCGCGCCGCGGCGCCGCGCGCCCCGATGCCGGCATCGAAATGCGCCATGACGCCATCGGGCACGAGGAATTTGGCATCCTCCGGCCAGCCATAGGCGCGCTTGGTGAGCCGGACCTCCTCGTCGCCCAAAGGCTCGCCATGGGCCGCCGCGGTGTCGACCTTGTGCGGGGAGCCATAGCCGATGTGGCTGTCCAGAATGATCAGCGTCGGCCGGCCCTTGGTCTGCCGAAAGACCGCGAGCGCGTCCTCGATCCGCTCGAGATCGTTGGCATCGCCGACGCGCAGCACGTTCCAGCGGTAAGCCTGGAAGCGCGCCGCGACATCCTCGGTGAAGGTGATCTGTGTCTTGCCTTCGATGGTGATGTGATTGTTGTCGTAGATCCAGCACAGGTCATCGAGCTCGAGATGGCCGGCCAGCGAGGCCGCCTCCGAGCCGATCCCTTCCATCAGGCAGCCGTCGCCGCAGACGGCATAGATGTCGTAGTCGAACAGATCGAAGCCGGGCCGGTTGTAGCGGCTGGCCAGCCACTTGCGCGCGATCGCCATGCCGACGCTGGTGGCGATCCCCTGCCCCAGCGGACCGCTCGTCGTTTCGACCCCGGACACCAAGTGATATTCCGGGTGTCCCGGCGCCTTGCTGTTGAGCTGGCGGAAGTGGCGGATGTCGTCGAGCGTGACCGACGGCTTGCCCAAGCGCTCGTACTCGGCGTTGACCGCCTGGGTGCCGGTGAGATGCAGGACCGACCACAGCAGCATCGAGGCATGGCCGTTCGACAAAACGAAGCGGTCGCGATCCGGCCAGATCGGATCCTTCGGATCAAAGCGCATGACCCGGTTCCACAAGGTATAGACCAGCGGTGCCAAGGCCATCGGCGTGCCCGGATGGCCCGACTTCGCCTGCTGGACGGCGTCGATGGACAGCGTGCGGATCGTGTTGATCGCCAGCTGATCGAGCTCTTCCTTGGTCATGCCACGCGACTCCGTTGCTGCATCCGCGCTGCGCTGGGCTATGACCCGGCCGGCTTTTCGATATGGCCGCCGAATTCGTAGCGCATGGCCGAGAGCAGCTTGTCGGCGAAATCGGCCTCGCCGCGCGAGCTGAAGCGCTCGTAGAGGGCGGCGGACAGAACATGGGCCGGCACGGCCTCGTCGATGGCGGCCTTGATGGTCCAGCGGCCTTCGCCCGAGTCCGACACGCGCCCGCCGAACTTCGCCAAAGCCGGATCCTTGATCAGCGCGGAAGCCTGGAGATCGAGCAGCCATGACGCGATCACGCTGCCGCGGCGCCACAGCTCGGCTATGTCCGGCAGGTTTAGGTCGTACTGATAATGCTCCGGCTCGCGCAGCGGCGTGGTTTCCGCATCCACCGCATGGGTGCCCTTGCCGATGTTGGCCGCCTTGAGGATCGCCATGCCCTCGGCATAGGCCGCCATCACACCGTATTCGATGCCATTGTGCACCATCTTCACGAAGTGGCCGGCGCCGTTGGGGCCGCAATGCAGCCAGCCCTGCTCGGCCGTGCCGCCGGCCTTCTCGCGGCCGGGCGTGCGCGGGATGTCGCCCAGGCCCGGCGCCAGGGTGGCGAAGATCGGGGCGAGACGCTTCACCGGATCGGCCTCGCCGCCGACCATCATGCAATAGCCGCGTTCAAGGCCCCAAACGCCGCCGCTGGTGCCGACGTCCATATAGTGGATGCCCTTGGACTGGAGTTCCTTGGCCCGGCGGATGTCGTCGATGTAGTACGAATTGCCGCCGTCGATCAGGATATCGCCGCTCTCGAGATGGGGCAGCAGATCGGCGATGGTCTTGTCGACCACGCCGGCCGGCACCATCAGCCAGACCGCGCGCGGCTTCGTCAGGCCCTTGGTGAACTCCGCCAGCGAAGCGCTGCCGACGGCCTTCTCCTTCACGAGCTCCGCCACCGCCTTTGCGGACATGTCGAACACGACGCATTGATGGCCGCCCTTCAAGAGGCGGCGCACCATGTTCGCTCCCATACGGCCAAGGCCGATCATTCCCAGTTGCATATACTAGCCCTCTATCTTGAAAAAAATGTTCCGACCGAGCCCGATCGCCGGGCGCCGGCCGGCCTCAGCCAGTGCTCTTGAGCTTGCGATAGCGCCGGATCAGCGCGTTGGTCGAGCTGTCATGCTCGAGCTTGGTTTCCG
>DASZJU010000135.1:0-5044 GCA_035947815.1 Reyranella sp.
GCGGCCGGCCGCCTGCATGAGGCACGGCGCGTCTATTGCCTGGGCCTGCGCTCCTGCCACGCCGCCGCCTGGCACTTCCACTACATGCTGTCGCTTTTGGGCGACAAGACGGTGATGCTCGACGATGCCGGCGGCACCGGCCTCGACGCCATCCGCGACGCCGGCCCGCAGGACGTCCTGTTGGCCGCCAGCGTCGAGCCCTATGCCCGCGCCACCATCGACAGCGCCCGCTATGCGGCGGGCCAGGGCGTGCCGGTCGTGGCGTTGACCGATTCGGAAGTCTCACCGCTTGCCCAGATCGCCGCCGCGGCGATCCTGGTGGCGACCGACAGCCCATCCTTCTTTCACACCATGACGCCGCTGCTCGCCGTGGCCGAGATCCTGGCGGCCCTGGTCGCGGGCCGCGGCGGCAACAAGGCGCTGGCGGCGCTGGAGCACACCGAGGCGCAGCTCTCGGCGTTCGGCGTGCACCTGCCGCGGCGCGGCGCCAGGGAACCAGGGCGCGAGAGAGCATGACCCATATCCTGCATCGCCAGATCGGCGGAAACCTGCCGGTCGCCGCCGGCGGCAAGGGCATCGAAATCGTCGACGCCGACGGCCGGCGCTACATCGATGCGTCGGGTGGTGCCGCGGTATCCTGCCTGGGCCACGGCCATCCCGCGGTGACGGCGGCCCTGCACCAGCAGCTCGACAAGCTCGCCTATGCCCATACCGGCTTCTTCACCACCGAGGTTGCCGAAAAACTCGCCGACCGCCTGATCGCCGACGCCCCCGCCGGCATCAGCCACGCCTACTTGGTGAGCGGCGGATCGGAAGCGATCGAGGCGGCGCTCAAGATGACTCGGCAATATTTCACCGAGCGCGGCCAGCCCCAGCGCCGCCACGTGATCGCGCGGCGCCAGAGCTATCACGGCAATACGCTGGGCGCGCTGGCGGCCGGCGGCAACGAATGGCGGCGCGCGCCCTTCTCGCCGCTCTTGATCGAGACGCATCACATCGATCCGTGCTTTGCCTATCGCTACCAGGCGCCCGGCGAGACGGAGGAGGCCTATGCTGAGCGTGCCGCCGGCGCGCTCGAGACCAAGATCCGCGCGCTCGGCCCCGACACGGTGATGGCCTTCGTCGCCGAGACCGTGGTAGGCGCCACCGCGGGTGCAGTGCCGCCGGCTACGGGTTATTTCAGGTGCATCCGGGAGATCTGTGATCGCCACGGCGTGCTCTTGATCCTCGACGAGGTGATGTGCGGCATGGGGCGCACCGGCACGTTGCATGCCTGCGAGCAGGAAGGCATCGCGCCCGACCTCATGACCATCGCCAAGGGACTGGGCGGCGGCTACGAGCCGATCGGCGCCGTCCTGCTCGGCAAACACATCTACGACTCGTTCGCCAAGGGCAGCGGCTTCTTCCAGCATGGCCACACCTACATGGGCCATCCCCTGGCCTGCGCCGCGGCGCTCGCGGTGCAGGAGACGATCCGGCGCGGCGATCTGCTGGCCAATGTCCGCACCATGGGCGCGCTGCTGCGTTGCCGGCTCGGCGAGCGCTTCGGCAATCATCCGCATGTCGGCGACATCCGCGGCCGCGGTCTTTTCCAGGCGGTCGAGCTGGTCGAAGAGCGCTCGACCAAAGCGCCGTTCGATCCGGCGAAGAAACTCCATGCCAAGGTGAAGAAGGCCGCCATGGCGCGCGGCCTCATGGTCTATCCCATGGGCGGCACGATCGACGGCGCGCGGGGTGACCATGTGCTGCTGGCACCGCCCTTCATCGTCACCGCCGACCAAATCGGCGAGATCGTCGACCGCCTGGGGAGCGCCATCGACGACGCGCTGGCTTAGCCATCGGACCGGGGACCGGGGTGTCTCGACATTGGTCCGCTTGATCTGATTCCACTGACGCGAGACAGTGACGGCGGGAAGGAAACATAATGAACCCGCCGCGCCGCCGATTCTTCCAGAAGGCCGAGATCGACAAAGGGTGGCCGATCGTGAAGGCCGCCGGTATCAAAGCCGAATGACCATGAAAGTAGGCGTGCTGCAGTTCTTCAGCTGGCCCGGCCGCCACGGGCCGCTGGAAGAGGTCTATGCGCGTGCTCTCGAGCGCATCGAGATCATGGATCGCGGCGGCTTCGACGCGGTATGGCTGGCCGAGCACCATTTCACGACGTTCAGCGTCTGTCCTTCAGTGCACATGCTGGGCACGCTCGCCGCGGCGCGCACCAAGCGTCTGCGCATCGGCACGGCGGTGTCGCTGGCCGCGCTCTACCATCCGCTGCGACTGGCCGAAGAAGTGGCGCTGCTCGACATGCTGTCGGGCGGCCGGGTCAACTGGGGTGCGGGCCGCGGCTTCGCGCACTCCGAGTTCAACGCCTTCGGCGTGCCGCCGGAAGAAAGCGCCGAGCGCTTCCGCGAGGCCGTCGAGATCGTCCTAAAAGCCTGGACGCAGGAGCGCTTCAGCTTTCAAGGCGCACACTTCAACTTCGACGGCATCGAGGTGCTGCCCAAGCCCTTGCAGCAGCCCCATCCGCCGACCTGGATGGCGGCGACGTCGGAGTCCGCCATCGATTGGGCCGCCAGCCGCGGCTTTTCCATCCTGATGGACCCGCACTCCTCCCTGAAGGAGCTGGGCGACAAGCGTCGACATTACGCGCAGAAGCTTGCCGAGGCGGGCTTTTCCGATCAGGGCCGCGATATCCCCATGGCGCGGCTGGTCGCCCTGGCGCCGACCACGGCTGAGGCCGAGGCCATCGCCCGGCGCGGCGCGCAGTGGCTGGTCGATTCCTATGCCGGCCCGCAACACGCCCATCGCAAGTCAATGCAGCGGACCTACGACGGCAAGGATCCGACGCAGTATTATGTCGACAGCATCATCCTGCATGGAACGCCTGAATCGGTTGTCGAACAGATCGGCCGACTGAAGGAAGAGATCGGCTTGAACTATCTGATGTGCGCGCCGCTGAGTCGCGAGAGCTTCCATCTGCTGGCCGATCAGGTGCTGCCGAGGCTTTGAACATCGCCGCGGCGATCGCCGTCATGTCGGCGTCGCTGATCTCGACCAGACCCTGGCGCAGCCGGTAGCCCCAGTTCTTCTCCTGCGTGAAGGCCAATGCTTGCTGCAGCAGGGCGAGCGGCGCCGGCGCGGCGTCGTGCCAGGCGACATCGCGCCGGTAGGGATGGAAACCGAAACCCATATCGGCCTGGTAGAGGCCGCCCTGCTTGACGGTGCCGATGGCGGTGAAAGCCTGCAGGCGGTCCTTGCCGCGCGAGGCGTGGCTCGGCGAGTAGATGCGATTCGGCGAGTAATAGACGACCCGGTCGCCGGGCTGCACGCGGCGCAGCGGCGTGGCCTTGCCGTGACTGACCTGCATGAAACCCGCGCTGCGTCCGATCTCGACATGTTCGGCGGAAGCGACCGCCAGCCAGTTCCTGCTCATGGTGCCGCCCTCCTCACGCTGCCGCAGGCGCGAACACGCGCAGGCGATGGCCATCGGGATCGAGCGCCACGAAGGTGTGGCCGAAATCCATCGCCGTCGGTGCTTGTGCGATCGGCAGGCCACGCTTTTTCCAGTCGGCATGCGTGCGTTCCACGGCGGCCGCATCGGCCACGCTGAAGGCGACCTCGCCGCCACCCGGAGCCGTCGCGACAGGCTCGACGGTGCGGCGCGACCATAGACCCAGCATCACCTCGCCGCCCAGCGGCAGCATGGCGAAGGTGGGCGAGGTCTCGACCGGCGGCGTGCCCAGCAGATCGGCGTAAAAGGTGGCGCTGGCCGGTGGGTTGTCGACATAGAGCAGGACGAAGCTGAACTTGCTCATCGGATTCTCCTCGTTTCCGGTGAACCCACTCTACTCGCGGCAGCTGTCAGATTCTGTCAGCAGCCTTGGACTGCCAGCTTTAGGCCTCGGTCGTGCCCTCGCGCTCGCGCCATTCCTTGAGCATGGCCTGGCGGCGGCGCGGATAGCGCTTGTCGGTGAGCGTGAGCGTGGCGATGCGGTCGGTGCGGAAGTGGCGAAAGTCCTGGCGCAGCTCGCACCAGGCCACGACCACGCGCACCTTCTCGAAAAACCCCACCGCGAACGGCCATATGGTGCGCCGGCTGGCCGCACCGTCCTTGTCGCGATACGACAGGCCGAGCTTGCGCTCGGTCCGGATGGCCTGGCGGATCTTGGGCAATTCGGTGTCGCCCGCGGCGATGGGATTGCCCGGCCCGATCAGCATGCCGGAATCGTCCAGCGTCTCGCGCAGATCCTTGGGCAGCACGGCGCCGATCTTGGCCAGCACGTTGGCGGCGGCATCGGCCAGCGCCCGGTCGGCGCGCTGGTGCACCCAGCGCGAGCCGAGCACCAGCGCCTCGATCTCCTCCTCGCTGAACATCAGCGGCGGCAGCATGAAGCCCGGGCGCAGCACATAGCCAACGCCGGCTTCGCCATCGATATGCGCGCCGTCGGCCTTCAGGGTTTCGATGTCGCGGTAGAGCGTGCGCAGCGACACGCCGGTCGCCTCGGCGAGCACCGCGCCGCTCACCGGATGACGATGGCGGCGCAGGACTTGGATAAGGTCCAGAAGACGTTGCGCGCGTGACACCGAGCGAGCGTACCACCATCCCCTGCCAATTTCTGGCAGTATGGAACGAGCATGCAGGAACGGCTGAAGATCGCGGTCATCGTCAATCCGGCTGCCCATAAAGGCGGCGCCGGCAAGCGCTGGCCCGCGATCCAGGCCGAACTTGTGCGGCGTCTCGGCCGCTTCGAGCCGCTTATCACCCAGGCGCCGGGCCACGCGACGCATCTCGCCCGGGCGGCGCTGGCCGAGGGCGTGCGACGCTTCGTGGCGGTGGGCGGCGACGGCACGGTGAACGAGACCCTGAACGGCCTGCTCGAGCCGTCGGGGCGTCTCAGCGCGCCCGATACCGTGCTCTGTCCCGTGCCGGCCGGCACGGCCAACGAACTCTGCCGCGCCCTCGGCCATCTCGATCATCCGGCGCGCGCCTTCGATGCGGCGGCGGGCGAGGGCACGCGGGCCATCGACCTGCTGCGTGTGCGCTGCC
>DASZJU010000136.1:0-36451 GCA_035947815.1 Reyranella sp.
CTCAACGTCCAGTACGGCGAGGGTCCAAACTGCAATTCCTAGTCGAAGCCTGCCTTGACGACGCCTTCGACCAGGTAGGCGTGATATGCCGGATTCTGAAAGCGCGAGCCGAATGCCGTAGCCTGGAAGAAGGGATTGAGCCGTCGGACGATGTCTCGCTCCCGTGCTGCGTCCTGCAGGCGATCCAGTTGAGCGAAGGTGGCGGCCAGCAGGGCGTGGTTGAAAGGATTGTCGGGAAAGCGCTCGTTGGCGCGCTTCAGCACGCGCAGCGCATCGGCGTGACGCCGCCGCTCGTAGTAGGCAAGAGCAAGGTTGAACAGCGCCGTTGCCGATGGCAGCGGATCGAAGCGGAAGGCGGTCTCGCTCGCTTCTATCGATTCATCCAGACGGCCGAGCCAGAGAAGGATCTCGGCCTGGGCCATGAGGCCCACGCTGTCGTTCGGATTGAGGGCGAGCGCGCGATCGATTTCGGCGGCTGCCTGCTCGTATTCGCCCCGCGCCAGGTGGACCAGGCCCATCACGCGGTGCCCCAGGACGGAGTCGGGATCGAGCAGGACGGCTTTCCGGCCCAGTTGCAGCGCCTGTTCGGCGGCCGCGTTCGAATCCTCCGTCCAGCCCCGCTCGACGACGTCCATGTAGGCTCTGCCGTTCCAGGCGTAGGCATCGGCATATCTGGGATCGAGTTCGGCCGCCTGCTCGAAGAGCTGCCGGGCCTCCCGGTTTCCCGACCGCGTGAAGCGCAGGAGCCCCTCGCGGCCGCGCAGCACGAGGTCATAGGCGTCCAGGCTCTTGGTCGGCTTGGAGAGCGCGCGCCGTTGCTCGACCTCGGTCAAGCTGACAGCGAGCGCCCCCGCCAGCTGCCGGGTCACCGCATCCTGGACAGCGAATACGTCCTTCAGCTCCTCGTCGTATTGCTGCGACCACAAGAGCTTGCCCATCGACGCATCGGTGAGCTGCACGTTGATGCGGACGCGCCCGCCGGCACGACGCACGCTGCCCTCCACGATGTAGCGCACGCCGAGCTCGTGGCCGATCTCCGCCGGCTTGGCGTTCTTGCCCTTGAAGGGAAAAACCGCGTTGCGCGCCATGACCGTGAGGGATCCGAAGTGCCCGAGGGCGGCGATCACATCCTCGGTAAGACCATCGCTGAAATATTCCTGCGAAGGATCGCCGCTCAGATTGACAAACGGAAGCACGGCGATGCCGGGCCGCGATGCGGTGAAGGGCACGGTGCCTGCGGCGGACGCCGTCGCGGCCGGCGGTGCCACCGAATGGCTCGACAGCGCGGAAAACCACCACCAGCCGCCGGCGCCGAGCACCGCGATCGCAGCGGCCGCGACCGCCCAGACGATGCGGCTTGGCCTCAGCGTCGTTTTCAGCGGCTCTCGGGCGGAGCCGCCTCCCGTCGAGCCCGGAGTCCAGCGATAGACCCGCACAGGCCGCGCGATGTTCTTCAGTGAACGCTCACCGCCATCCTCGAAGGGGGCGCCCAGTCGGTGGCCCACGTCGTCATGCACCCGGCTCGACACGCAGACCCCGCCCGGCGGCGCGATTTCCTGCAATCGCGCGGCCACGTTCACGCCATCGCCGAAGATGTCGTCGCCGTCGATGATGATGTCGCCCTCGTTCACTCCGATGCGAAAGACAATGCGGCGGTCCTCGGGCTCGTCCATGTTCCGCTGCGCCATCGCCGTCTGCAGCTCCAGGGTGCAGCGAACCGCGTCGACGACGCTGGCAAATTCCACCAGCAGCCCGTCGCCGGTCGTCTTGACGAGGCGACCGCCATGCTCAGACAGGGTCTGATCGACGATATCGCGGCGAATGGCCTTCAAAGCTGCCAACGTGCCGCTCTCGTCGAGCCCCATCAGGCGGGAGTAGCCGACGACGTCCGCCGACACGATCGCGGCCAACCTGCGCTGCTCGCGCGCCAAAGCCAGGTTCTCCCTACGCTTGCTGTGATCGAGCTTAGAGGTCGCCTTGGCGGCGGGCAATGGCGCGAACCGCCTGGTGGCGTCCCTGGGCGTAATCTTGTAGCATGGCGTGCGTCCCGACCGCGACCAAGGAGGCCCTCATGATTGGCCGTCGCGCTTGTCTTGCCATCTGGCTCGCCGGGCTACCGATCGCAAACCCCATCGGCAGGGCGCAATCGGTGCAACCCGCGCCACTGCGCTTGGCACTGAAGGGTTACGATCCCGTGGCCTACTTCACCGCCGGCAGGCCGACCGCCGGGAAACCGGAATACGAAGCCGTTTACGACGGGGCGCGCTATCACTTCGCATCGGCGCGCAATCTCGAACTGTTCAAAGCCGATCCGGATCGCTACGCGCCGCAATATGCCGGGGCGTGCACCGCCGGCATTGCCATGGGTGTCAAAGTCGAATCGGATCCGGAGCAGTGGCAGATCGTCGACGGCAAGCTGTTCGTCTTTTCGAGCGCCGCCACCGCCGATGCCATGCGTCGCGATCCGGAAGGCATGATCGTCAACGCGCGGGAACACTGGAAGACGCTCGCCAGCGCACCGTATCAATGAGACCTGCCCGAACCTGAGGGGACGGCCGTCGGTCCTTTGTCCAGACCCATCCCTTGTCCGAGCCGCGGCGCACGTGTGCGATGGCAAAGACCAAGCTGCGGCCGATCAGCGGCAGGCAGTTGGCCGAGAACGACGCGGCCAAAAGCTGTTCGCTCGAAACCTACAGGCCGTCGGTGCCATCGGCGCGGGTAGGAATGGGATCGGCCTCGTCCCGTCTGGCAATGAAGGTGCCGTTGGGCTGATGGAAAACGAGCTCGTGGACTGTGCCGTCGGAGCCGCGGCGAAACTCCACGCGAAACCCCTCGAGCTCGACAATGGTGAAGATGCCGCCTTGGTAGGGGCGGAGATGGTACAATGGTTGATAATCCGGTTTGAGCGTCAGCTGGCCGTCGGCATCCAGCGATACCACGTGGGTCACAGCTCCATATTTGTAACGGCCTACACAGGTTTTCCGGAAGCCGGCGTCCATGCAGTCGCCGGCCGGCGCGCGCCTGAAGACGATATCAGCCACCATCGGTTCAAGCTGAGCGGAGAGGCTCGCGATGTTGCCGTCGCGGTCGGTGGTGAACGAGATCGCCAGACGGTCCGGATTGAGCTCGTAGGGAATCTGCGGGACTTCGAACGTATCGTAGTGGCGGTGTGACAGGGGTGCCGCCAGGCCGCGATACGCCCAGTGCAACGTGTCTCCGGTCCGGGTGATGGTCATCTGTCCGTAGCCGGGATGTTCGTAATCGCCGGCGTACTCCGCCAAATCGTGACTGGGCTGCGTGTTCGGCTTCCGCGCCGTCTTCTGCGTCTGCTCGTCGACCTCCTGCTGCGCCAGACCCTTGCGGCGGAGGTCCCGAAGCCGGTCGAGCCAGGGCACGGGCTCATTGCCGCAAATTCGATCGAAGATATGGTTGATCAGGATAGTCGGCGCCGTGGCTGGTACATGGTTGCAAAAGACGGCCACGCCCAGGTTCTTGCCGGGCATCATCTGCATCGATGTACTCCAGCCGATCCAACCGCCGGTATGTCCAACGACCCACTCCCCGCGATAGGTCCAGGAGCGGAAGCCGAGGCCGTAATGGGTATGACCGAATTCAGCGAATTCCGGTGCGGCCACGTGAACGCGCGGTGCTTGCAGCTCGCGAACGAGAGCCGGCGACAAGAGCCGCGCGCCCTTGAACTCGCCTTCGCCGAGCAGGAATTTCATCCAGTTGGCGATTGCCGTGATCGACGTATTGATGGCCCCGGCGGCGGTTGCACGGATTGGCCAGAGCTTGGCCCGTTGGCGCTGATCGCGATGCATCCAATAGGGGGCTGCCGCATCCTCCGCAGCCGCCAGATCCTCGGCCGTGAACGTCACGGACATCTGCAGCGGCTCGGTGAGCCGCGTGCGCGTGAAATCCTCCCAGCCGAGGCCGCTCGCCCGCTCCGCAACGATGCTCGCCACGTTGTAGCCGAGATTGTTGTACTGAAAGTCGGCTCGAACGTCCCGGCTCGGCTCGATGTAGCGCATCGCTGCCAGCATCTGCGAGCGTGAGAGATCGCCCGGCATCCAGATCCAATCATGACGCGGCAAGCCGCTGTGATGGCAGAGCAAGTCGCGCACGGTAACCCGGTCCGTGGCGATCGGATCGTGCAGCCGGAATTCCGGAACGTAGTCGCGAACCGGCTTGGTCCAGTCGAGACGACCCTCGGCGACCAGCATCGCCAGGCCCGTGGCGGTGAACGTCTTGGTGATCGAGCCGATCGTGAACTGCGTCCGGGTCGTCACCGGCAATCCAGCTTCCACGTCGCGCTGGCCATAGGCTTTGAGCAGCGCGGTGTCGCCATTGTGGACGACGGCGATCGCAACGGCTGGCACCTTCCACTCCGCCATCGACTCCGTGGCGAGGGCGTCCAGTTCCGGCGTGATCGCCGCGATTGTCGTTTCTTTCATTTAACGTGCAGTCCCGGTCTTTGCGGCAAGTCGTGCCCTTATAACATGGGCGGCGTCCTGGCCGCCCGCCGGCCTATTTGCGCTCAGCTTGCGTCCCGTCTTCTGATAGAAGGCGGGCGACGCGCACCACAGAAAGAACCCGCTTGATGAAACCGACCACCGTCCTCATCGACCGCCATCCCGGCCGCTCCGCCCAGTCGATCGGCCTGGCGCGCGCCATCGGCACGGATCCGGACCTGATCCATGAGCCTTCCGTAGGCGTTGTCGGCACCAAGGGCGACAGCCAGTGCTATCTCGGCGTCATGGCGAAGGTCGAGGCGATCCACGCCCGGCTCAGGGGCCGGGTCGGCCAGCAGCCAGGCCAGCTCAGGCTGCGCCTGGTCCAGCCCGAGTACACGATCGCGACGTCCGACGGCATCCGCAACGGAACACGCGAGATGCGCTACTCGCTGATCGGCCGGGAAGTGACGAACGACGCGCTGTGCGAGCATCTGAGCGCCACCGGCCTCGCCGGAACCATCGCGGTCGTGGCGTGCGACAAGCCGCCGGTCGGCACGCTCGCCGCGCTGCTGGAGCACAACCGGCCTTCCATCATCATGTCGGACGGCGCGATCCACCCGGGCCACGACCCCAAGACCGGCGAAGCCCTCGACATCGTGAGCGCCTATCAGGTCGCCGGCCATCCCGACGCCGCCTATCGGCACCACATCGCCTGCCATGCCTGCCCCGGCATCGGCAGCTGCGGCGGCATGTTCACCTACAACACCATGCAGACCTTCATCGGCGCGGTCGGCATGCAGCCGCTGCACATGGTGGCGCCGCCGTCCGACGATCCGCGCCGCGTGAACGAATTCGCCAACGAACTGGTCCACCATCTGGCGAACCTGATGGAGAAGGACCTCAAGCCGCGCGACATCGTCGGCCGCGATTCGATCCGCAATGCGATGATCGTGGCCATGGCGATCGGCGGATCGACCAACGTGACGCTGCACGCGCCGGAGATCGCGCGGGCGGCGGGCTTCGCCGACTTCTGGCGGGACATCATGACCCCGGAGGAATTCAACTACCTCTCGCAACATGTCGTCCCGGTGCTCACCGACGCGCGGCCCTATGGCAAATACTCCATGGTCGATATCGACAAGGTCGGCGGGGTGCAGGTGATCGTCCGCGAGCTGCTCGATGCGGGGCTCCTGAACGGCGAGGTTGCCACCTGCACCGGCGAAACGCTCGGCGCCCAGGTCGAACGCCTCGGCGCAAAACGGGCCGACGGCCGCGTCGTCCATTCCGTCGAGAAGCCCTACAAGCCGACCGGCGGCCTGCGCGTGCTGGGCGGCAACCTGTCGCCCGACTTCTCGGCGATCCTCAAGCTTGCCGGCGTGGAAGGCGGCCTGGAAAACAACGTGTTCCGCGGCAAGGCGTGCGTCTTCGAGAGCGAGCAGGCGCTGCTAAAGGCGCTCGATACGACGCCGCAGCGGTTCCAGAACAACGACATGGTCATCGTGCGCTATGAAGGGCCGAGCGGCGCACCGGGCATGCCCGAGATGCTCGACCCGACGTCGCGCATCACCACGCTCTGCCGCGAGCGAAACATCGTCGTGGCCCTCATGACCGATGCGCGTTTTTCCGGCGGATCGGTCGGCCTCGTCATCGGCCATGTCGGTCCGGAAGCCGCCCTGGGCGGCCCGATCGCCCTCATCGAAGACGGCGACGAGATCGTCGTCGATCTCGACAGGAGCGAGGTCAATTGCACGGCCCTCGCCAACGCCAGCACCTACGCCAAACGCAAGGCTGCCTGGGACAAGGTTGTCGCCGGCAATGGCGGCATTCACCCCAATTGCGGCGCAGCGGACACCCGCCTGCTGCACCGGGCGCGGGCCAGCGCCGTACCGGCCACGCGCGGCGGGGGATTGCATCCGAACCGGGAGGTCTGGGTGCGCGATCCGCGATCCGCCGACCGATCGGGGTTCGTGCTGCGCAACAAACATCGACCGCAGGCAAACAAGAGCTTTTGAACGCTCATGCTCATTTGGACCGCGGGCGTCCCGCCCGCTTAAGCGCATTCACATGCGCGTATGATCATGAGCGGGCGGGACGCCGCAGGCGCATGTGAATGCGCCGAGTCCGGAAGACCATGATTCTAAAGCGCCGGCAGTCCGGTTGGCGGACGGCGCGCCGTCGAGGCCTGCTCGAAGGCGTAGGCCAGCCGCAGCAGCTTGGCCTCGCTCCAGGCGCGGCCGGCGAAGGTGAGACCCAGCGGAAAGTCCGGCGTCTCCTTGCCGTCGACCCCGCCGATGAAGCCCGCCGGCACCTGGACGCTGGGATAGCCCGCCTTGGCCGCGATGGAGGCGCCCGCCGTGCCGGAAAACACCACGGCATCGAGCTTGTGCTGGGTCATATAGGCATCGAGCCCGCGCTCCTTGGCGGCCTGCAGATCCATGGCCCGCGCCGATTTATATTCCAGCTCCGACAGGTCGCCGCGCGTGGCCTGGGCGGCGAGCAAAAGGTCCTGGCCGAAGCGCAGCGCCTTGTCGGCGTTGGCCTGGTTGAAGGCGACGATGTCGGCCAGGGTCTTGATCCGGGTGCCGACCGCCCAGTCGCGCAGATAGAGATTGAGATCGTGCTTGAGCTCGTAG
Organism: Reyranella sp.; assembly: GCA_035947815.1. GTDB lineage: Bacteria > Pseudomonadota > Alphaproteobacteria > Reyranellales > Reyranellaceae > Reyranella. The sequence continues at coordinate 7,088 of DASZJU010000136.1, forward strand.
AGGAACACGATCGGCGGCGTGGCCGGCTCGCCCTTGCGCTTGCTGAGCGGATTGCGGTTGAGCACGCCCATGGTCGTGCCGGGCCCGCCGATCCAGCCCGCCGTCGGCATGCTGGCCCGCACGATGGTGGCGCCTGAATCAGCCAGGACCTCGATGGCCTTCGCCATCACCGCCTTGGAGCGCTCCGGCAACTTGCCCATGTAGACATCGTTCAGGGGATCGTCGGGATCGCTCGGCACGCCGATGCGCGCGCCTTTCAGTCCATCCTTGTCGAGGCCCGTGGTGTAGTCGTTGGGCCGCTGCAGGTGCTGCGTCGCGGGATCGAGCGGATCGCGCGCCGCCAGCACGTTCAGGAGGATCGCCGCATCGCGCACGGTGCGCGTCAGCGGACCGGCCGTGTCCTGGCTGTGCGCGATCGGCACAATGCCGGCGCGGCTGATCAGCCCGACCGTGGGCTTCACGGTGACCACGCCGTTCTGCGTCGCCGGGCTCAGCAGCGAGCCCGAGGTCTCGGTGCCGATCGCCGCGGCGCAGAGGCCCGCCGCGACGGCGACCGCGGAGCCCGCGCTCGAACCGCCCGGCTGGACAACGGGAATGCCACGATCGTCGAGCAGGGACGGCGAATACGGGTTCTTCACCTGGCCGCCCAGCGAGCTGTAGCCCGAGGGCATCTCGATCGCGACGATGTTGGCGAACTCCGTGAGGTTCGCCTTGCCCAGGATCACCGCGCCCGCTGCGCGCAGCCGCTTGACGACCGTGGCGTCGTCCCTGGCGCGGGCACTTTCAAGGGCGAGCGAACCTGCGGTGGTGTGCTGCTTGTCGCCCGTGGCGATGTTGTCCTTGACCAGGATCGGCACGCCGGCCAGCGGTTGGCGCGCCGAAGGCTTTACGCCCTCGAGCCGGCCCGCCAGCGACAGCGCGTCGGGATTGATCTCGCGCACGGCATTGAGGCCCGGCCCGCCACGGTCGTAGGCTTCGATGCGCGCCAGATAGGCGCGGGCCAGGGCATTGGCGGTGATCTTTCCTGCGCTGAGGGCCTGTTGAACATCGGCGAGCGAGGCGTTCTCGACGGCCAGACCAGCCTTAGCCTCGGCGCGCCCTGACGCCATGGCGCCGATCACGACCGGGAGTATGGCGAGGTCGCGCCGAGTCAATCCGCCGCGGCGGGTGCGGGTCGTTTGCTTTCGTTGAACTGGTTTAGCCATGCCTGCCTCTGCTGTCTGTCCGGCGCGTTGCCAGTAACTTTGCGTGATTTCAATGTGACGTGCACTCAGAATTCAGCAGGTCGCTGCTCCGGCCTGATGTCGAACGACATCTATAAGGGATCGGCGTCTACTCAGGCGCTCTTGCCGGACCGCGAGCCTCCAGGCCCGCTTCTTTGTCTTTGCTGGGAGCGCAACTCCTCAGGCGAAGTAACCTTCGTCTTGTGTTGCGCATCTTTGTCGATCACGTAGCCCATGAGTGCCACTGGAGTGGCGCGCTCCCAGCCAGGAGCGGGCCCGGAGGCCCGCGGTCCGGCGAGACCATGATCCCGTCTGGACGAGACTTGGGCTACACGCCGAGATAGCGCTCCCACAGGCCGCGGTCGGCGGCGAGCTCGGCCGAGGCGCCGGCCCAGACGACCCGCCCGCGCTCCAGGATGGTGTGGCGTTCGCAGAGCTTCACCAGCCGGTCGACATATTTGTCGATCGCCAGGATGGCGAGACCGCTGCGGCTGAGCTCGGCGAGCACGCGCCAGATCTCTTCGCGTAAGAGCGGCGCCAGGCCTTCCGTCGCCTCGTCGAGGATGAGGAGCTTGGGGTTGGTCATCAGCGCGCGGCCGATGGCCAGCATCTGCTGCTCGCCGCCGGAGAGTTCCAAGCCCATGTTGCCGGCGCGCTCGGCAAGACGCGGAAACAGCGCGTAGACGCGCTCGAGCGTCCACGGCGGGACGGCGCCGCGATTGGCGGCGAAGGCGAAAAGGTTCTCGCGCACGCTGAGATTGGGGAAGATCCGCCGGCCTTCGGGCACGAGCGCGATGCCGGCACGGCCGACGCGGTCCGCCGTCCACCCGTCGATGCGCTGGCCCTCGAAGCGGATCGTGCCGGAGGTCACCTTCAACAGCCCGACGATGCAGCGCACGGTCGTGGTCTTGCCCATGCCGTTGCGGCCGAGCAGCGTCACCGCCTCGCCCGGCTCGATCGCGAGGTCGACGCCAAACAGGACAGGGAGGGTGCCGTAGCTGGCCTCGGCGCCGACGACTTCGAGCAGCGGTGTCATGCGGGTCCCTCCTCGCCCAGATAGGCCCGGCGCACCTCCGGATGGCGACGAATCTCGTCAGGCGCGCCGCTGGCGATAACGCGCCCGTAGACCAGGGTCGAGATCCGGTCGGCGAGGCGGAACACGGCCTCCATGTCGTGCTCGACCAGCAGAATGGTCCGCCGGCGCTTGAGCGCTTCGAGCAGGCTGAGAATGCGCGCCGCTTCCTCGGGTCCCAGCCCCGCCATCGGCTCGTCGAGCAGCAGGATTCGCGCGCCGGTCGCCAACGCCAGGCCGAGCTCGAGCTGCCGGCGCTCGCCATGCGCCAGCGCGCCGGCGAGCTGATCAGCGCGGGCACCGAGCCCAACGGCCTCGAGCTCGGCCAAGGCGCGATCCCGGTCATCCGGGCGGCCGGCTCCCTGGAGCGCGAGCGCCAGGTTCTCCCGCACCGTGAAGTTCGGAAAGAGGCTGGTGATCTGATAGGAGCGCGCCACCCCGAGCCGGACGCGCCGGTGCATGGCGAAGCCAGTGATGTCACGGCCGTCGAGCACGATCGTGCCGGCGCCGGGTTTGAGCGCGCCTGACAAGAGATGGATCAGCGTCGTCTTGCCGGCGCCGTTCGGGCCAATGACCGCGTGCAGCTCGCCCTCGGCGAGGTCCAGGCTGACGTCGTCGACCGCCAGCACGCCGCCGAAGCGCTTCTGCAAGCCGGTGACGCGCAAGGCCGGCGCGGTCATGGGTTGGCGCGCCATCGCCGTGCGAGACCGGAGAGACCTCCGATCAGGCCATCAGGCGCGAACAGCACCACGGCAAGCAGCACCACGCCGATGCCGAGCGGCCAATGGATCGTGTGCTCGGCGATCGCCTCTTCGGCGCTGAGCAACACGGCGGCGCCCAGGGCACCGCCCAGCAGCCGGCCGGCGCCGCCCAGGATCACCATGATCATCAGCAATCCGGACTCGGTCCAATGCAGCAGGTTGGGCCCGACCAGCCCGTTGAGGCTGGCCAAAAGCCCACCGCCCAGGCCGGCCGCCGCGCCTGCGATGACGAAGACGAGCAGTTTTAGGCGGTAGGTGGCAAAGCCGATCGCCTCCATGCGTGTCTCGTTGTCGCGAATGCCCTGCAGTGCCCGCCCGAGCGGCGCGTTGAGCAAGAAGCGCCCTGCCGCCAGCGCCCCGAGCAGGATCGCCAGCGCCACGTAGTAGAACGCAGCGTCCCGGTTGAGATCGACGAAACCGAGCGACGGCCGGGTGCTCAGCGTGAGCCCGTCGTCGCTGCCCAGCGCGCGCAGCGACAGCACGAGGTAATAGGCCATCTGGGCAAAAGCGAGCGTGATCATGATGAAGCTCACACCGCGCGTGCGCAGGCTCGGCGCGCCGATCAGGAACGCGAAGAACGCGCCGGCGATTAGCGACGCCGGCCACAGCAGCCAGGCCGAGACGATGCCCGCCGGCATCAGCAGCGCGACCGTGTAGGCGCCGGCGCCGACGAAGGCGGCGTGGCCAAAGCTCACCATGCCGCCATAGCCGATCAGCAGATTGAGGCTGGTGGCGATCAGGGCGTAGATCAGCACGCGCGTTGCGAACACCACGTAGAACGGCTGGCCGAGCGCCAGTGCTGCAAGCGGCAGCAGCGCCAGCGCCGCGACAACGCCGAGCATCGGCCAGGGTCGGAGCGGGATGTGGAGCGTGTCGCGCATCAGCCGCGCGCCGGGAACAGGCCGGAGGGCCGGAAATAGAGCACTGCCGCCATCAGCACATAGATCAGCACCGAGGCCACGGCCGGGCCCGCCTCGGCCGCGATCATCGAGGGAAACATCGCGCGGAACAGGAACGGCAGGAAGGCGCGGCCGGCGGTGTCTAAGAGTCCCACCAGCAGCGAGCCGACGAGCGCGCCGCGGATCGAGCCGATGCCGCCGATGCTGATGACGACGAAGGCAAGGATGAGGATGTTCTCGCCCATGCCGACCTGCACGGCGAGCAAGGGCCCGAGCAGCGCGCCCGCCACCGCGGCGAGCGCCGCGCCGATCGCGAAGACGAGCGTGAACAACGTGCGCGTGTCGACGCCCATGACCTCCGCCATCTCGCGGTCCGAAGCACCGGCGCGCACCCACATGCCGGCGCGCGTGCGCGTCACCAGCAGCCAGAGGAAGAGGGCCATCGCCAGGCCGACGCCGATCACCACCAGGCGGTAGGCGGGATAGCGAAAGCCTAAAAGCTCGGCCGGGCCCGACAGTGCCGGCGGCATGCTGAGCAGGATCGGCTGGGAGCCCCAGATCATGCGCACGATCTCGTTGGCGATGAGGATCACGGCGAAGGTCGCCAGGACCTGGGACAGGTGCGAGCGCCGATAGAGCCGGCGCAGCAGCGTCATTTCGAGCGCCGCGCCGACCAGCGCCGTGCCGGCGATTGCGCTCGCGATCCCGAGAAGGAACGAGCCCGACGCCTCGATCACTGCCGCGGCGATGTAGGCGCCGATCATGTAGAGCGAGCCGTGCGCCAGGTTGATCATGTCCATGATGCCGAAGACGAGTGTCAGCCCGGCGGCCAGCAGGAACAGCATCAACCCGAGCTGCAGCCCGTTCAGCAGCTGCTCGGCGATCAGGGAGAGAGGCAACCTTTTCCCCTGAGGCCTTCTGTCATCCTGAGCGCAGCGAAGGATCTCATGGCGATTGCTACCGACGTGCTTGTTGAAATGCCATGAGGTCCTTCGCTGCGCTCAGGACGACAGCCGGGCCGTGTCTGACATTTGCGATTCCGTATCCTACTTCATCTTGCACTTGGCGGCGTGGACGTCCTGGAAGTCGCTGAACACCTTGCCGACCGTCTTGTTGGTGATGCGACCGCTGGCATCCCGGTAGACCTCGCGCAGGTAGTAATCCTGGATCGGGAAGTTGTTCATGTTGAAGCGGAACTTGCCGCGCGTGGCGTCGAACTTCGCCTCGCTGAGCGCCTTGCGCAGCGCGTCCTTGTCCTCGACCTTGCCGGCGATCTGCTTGACCGCGGCGTCGACCAGCAGCGCCACGTCGTAGGCCTGCGAGGCGTACATGGTCGGCGGGCGGCCGTACTCCTTCTGGAACTCCTGGACGAACTTCTTGTTGGCCGCGTTGTCGAGGTCGGCGGCCCACTGCGAGGTGTTGAGGATGCCGATCATCGGCTCGCCGACTGCCTTGATCGTGTCCTCGTCGGCCGAGAAGCCGGGCGTGTAGAGCTTGGCGTCCTTGTCGGCGCCGGCGGCGACGTACTGCTTGACGAAGTTGATGCCCATGCCGCCCGGCAGGAAGAAGAAGACGGCGTCGGGCTTGGCGGCGCGCAGGTTGGCGATCTCCGCCGCGTAGTCGAGTTGGCCGAGCTTGACGTAGACTTCGTCGGCGATCCTGCCCTTGTAGAATCGCTTGAAACCAGCGAGCGTCTCGCGGCCGCCCGGGTAGTTGGGCGCGATCAGGTAGACAGATTTCAGCCCGCGCTGGTTCATCACCTCGCCCATGGCGCCGGGGATGTCCTCGTTCTGCCAGGCCACGGCGAAGAAGTTCGGGTTGCACTTCTCGCCCGCGTAATCTTCGGGGCCGGTGTTGGTGCTGAGATAGATCGTGCCGGCGTTGAGGATCGCCGGCATGACCGGCAGCAGCACGTTGGAGAACACCATGCCGGTGATGAGGTCGACATTGTCGCGCTTGGTGAAGCGCTCGACCGCTTCGCGGGCGATCTCCGGCTTCTGCTGGTCGTCGACCACGCTCACCTCGGCGGGAAGGCCGCCGAGCTTGCCGCCATTGAGCTTCACCGCCAGCAGGAAGGCGTCGCGCATGTCGACGCCGAGCGCCCCGCCGGGCCCCGACAAGGTGCTGAGAAACCCGACCTTGACCTTGTCGGCCGCCCCGGCGGACTGAGCTCCCGGAAGAGCCACCACCGCCCCGAGCAGCAGCGCCGATATCAGTCTCCTCATGACGGCCTCCCTACGACTGAGCAGATTCCGATCAGGCGCCTTGCCGGACCGCGGGCCTCCAGGCCCGCTCATGAAGCGCGCGAGACGCGCGCAGTCCGAAGAGCATGAGGCGGGCCTGGAGGCCCGCGGTCCGGCAAGACCATGACTCACACCCACGCCTGCAGCACGTATTCGTACGGCCCCTCAGCATTCACCATGTCGACGCGCTGCAGCTTGATGCGATGGCCGCTCTTCGTCTTCTTCAGGTGATGAATGTACGAGCCGGCGAAATGGCGGGTCGTGTCGTTGCGGAACTCCATCATATGGAAGCGCGAGCGGACGATGAGATCGCCGGTCCTGGCGTCCTCCTTCTCGATAGTCACGTTGCCGACGACGTGGTTGGTGCCCCACGCCGTCTTCTGCGACCAGGCGCGCGGGTGGGTGAGCCGTTTCAGGCGCACGGTCATCAGGTTGCGGTCTTCCCAGAAGATCGACGGCACGCCGTCGCCGGTGGTCTGCTTGGGTTCCGCCGGCATCCAGTAGGTGCCGTCCTCGGTGAACAGCTCGATGAAATCCTGCCAGCGCTTGCCGTCGAGGCATTCGGCCTGGCGGTAGAGGAGCTGCTCGACCTCGCGCAGCGTGTCGTGGCCATTCGGCGCCCTGCTCTTCCTGGTCGTGCTCCTGGCCGCGCTCTTGGGCGCCGGCTTGGCCTTCTTCGCCATCAGTTCGCCCCGTTGATGTACTGGGTCCAGGCCTTGAACTGGTTGCGCATCGGCTGCTCGGAGGTGCCGATGACCGAGGTCGTCACGTCGTTGGTCTCGAGGTCCTGCCCGGCATTGCGGTGGAAGCTGACCCAATCGCCGCCCTGCGATTCGAGGCCTTTGTGGATCTTCCAGAAGTTCCACAGGTCGTCGGCATTGACCATCGTCGACGGCGAGTTGACGAGGTTGTAGTAGCCGAGCGCGCGGCGGTAGATCGCCTCGGGCGCGCCCTTGAGACGGAAATGCCAGATCTCGGTCAGCGTCTTGTCGACGCCGAGCGGCCGCACGGCGCGCAGCTGCTGTAGCGGCGACTGCACCGAAAGGCCGGGATAGAGCAGCACGTGGTGGATATTGACGCCGAGGATCTCCTCCATGCGCTTCTTGCCATAGGCCTTCTCCATCACCTTCTCGTAGGCCAGCGTGTCGGGGTCGCGCGGCCGCAGCCCCATGTAGCCGGTGAGGATGCAATGGCCATGGCGATAGCCGATGGTCTGGAAGGCATCCCATTTGCTGATCGGCGTCGCGAAGGCAGAGAGAAAGTGATAGCTGAGCGGCGCGCTGCCGCCTTTGTTCTGGATCGCCTCCTCGACCTCGCCGGCCGCGCGGCCGGTCGATTCGTGCGTCACCGCCGGGTGCAGCGCGTCGAGCTGGTTCTCCAGGAAGATCTTCCAGTTCGATTGCTGGATCACGCGGAAGCAGGTCGGCACCACCTCGACCTCGCCCTCCGGCGCGCGGTCGCACATGTCGTCGAAGGCGATCTTGGCCGGCCCGAGCCACTCGCTGAGCGACGGCCCGTCGGCCGCCAGGCTCGCAAACACGAAGCCACGGTAGGATTCTACGCGCGCGGCAGTCTTGATGTTGCAGTTTCCGTCGCCCGGCGTGAGGCGCGTCCCTTGATAGCCCTTGTCGAGCGGGATCGCCTTGCAGCTGCCGTCGGTGTCGAACTGCCAGGAATGGTAGGAGCAGATGATGCCCTTGCCGACATTGCCGCTTCGGTCGCCGTAGAGCATGGCGCCGCGATGCGGGCAGCGGTTGTAGAGCACGCGCACCGAGCGGTCGGAATGGCGGACCATGATCATCGGCTGGCGGCCGATCTGCACCGTCCAGTAGTCGCCGACCGTCGGCACCTGGCTCGCGTGCCCGACATAGGTCCATACCTTGTTGAAGATGCGCTCCATCTCGAGCTCGAAGATCGCCGGATCGGAATAGACGCTGCGGTGAACGCGATCGGGCTCCACCGCCTTGGCGACATCCAGGCCGATATCTGCTCCCATCGGGACCTCCCTCTAAGCCCACGCCTCTAAGCCACCTCGCCCGGCGCGGCGCGGGTGGCGCCCGTGTCGAGCGATGGATCGTGTCTGTCCGCAGGCTCCCAGATTTGGCTTTATCTATAGGCTTTGGCTAAGCGCATGGCGAGGTCGGCCAACGCATCGCGCGACCGGCCGGGCGCTACGCGGCGCCACTTGCCGGGCGGGCGAAGCGCACCGCCGCGCGGGCGCGCGCCTTCTCAGCCTCGGCTTCGCGGTCGCGCGGCGGCGCCGTCGTGACCAGCGAGGCGATCAGCTCACGTGCCGCGTGGGCCACCGCGTCCACAGCGCGGTCGAAGGCCTCCTCGTTGGCCTTGGACGGCCGGTTGAAGCCGCTCAGCTTGCGGACGAACTGCAGCGACGATGCGCGGATCTCCTCCTCCGTCGCGGGCGGCTTGAAGTTGTAGAGGTTCCGGATGTTGCGGCACATGAGACGCCTCTCGGGCAAAGTGGTCCGATCATGCTGGCATGAGGCTGGGGGGCGCATCAAGCCGGGCGCCCATGACTTCTCCCGCTGGACACATCGTCGAATTATTCCGTCATCCCGAGCGAAGCCGCCCAAGGGGCGGCGTAGCCGAGGGACCTCTTCTTGTCCTCGAGGCAACAGAAAAGGTCCCTCCACTGCGCCTCGTGGAGTTTACCCCGAGGGCTTCCGAGGGGCTCGGCTCCGGTCGGGATGACGGAGTTTTTGGTCATATGCGATAGCCCTGCCCTAACGGGAGAGAGGAATTTGAGTTGTGTCCACGCGAAGGTTCAGGCCGGCCGAGGCTGGGCCATGGCGCGCAACACGCGCTCGGGCGTCGCCGGCATGTCGAGAGCGGTGATCCCGAGCGGCGCAAGCGCGTCCAGGACCGCGTTCATGATGGCCGGGGGCGCGCCGATCGTGCCCGCCTCGCCGCAGCCCTTGGCGCCCAGCGGATTGTGCGCGCAGAGCGTGGTGTTGGTCTCGAGGGCGAACGGGATGAAGTTGTCGGCGCGCGGCATGCAGTAGTCCATGAACGAGCCCGTCATGAGCTGGCCGCTCGTGGGGTCGTAGATCGCGCTTTCGTAGAGCGCCTGGCCGATCCCCTGGACCAGCGCGCCGTGAACCTGGCCCTCGACGATCATCGGATTGACGATGCGCCCGAAATCGTCGGCGCCGGTGAACCTCGCGAGCGCCACGGTCCCGGTCTCGCGATCGATCTCGATCTCGGCGATATAGCAGCCGGCGGGATAGGTGAAATTCGTCGGATCGTAGAAGGCGGTCTCGTCGAGGCCGGGTTCCAGCGTCTCGATGGGAAAATTGTGCGGGACGTAGGCGGAGAAGGCGACCTGCGCGAAGGACGCCGCGCGGTCGGTACCAGCCACCACAAACTTGCCGTCGGCGAACTCGATATCCGCCTCGGCCGCCTCGAGCATATGGGCGGCGATTTTCTTGCCCTTGTTGACGATCTTGTCCATGGCCTTGACCAGCGCGGTGCCGCCCACGGCCAGCGAGCGCGAGGCATAGGTCCCCATGCCGAACGGGATCTTGGCGGTGTCCCCGTGCACAATATCGACCTGGTCGAAGGCAAGGCCGAGGCGGTCCGAGACAAGCTGGGCGAAGGTCGTCTCATGGCCCTGGCCATGGCTGTGCGCGCCGGTGAAGACGGTGATGCTGCCGGTCGGATGCACGCGCACCTCGGCGGACTCGTAGAAGCCGGCGCGCGCGCCGAGCTGGCCGGCCAGCACCGAGGGCGCCATGGCGCAGGCCTCGATATAGGTGGCGATGCCGATGCCGCGCAGCTTGCCGCGCGCCGCCGCTTCCTGGCGACGCTGCTCGAAGCCCGAGTAGTCGGCGGCTTCGAGAGCCATGTCGAGCGTCTTGAAATAATCGCCACTGTCATAAGTGAGCGCCACCGGCGTGGTGTAGGGAAAGGCGTCGTTGGCGACGAAGTTGCGCCGGCGGAGCGCCACCGGATCGATCTTCATCTCGCGGGCCGCGCGATCGACCAGGCGCTCGACGACATAGCAGGCCTCGGGGCGCCCGGCGCCGCGATAGGCGTCGACCGGCGCCGTGTTGGTGAAGACTCCCTTGACCTCGACATAGATCGCCGGCGTGGCGTAATTCCCGGCGAGTAAGGTGCCATAGCACCAGGTCGGAATCGCCGGCGCGAAGCTGCCGAGATAGGCCCCGAGATTGGCCAGCGTCGCGACGCGCATGGCGAGGAATTTGCCGTCCGCGTCCAGGGCAAGCTCCGCCTGGGTGAGGTGGTCGCGCGCCTGATTGTCGGTGAGGAAGATCTCGCTGCGGTTGGCCGTCCACTTGACGGGACGGCCAAGCCTGGCGGCCAGCCAGAGGACCAGCGCCTGCTCGTTGTAGAGCGAGCCCTTGGTGCCGAAGCCGCCGCCGACATCGGGCGCCACCACGCGCAGCTTGTGCTCGGGAAGCTGCAGGACGAAAGCGGCGATGAGCAGCCGGTGCACATGCGGTGCCTGGCTCGTGGTGTAAAGCGTGTAGTCGCCGGTGGCGCTGTCATGCTCGCCGATGGCGGCGCGCGGCTCCATCGGGTTGGAGACCAGCCGGTTGTTCACGAGGTCGAGGCGCGTGATGTGGTGGGCGCGCGCGAAAGCGGTGTCGACCGCCGCCTTGTCGCCGAGATGCCAGTCGAAGCAGAGGTTGCCGGGGGCGGCATCGAACAGAAGCGGTCCGCCCGGCTTGATGGCCTCGTCGGCGGCGACCACCGCCGGCAATTCCTTGTAGGCGATCTCGATGAGCTCGGCCGCGGCTTCCGCCTGCCCGCGCGTCTCGGCAACGACCACCGCCACGGGGTCGCCGACGTGGCGCACCTTTCCGTGGGCGAGAAGCGGGCGCGGCGGCTCAGCCATCGGCGAGCCGTCTTTCGAGGTGATGAGCCAGCCGCACGGCAGCGCCCCCAGTTTCAGATCGGGGGCCTGCAGATCGGCGCCGGTGAAGATCGCCGCGACACCCGGCGCCGCCATGGCCTTGGCCGTGTCGATGCCGGCGATCTCGGCATGGGCATGCGGGCTGCGCATCAGGCAGGCCTGGAGCTGGCCGGGCCGGTTGATATCGTCGGTGTATTTGCCCTTGCCCGTCAGGAAGCGCAGGTCTTCCTTGCGCCGGACTGACGCTCCAATGCCGAAGCTGCCCATGATTCATCCCTCCGGTTAAGTGCGTTCAGCGTGGCGTTCAGCGTGCCCGGGCCATAGAGATATCGAGGCGACGCGGGATTGTACCGGTGCGTTCCATAGAGCTTTGCGATTTGCGTGCCAAACTTGGCGGGTTTGCGGGGAGCACCTGCCTCTGGCGCCACAGCCAAGCTAGAATGACCATGCCAACGAAAGCCGCCAGCAGAGGACTCTTAAGCATGAGCAGCACATCCGACGACTACACGCCGCCCAAGGTCTGGACCTGGAACAAGCCGAACGGGGGCCGCTTCGCCAGCATCAACCGCCCGATCGCGGGGCCCACCCAGGACAAGGAGCTGCCGGTGGGCCGTCACCCCCTGCAGCTCTACTCGCTGGGCACGCCGAACGGCCAGAAGGTCACCATCATGCTCGAGGAGCTGCTGGCGCTGGGCCACGCCGGCGCGGAATACGATGCGTGGCTGATCAAGATCGGCGACGGCGACCAGTTCGGCAGCGGCTTCGTGGCGGTGAACCCGAATTCCAAGATCCCGGCCCTGGTCGATCGCAGCGGGCCCCAGCCCATCCGTGTCTTCGAGTCCGGCGCCATGCTGCTCTACCTCGCGGAAAAGTTCGGCGTGTTCCTGCCGAAACAGGGCGCCGCGCGCGCCGAATGCCTGTCGTGGCTGTTCTGGCAGATGGGCAGCGCGCCCTACCTGGGCGGCGGCTTCGGCCACTTCTATGCCTACGCGCCGACGAAGATCGAATACGCCATCGACCGCTTCGCGATGGAGACCAAGCGGCAGCTGGATGTGCTCGACCGGCGGCTTGGCGAGAGCCCGTACCTGGCCGGCGACGCCTACACCATCGCCGACATCGCGGTGTGGCCGTGGTACGGCGGCCTGGCCAAGGGATTGCTGTACGGCGCCGGCGAGTTCCTGTCGGTGCAGGACTACAAGAACGTCCAGCGCTGGGCCGACGTCATCGGCGAGCGCCCGGCCGTCAAGCGGGGGCGCATCGTCAACCGCCTGCAGGGCGATCCCGCGAACCAGCTGCATGAACGCCATGACGCCAGCGATTTCGAATTGAGGACCCAGGACAAGCTGGCAGCCCAATAGCTCTGGTCCGGCCTGACGCCGATTGCAGCGCGGCCGAGCATACCCATATAGATGTCGAAGTCGTCGAGGAGAGGCAAATGGCACGGCAATGGGCCGGTCTGACGGTGGTAGCAGGCGTGATCGGCAGCACATGTTTCGGCTGCGCCCCGGCGCCGACCGCCGCCGACGTGTCATTCAACGGCACCGCGATCCGCCTCGACGAGGCGCGCCGCTCGATCCAGCCCAGCCTCGGCGCAAACAAGTACGAGTTCACGCAGCCTTTCATCGAGAACGTCCCACAGGGCGAGAACGCGCCGTTGAACCAGGTGCTGGTGCGCGCGCCCAACGCGGGCGCCACCCGCAGGTGACACTCAGAACAAGGGTCCGCGCTCCGCGTGACGCCCCAGCAATAACTTCACGCGGTCGCCGCCAAGGCCTGGATCAGATCGGCAATCAGGTCGTCGGGATGCTCGATGCCGACCGACAAGCGGATGGTCGTGTCCAGCACACCGATACGGTCGCGCACCTCGACTGGAACGCCGGAGTGCGTCATGGCGGCGGGATGGCTGGCAAGCGACTCGGTGCCGCCCAGGCTGACCGCCAGCTTGAAGATCTGCAAGGCATTGAGGAAGGCGAACGCCTCCTTCTCTCCGCCCTTGATGTCGAAGGAGAAGGTCGAGCCTGCACCCGTACATTGCCTTGCATAGACCTCCTGTGCTTTCGAGCCCTCTTCCAGGAAGGCCAGATGGTGAACCTTGGCGACCTTGGGATGATCGCGGAGAATCTCGGCGACAAGCCTGGCATTGGCGTTGGACCGCTCCATCCTGAGCGCGAGCGTCTCGAGCGAGCGCCCCAGCATCCAGCAGGAAAACGGATCGAGCTGCGTGCCGACGCTGCCGCGCAGCGCCTTGATCGGCCCGATGGTCGCCTTCGCGCCAAGGGTGGCCCCGGCGATGAGGTCGGAGTGACCGCCGACATACTTGGTCAGCGAGTAGACCGAGAGGTCGGCACCGTGTTCCAGGGGATGCTGGAAGAGCGGGCCCAGCAAGGTGTTGTCGCAAACCAAGATGGGCCGGAAGCCCTGGGCTGTTCCGATCTCATCGGCGATCTGCCGCAGGAGCCTGATATCGACGAGCGTATTGGTCGGATTGGCCGGCGTCTCGATCAGGATCAGCGACACCCGCCCCGTGCCTTGAGCCGTTTGGCCGCGCGCCTCCTGCGCGGCGGCACGCACGGCGTGCTCGCTCGTGCCGTCGACAAAGCCGACGGCGCCGATGCCGAGACCTGCCATCGTGCGTGACAGGAGTGTTTCCGTTCCACCGTAGAGCGGCTGGGAATGCAGAATGACGTCGCCGGGGCGGGCGAAGGCGAGGATCGTCGTGGTGATCGCCGACATGCCGGATGAAAACAACACGCCGGACTCCGCGCCCTCGTAGACCGCGAGCCTGTCCTCGACAATCTCGCTGTTGGGATGGTTGAAGCGGGAGTAGACAAGGCCGGCTGGGCTGCCCTCGGGCGGTTTCTTGCGTCCCGAGACGTAGTCAAAGAAGTCGCGACCCTCCTCAGCCGAGCCGAACACGAAGGTCGATGTGAGGAAGACCGGCGGCTTCACCGCACCCTCCGACAACGCCGGATCGTAGCCATAGCCGAGCATCAGGGTCTCGGGCTTCAGGGCATGGTTGCCGATATGGGTCTTGGACGGGCGCGGCGCGGCCATGGTGTGTCTCCTGTCACCGGGGTTGGTGACACAAGATACTTCAGGCCGAGGGGCTAGTTCAGCACCACATAGCCCGAAACAAGCCCTGAGTTGTTTCCGACCGCCTTGCCCGTTCCTGCGCCTGCGCGGTCCACGTGCTGTTACGAACGGCGTGTAGTCCCCATGGCAGATGCGCACGTCGCTATCATGTTGCGTCGGTCAAGTCTCAAAAAGACAACGGCGGGACCCGGAGGCCCCGCCGTCGTCTCGAAGTGCTTGTGCCGCTGCTGCTAGCGGACGACCGTGACCTTGATGGCGGTTTGGATACTGAACACCGTCGTCACGGGGTCGCCGGGCTTCAACGTCCTGAGCGCCGCCAGCCCCTCCTCGGTGCGGATTTGCGGCGTCTGCAGGACCTCGCCGCTGGCCGGATTGACGATGTCGATGGTGTAGAGCGTCAGATCGGTCTTCACCACCATGCCGGACATCTCCATCAGCCTGATCTGCTGCTCGCTGTCCGGCAGGCCTTCGGCCCTCGCGCCGCTGGCGACCATCGCCTTGGCCTTCGCCGAAACCTCGGGCGTGGTCCGGGCGACGAGGAAGTCGATGTAGTCGTACCACTGGACGTCGACGATCTGGCCGGGCTGAAGCCCGGACTGCGCAAAATTACCCCCGGTCGTACTGCCAGGCGCGTAGTTGATGACGAGGTCGGCAGCCTTCAGCTTCACGCGCCCCATATCCTGCCACACGATGACAAATCCCCGGGTGGGCGGATCGATGCTGTGAATCGTCCCGCGTTTGATGTTTTGATAGCGCAGCCCGACCACCGGTTTGGCCATCTGCGCGGCGGCCGGAAGCGCCCCGCCGACCATCGCGGTGCCGGCGACCGCCGACAGCCCGGCGAGCATCAATATCCTACGACGACTTGAATTAACCATGATGAAATCTCCCGCTCACTGCGTTCTACTGGACGACGATCTGGACGCGACGGTTGCTCTCCATCTTCGTTTGATCCGGGGTCGCGACCAGCAGCCCCTCCTCGCCTTTGCCGCTGATCGTGATCGCCGCCGACGATACGCCGCTCGCCACCAGGGCTGCCTTGACGGCCTGGGCGCGCCGCAGCGACAGGGCCATGTTGTAGGCCGGCGGACCGTCGGTGTCGGTATAGCCCGTCACGGTCACCGTCGAATTCGCCATCGCCTTGGCGATACCGGCCGCCTCCGCCACGGTCGACGCAGCCTTGTCATTCAACGTGGCGCTATTGGTGTCGAAGAACACCATCCAGTACTTCATCGGCAGCGGTGCCGGCGGCGGCGCCGGCGACGCAGCTTGCGGCGCCTGATCGCACGCCGCCACGGCAAATGCGATCGCAACGATCGCCAACAGACTCCTGATCATGTGATAGCCCCCGCTAAGTAGACAATGGAACGGTTTGAGTACGCACAGCACTGCTCGTCGGTCGTCACGATGCCTTTATGCTCGATCTTGAACATGCGCTCTGGTTGACTGGACTCCCTTCAGCACAACGGCATAACGATTCAGTTTCAAAGGGTGAGGGTGCGGAGGCAACGGCGGCAAAAGCCAAGAGACTGCCGACCAGCTGGTACATTGCTTTCGCGATTCTCGCTAAGACGGGAGCGCGATTGTCCGCGCCGATTGTTTCAGTCTAGCGACTGCCCGTATCTTCTCCGTATTGCAGCACCCGAGATTTGTGTCGTCTGTGTCGCGGCCCTATTTGGGCCCGAGCAGCCCCGCCGACCGCAGCCGGGCGATGGCTTCGCCGTCGTAGCCGATCTCCGCCAGCACCTCGTCGTTGTGCTGGCCGATCTCCGGCGGATCGGAGACGAGCGGCGGGCGCCAACCCAGCATCTGGAAGGGCAGCAACGGCAGGCGGGTCTTCACGCCGCCCGGCAAGGTCGTGGGCGCGAGCGAGCCATTGGCCAGAAGATGCGGATGGTCGAACAGGTCCTGCGGCCGGGCGACCGGCGCGAAGGAGATGTCGGCCTTGAGCGCCAGTGTCTCGATCTCGGCCATGCTGTAGCGCCTAAAAATCTCGGCCACCTTGGGCACCAGCCACGGCCGGGCATCGATCCTCTCGTTGTTGGAAGCAAGCCTGGGATCGGCCGCCAGCTCGGCCTGCTCGAAGACCTCGCAGAAGCGCTTCCACTGGCCGTCGCTGGTGATGCCGATGAAGACCTGCTTTCCGTCCGCGGTGGCGAAAGTCTCGTAGACCGCCCACGAGCTCACGCGCTCGGGCATGGGCGGCGGCGGCATGCCGTTGATGGCGGTGATGGCGAGGTGCTGGCCCATCAGGAACACCACCGATTCGAAGAGCGCGCTTTCGACCAGCCCGCCCTTGCCCGTGCGATCGCGCGTCTTGAGCGCCAGCACCGTGCCGAAGGCGCCGAACATGCCGCCCACGATGTCGACGACAGAGGTGCCGGCGCGCAACGGCCGTCCCGAAGGGCCGGTCATGTAGGCAAGGCCGCCCATCATCTGCACGACTTCGTCCAGCGCCGGCCGTTTTTCGTAAGGTCCGGGCAGGAAGCCTTTCAGCGCGCAATAGACAAGCCGCGGGTTGATCTTCTCCAGGTGCTCGGGCCCCAGCCCGCGCTTGGCCATCGAGCCCGGCGCGAAGTTCTCGATCATCACGTCGGCCGACTGCAGGAGCTTCACCAGGACCGCCCTGCCCTGGGCTGAATCGGCGTCGAGCGCCAGGCTTTTCTTGTTGCGGTTGAAGTAGCCGAAGAAGCCCGCGCCGAAGCCGCGCAGCTTGCGCGTACGGTCGCCGTCGACCGGCTCGACCTTGATCACCTCGGCGCCGAGGTCGGCCAGGATCATGCCGCAGGACGGGCCGAGGATCGTATGCGTGAGTTCGACGACACGGACGCCTTTGAGAGGCGGGGTGATGGTCATCCGGACCGCGGGCCTCCGGCCCGCATCATGAGGCGGGCCGGAGGCCCGCGGTCCGTTATGAAAGCCAACTGTCGATGTCCTTGGTGAGCGGCAGGCCGGCGGCTTCGCCCAGAATGCGATGGCCCATGCCGGCGCCAACCAGGAATGCTTCCTGGTGCGGCAGCGCATTGGCCTTCAGCATGGCGCGGATCGCCGGGCCGTCATGGCCCCAGCCGATCGCCTCGACCTTGCCGTCGAAGGCGCGATTGAGAGTCGCCAGGAAATCGGCGCGCTCGGCGTCCGAAAGCCCCGGCACGGCGTCGATGTCGCCCAGCACGAACAGCCGGCCGCGGAACTTGGCCACGAGCGCGGCCACGGAATTTCGCGCCTCGACGATGATCTCCCGGTTGGGGCCGCGGCGCACGCGGGCGGCCAGCGACAGCGGCAACACGGCGGCGCCGAGATGGGCGCCCGAATCCATGAGCGCCGCGGTCAATTCCTTGTAGGTGATGCCCAGCCGCTCGGCGCGCTTCAGGCGCATCATCGCCACTTCCGGCTTGGGGGTCTTCCAGGCCTTGGCAGCGGCGCGGCGCCACACCCAGGCCTCCCACGACATGTCGAAGGTCGGCCCGTTATTGTGGCCGATGCCTGGCCTGCGCAGCAGGGCCTCGACATTGACGTGCCGGACCCCTAGACGGTCGAAACGATCACCCATAGCGGTATTCTAACGCAAACTTGATGCCGAAATCGAGGAGTGGAACGTGGACGATTTCCAGGTCGATGTCTTGGTGGTGGGGGCGGGCAATGCGGCCGCCTGTGCAGCCCTGGCGGCGCGCGAAAAAGGCGCCTCGGTCGCCATGCTGGAGGCGGCCCCCGAGGCCGAGCGCGGCGGCAACAGCACCTATACCGCGGGCGCCATGCGGGTGGTCTTCCACGGCGTCGACGACCTGGTCCAGCTCTACGACCTCACGCCGGACGAGAAGCGCGACGTCGATTTCGGCAGCTACTCGGCCGACCAGTTTCTCGACGACATGGGCCGGGTCACCAACTACCGCTGCGACCCCGAGCTGACCGATATCCTGATCGGCCGCAGTTTCGAGACGCTCAAGTGGATGCGCACCAAGGGCGTGCGCTTCCAGCCGAGCTACGGCCGCCAGGCCTTCAAGGTGAACGGCAAATACAAGTTCTGGGGCGGCCTGGCGGTCGAGGCCTGGGGCGGCGGCCCGGGTCTGGTCGATCTCGAGCACAAGGCCGCGACCAAGGCGGGCATTCCGATCCACTACGAGACGCCCGCCGTGTCACTGATCGAGGAGGATGGCGTGGTGCGCGGCGTCATCGCCCGACACAAGGGCCGCA
This sequence comes from Reyranella sp., assembly GCA_035947815.1. GTDB lineage: Bacteria > Pseudomonadota > Alphaproteobacteria > Reyranellales > Reyranellaceae > Reyranella. The sequence continues at coordinate 25,464 of DASZJU010000136.1, forward strand.
AGGTCAGGATCGGCGCCAAGGCCGTCGTGCTGGCCTGCGGCGGCTTCGAGAGCAACGCCGAGATGCGTACGCGCTATCTCGGCCCGACCTGGGACCTCGCCAAGGTGCGCGGCACGCGTTTCAATACCGGCGCCGGCATCAACATGGCGCTGGCCATCGGCGCCAAGCCGCATGGCAACTGGTCGGGCGGCCACGCCGTCGGCTGGGACATGAACGCGCCGGAGTTCGGCGACCTCGAGGTCGGCGATAACTTCCAGAAGCACTCCTACCCGCTCGGCATCATGGTGAACGCCAACGGCGTGCGCTTCGTCGACGAGGGCGCCGACTTCCGCAATTACACCTATGCCAAGTACGGCGCGGTCATCCTGGCCCAGCCGCAGCAATTCGCCTGGCAGATCTTCGATTCCAAGGTGTTGGACAAACTGCGCGACGAATACCGCATCAAACGCATGACCAAGGTGCGCGCCGACACGATCGAGGAGCTGGCCAAGAAACTCGAGGGCGTCGACGAGCAGCAGTTCCTAAAAACCATCACAGAATGGAACGCCGCGGTGATGACCGAGGTGCCGTTCAACCCCGCGGTCAAGGACGGCCGCGGTGTGCGCGGGCTCGCCGTCCCCAAGAGCAACTGGGCCAATACGATCGACACTCCGCCGTTCGAAGCCTATGCGGTGACCTGCGGCCTCACCTTCACCTTCGGCGGGCTCAAGATCAGCAACGAGGGCGAGGTCGAGAGCACCGACGGCAGCACCATTCCCGGCCTGTTCGCCGCCGGCGAACTGGTGGGCGGGCTGTTCTATCACAACTACCCCGGCGGCACGGGCCTGGTGTCCGGTGCCGTGCTCGGCAAGCTGGCCGGCGATGCAGCGGGCCGTTACGTCTCGGGCAAGAATTAGGAGAACATGACAACCCTCTCCCGCCGCCATGCCCTCGCGCTTGGCTCGACCACTTTCCTCGTGCCCGCCGCCTTGCGCGCCCAATCGGCGTGGCCGAGCGCGCCGGTGACCTTCGTCGTCGGCTATGCCGCCGGCGGCAGTTCGGACATCAATGCCCGCGAGCTGGCGCATATCATGTCGCCGATTCTCGGCCAGCAGATCATCGTCGACAACAAGGGCGGCGCCACCGGCTCGATCGGCTTGCGCGCCGTGGCCAACGCCAAGCCCGACGGCTACACGCTATTCTTCGCCGTCAGCACCAACGTCATCATCAATCCGCATGTCCAGAAGGGCATGATCGACACCATCGCCAGCCTGGCGCCGATCTGCCAGACGAACTCCTACCAATACGTGCTGGCGGTGAACCCCAAGGTGCCGGCCAGCAGCGCGGCCGAGCTGGTGGCGCTGGCCAAGAAGGAACCGGAGAAGCTCACTTTCTCGTCCTCGGGAGTCGGCGGCAACAATCATCTCGCCGGCGCGCTGTTCGCCGAGACGACGGGCATCCAGCTCATCCACGTACCCTACAAGGGCACCGGCCCGGCGCTGGCCGACGTGATCAGCGGCCAGATCACCATGAACTTCTCCTCGCTGCCGCCGGCCGTCAGCCAGATCAAGGCCGGCAACCTCCGGGCGCTGGCGGTGACCGGCGAGAAGCGCGTCAGCGCGCTGCCCGACGTGCCGACGCTCAAGGAACAGGGCATCGACGTGGTGGTGAGCGGCTGGCAGGGCCTGTTCGCGCCGGCCAAGACGCCCGATGCCGTGCTCGACAAGATCGAGAAGGACGCCAAGCAGGCGATGAAGGAACCCAAGTGGGAGGAGGCGCTGGCCAAGGACGGGCTGGAGCTGCCGCCCGATCGCACGCGGGCCGAGTTCGCCAAGTTCGTCGCCGACGAGCACGCCTTCTGGGGCAACAAGCTCAAGGTATTGAAGATCGAGATGGAGTGACGGCGGGGCAAGCCGCCGCCTGCAGGTCGAGGAAGAACACGCTGCCGCCTTCGGGGTTGGGCTCGAAACCGGCGGTGGCCCGCAGGCGGTTGGCCAGGCTCTGCACGATATAGAGCCCGAGGCCGGACGAGGGCTCGCTGCCGGTCGGCTGCGGACTCAAGCGCGTGAACTTCTTGAACAGGGACTGGACTTCGCCGGCGGCAATGCCGGGTCCATGGTCGGTGACCGAGACACGCACACACGGTCCGCGCGATCGTGCCTCGAGGCGCACGGACGAGTCCTTCGGTGAAAACTTGACGGCGTTGGAGAGTAGATTGCCGATGGCGCGCGCGAGCATCCGCGGCTCGGCGTACGCACAGAGGCTGCCGGCATCGCACAGCAGGGCAATGCCCTTCTCCGCCGCCACCGGCGTTGCCGTGGCCGCGACTTCGGCGAACAGCTTGTCAAGGTCGACGACGTCGAGGATGGTCTCGGCGCTTTCGGCTGCATGTGTATCCAGCAGCCGTGAAATGGCACCCTGCATGTCGGCGCAGGTCCGCGCGATCTCGCGCAGTTTCGCACCGTCGCCCTCCATCCGATCCGGGATGGTGCGCAGCAGCGCCCGAATACCGGCGAGCGGGCTCTGCAGGTCATGGGCGACGGTCGCCACGATCTCGCTGCGCTCGTCGAGCAGCCGATTGACCCGCGCCAGGGCTACGGTCAACTCGTTCTTCTGCCGGCGAATGGTCGCCGCCGTGTCGAAGGCGTGCCGCTCGGTCCGGTACTGCAAGGCGGCGACGAACCAGCCAAGCGCGCCCGCGACGGTGCCGCCGATGCCCATTAGAAGCACGAAGCTCGTGCCCTGCCCGAGCGTGAACACGATCACAAGGTAGAGCAGATGCACAGGCGCCAGCACGGCGAGCAGCAGCCGACGCGGCCATAGCGGCGCCACGCATGTCACGAAAATCAGCGTCGCGTAGGCGGGGTTGGCGCCGAGACGGGGCACGAGGTCGATGGCGAAGACAAGGCCGGTTGCCGCCGTGGCAACTCCGAACAGCAACGGCAGGGTCGGCGTCGGCCATTGCGCGGCCCGGGGCGAGCGACAGATGAAGCCCAGGCCAACGAAGTAGAGCACGACGACGGCCTGTACGAGAGCGTGCTGCCAGAGCCTGAGCGACGGCAGGACAATGTTGGCGACCAGCAACAATGCCATGACCAGCGCAAAGTACTGCGAGCCCGAACGCAGCCGCCGTGCGTTCAGGCGGCTGATATGGGCACCGAACGACGGCGATGGGTCCGCCGTCGCTTCGGCGAGAGAAAGGCGGTCGGGCATGGGACCTTCGACTGTGGGCGGAGCCCTAGCCGCCCCTTTCCACGTAGAGCAAGGCCTCGCGTTCCAATTCAGAAGCGGTCTCCAGGCCGAGCTTGGTCTTGATCTTCTCGCGGTGGGCGCCGATGGTCTTGGGGCAGAGATTGAGATCGGTGGCGATTTGCCCCGTGGTCAGGCCGGCGCCGATCAGCAGGAAAATCTGCATCTCACGATTGGACAGGTCGGAGTAGCGCACCTGCGGCCCACCATGGAAGCGGCGCGCGAGGATGCGGGCAGTCATGCGCGGGCTGAGCACGATCTCGCCCCGCAGCACCGCATCGAGCGCCTGCACGACGCCGTCCAGATCGGCGCCTTTCATGAGGTAGCCGTGCGCGCCGGCCTCGAGCACGCGCTCGGCATGGAGCGCTTCGTCATGCTGCGAGAGAACCAGGATACGCACGCCGGGCGCTATGGCGAGGCACTGCTGGGCGAGGTCGGCGCCGCTGCGTCCGCCCAGCATCAGGTCGAGGATCACGACGTCCGGCTGCTGGCGCGCCGCCGCCTGCACCGCCTCGGCCGGCGTGCCGGCCTCGCCGACGACTGCGTAACGGCCGGTCTGCTCGACGACGGCGCGCAGGCCCATCCGCACCACCGGATGGTCGTCGACAATCAGCACGCGCGGCAGGTTCGGCACCATGCCCGCGACTTGGCATGGATTGCGGCCGCGCCGTCAAGATCATCCTCCCTCCCCTTCGCGGAATCGCGAAGGGGAGGTGTCGCCGTCTTACGGCGACGGAGGGGTCATGAGCAGCGCAGCGGAAGAGCATGACCCCTCCGCCCGCTACGCGGGCACCTCCCCACGCAAAGCGTGGGGAGGATGGTATGCTTTAGCCCACGATAGGCACCATGAGGCGCGATTCAGCGAAGATGCGATTCTTCGCGGCCTGGCCGCAGCTCACGTGGCTCAGCCCCTGCATGGCGACGCCCTCGTCCTCGCTGGCGAGCACGAGGCGCAACCGCTGGCCGGGCTTGAAACGCTGGCCGGTCGGCACGATGGCGATCTCGAACCATGTCGGTTCGCCGGGCACCAGCGGCTCGGCACGGTCGTGCGGATGGACCGGCCGGTAGGGCTTTGAGCGCGCCGGATCGAGGGCACGATGGCTGGCACGTAGCCAGCCCTGGGTCAGGTCCGACGCCTGGCCGCCGGCGTCGACCAGTTGCAGCTTCACGATCCAGTTGACGTCGCTTGCCGTCGAGCTCGCCAGCAGCGCGAGCTTGAACGGGCCGACAAGATCGGTCGCCTGCTGGAAGGGCGCGGTATCCCACGACAGCAGGCTGGGAAGCTGCGGCGGGTTGGCGTTCTTCGGCAGATCGAGCGCCTTGGGCAAATGCAGATAGTCGCGCGCCCCTGGCTGAGCGGGCGCGCCGCCCAGCAGGCCGTCGGCATGCAGATGCCACTCGACGAATTGCGTTTGCGGCAACGGCCAGGTGTCGGCTGTGCGCCATTCGTCGGCGCCCTCGACGTAGTAGCGGATCGGCGGCCCTTCGAGGATTCCCGTGTCGCGCTTCTTGAGCCAATGGTCGTACCAGGCGAGCGCCTCGACATGCAGGCTCTCCCACGGCCACTGCAGCGAGCCGCGCGGCGTGATGGAGAAGCAGTAGGGAATCCTCTCCTTGACGTCGTCGAAGGCGGTGAACGGCGTGTCGAGATGCATGCACACGTTCTCCCAATCCGCGCCGAGGTACATCGGAATCTCGATGTCGCCCATCCTGCGCGATATGTCCCGGAATTGCCAATATTCGTCGTAGAACTGATGCAGCACGCCGACGTCGGCAAAAATGTCGTCCCACGGATGGGTGTCGTAGGCGAACTTCAAGGCCATATCGAACACCTTCAGCGTGTCCTTGTGCGGCGCGGCGAGCCTGGCATGCACGCGCGGGCTGAGCAGGATCTTGTTGGCGAACTCGACCGCGCTCGACCGGAAGAAGGCATCCTTGCGCTTGCTCAGCATGCCGATGCCCGAGAAGTAGCGCGAGGCGAACCGGCCGTTGAACATGCCGCCATGCCAGAACATCTCGCGGTAGGGATCGATCGTTCCGGAGAACGGGAAGATCGCCCGCAGGTGCGGCGGCTTCAACAGCGCCGCGCGGAATTGCTCGATGGCAAAGTAGCTCACGCCGATCATGCCCACTTCGCCGTCGCACCACGGCTGCGCCGCCACCCATTCGATCAGGTCGTACAGGTCGGTCCGCTCGGCCGGGCCCCAGAAGTCGTAGGTGCCTTCGCTGCCGCAGGTGCCGCGGCTGTTGGCGATGACGTGCGCATAGCCGCGCGGCACGAAGAAATCGCTCTGGCCCGCCTCGACGAAGCCGGCAGGGATGCCGAGGCCCTGCATTTGCCGCGGATAGGGCGACATCGCCACCAGGGCCGGGAAGCGGGCGGGATTGTCCGGCCGGTGCACGTCGGCGAGCAACTTGACGCCGTCGCGCAGGACGACCGCGACGTTGTCCTCGCGCCGGATCGCGAACTGCGGCTCGGAGAGGTTGCGATACGGACGGCCGGTGGTCTGGATGCCGGCCAGTGGGCGTTGTCCGGGTTCGGTGCCGGAACAGGCGACACGCGGGCTCATGGTCAGCGTCCCTCGACCAGCTTGCAGAGTATGCCGTGCCAGCGGAATCCTTCATGGCCGTCCTCGACGATGACGCTCTTGGCCGCGCCCGCGGCGACCGCCTTGAAGAAGCCGTAGCCGTCGCTGTAGCGGTTGAGATTCACGCCGGCGACCTTGTCGACGTTGGCCCCGGAGGTGAAGAGATCGGAGACGAGATCGACATAGTTGTTGGTGTGATAGAGACCGGGGGCGCTCTCGCCATAGATCGAGGTCGTACCTTGCACGACCTGCTCGCGCAGGAACGGCTGCGGCGGGAAGAAATTGTGGAAGAAAAGGCTGTCCTCGGTCAGCTCGTTGGTCTTGCCGGGCCGCCAGAAGTTCGGTGCAGGATCGACCGGGAAGGCCTGCGGGAACATCGAGATGATCGGATCGATAGCGTAGAGGCCGATCATTGCGAACTTCGGGAAGGCAGCGACGGCCGCCGCATAGCCTGTCTTGCCGAGCGCCTCGTCGTCGAAGCGGACGTGGTGGACGAAGCACTTCAGGCCCGGCGGCACCAGGTTTTCCCAATAGGCAACACGCCCCCCGACCACCTCCATCAGGTGTTTCAGCTGTTGGGCGACGGCCGGGTCGGCGGTGGCCCGCACGGCCTCGCCATGCAATGCCGTCGTTTCGGCGAGGTCGAGGCGGCGGAAGACATGCGCGCGCCCGCCGATGCCGGCAAGCGAGGATGGCGTTGACGCAAACTCGACGGCAACCAGGGTACGCGTGTTGTAGATATGCAGACGATCCATGACGACACCTCCTGTTGTGTCGCCCGGAAAATAGTGGAAGCGGTTGGCCCCCTGTCAGTGCCGCCGACCTATTCTGGCCTAGGTGAATGACCTAGCGCAGGGCGCATCGGCAGCGTGCGTGAGCGGGTCCGTTTTCCGCCAGCGCTGGCGACGATGGCGGGTTAAGCCGAGCCCATGAGCAACCAGGGCACCAAGCGCTACGGCGTTGTGAGCATCGAGGACCAAGCAGCCCTGAGCGGGCTCGAGTTCGTGCAAGGCCTGGCGAGCGGCTCGCTGCCTTTGAACAGCATGGCGCGGACCCTGGGCTATGACGTCGTCGAGGCCTCGCCGGGCAAGGTCGTCGTCGCAGCACTTCCCAATGGCGACCAGCTCAACCCGGCAGGGACCGTGCATGGCGGCATGGCGGCGACGCTGCTCGATAGCTGCATGGGCCTAGCGATATGGTCGGCGACCGACAAAGGCTTTGGCTCGACCACGCTTGAGTTCAAGATCTCATTCGTACGGCCGGTCATGCCCGATGCCGGCCCAATAAGGGCCGAGGGAATCGTGCTCACCATGGGTCGCCGCATCGGCACCGCCGAGGGTCGCCTGACCGACAAGGCCGGCCGTCTCCTCGCTCATGGCACGACGACCTGCCTCATCTTCGAGCGCTAGTCGTAGCCGTCGCCACGGTGCGACGGCTCACGCCGGATTTCCGTCTAGAAATGATAAGTGATGGCGGACATGAAGAGCGCCTGAGTCTTGGAAAAGACAATCGGACTGTTCTCGGCATCGCCGGTCAAGCGAAGGAGACGGGCATTCGCCACCAAGGCCCAGTGTGGGCCGAGCTGTTGGGTCAGCCCGACACCGAAATTGACATCCTTGATCCCCGCTCCCGCATTGAACTGGGCAAAACCGGAATTGACGGCTTGCGTCGGCGTGACGCCGAAATAGGTCTGCATGTAGTTCTGGTCCGCCCAGTCGGCCGAAACGGATGCTCTCACCGTGGTGGTCTCCGTCAGCTTGTACGGCAGCCCGATCCCGAAATTCACCAGCACGCCATCGTTGCCGTTCGCGGTGAACTTCGTCAGCCCTGCATTCAGAACGACGGGACCCAGCTTGTAGTCGGCAAAGGCCTTGAGCGCGAAGGCCGCCGGAATGTCGCCCATGCCGGCCAGGCGACCATCACCCTGCTGGAAGATGCCGCTGCTCTGCTGTCGGCCGGTGCCGTAGGACAGGCCGCCGCCGATGCGGAGGTTCTGGTACCGCCAGTAGGCGCTGAGACCATCCACGCCGAGCGCTATCGTGTCCCGCCAGATCACGTTCACGAACGGCACGGGTGACACGATGTAGTGATCGCTGCCCTCATAAGTCGGCCGGACCGCGGCCCCGGCGCCCAGCGTCACGTCCCACTCGCCGCGTGGCCGATCCTGGGCCAGGACCTTGGTGGGAACGCTTGCTCCTGCGGCAATCGCGGCGCAGGCGACGAGCGATGCAAAACGCACAAAACTCTGAGGCATTTGGCTTCCTGTGTTTCGTGGAGGGTGGCCGCGCTTGTACGGCGCATCGATGCGCGCGGGCGCGGCGTGTTGTTGCTCGTCGTTTCCACGGTCCGGCTGGAAACATCGCGAAACAATTTTCTCTGGCGATCTGCCACCTCGGCCTGATGTACAAGGAAGCTGCAATGCGCAGCCCCCACATCCTGGTCGTCGAGGACGATCGCGAAATCAGGGCGATGGTTTCGCGGTTCCTGACGAAGAACGGCTGCCGGGTCACGGAGACCGGCGATGCGCCGTCGATGGGCCGCGCCCTCGAAACGGCCAGGATCGACCTCATCGTCCTCGACATCATGCTGCCGGGCGAAGACGGCCTCAGCATCTGTCGGCGCCTGCGCGCGACCTCCTCGACACCGATCATCATGCTGACGGCGGCGGGCGATCCGGTTGCCCGGGTCGTCGGCCTGGAAATGGGCGCCGATGACTACGTCACCAAACCCTTCAATCCCCACGAGCTCCTGGCACGCATCCGCGCGGTGCTGCGCCGGGCAACGGCCCTGCCCGACAGCCCGGGTGCACCGATGCATGCAATGCGGTTCGCGGACTGGCGCATCGATCCCGTCGCGCGTGACCTGCGAAATCCCGAAGGAGCGCGCGTGATCCTCACGAGTGCCGAATTCGACCTGCTCCTCGCCTTCTGCAGGCATGCCCAGCGAACGCTGTCGCGCGACCAGTTGCTCGACCTCTCGCAGGGCCGCGGGACGGAGGCCATGAACCGCAGCGTCGACATCCTGGTGAGCCGCATCCGTCGGAAAATCGAACGCGATCCGCGGGATCCCGCATTCATCAAGACGGTCCGCTCCGGCGGCTACGTCTTCACGCCGCAAGTCGAGACGGATTGAAGCCCATGCTGCTGGTCGACTCTTCCAAGCGGATCGCCACGCAGATCATCGTCCTCCTGGCGATCTCAAGCTTCGTGGCGTTGGCCGGCATAGCCTCGATCTATTTTGTGATGGCGCCCGAATTCGAGCTGTCGCCGAAAGCTACGCGGACCGCGGCGAGCATCATCGCCGTGCTGCGCGGGCTTGAAGCATTGCCTCCCTCCGGCCGCCCTCAGCTGCTTTCCGCCTACAAGGACGGCGAAATGGTGGCAAGCATCCTCGATCGCCAGCCGGGCTCGCTGTCCGATACCATACCGGTCTCGGAGCGGTTACGCTCTTGGTTCAGCCGCCAGATGCCTCCTGGCACCCGAATCCTCTCGATTCAGTCCAGCGGCGAGGGTGAGGCCAGGGTCATTGCGGAGTTGAGCGATGGCCAGCTGATCGTTTTCCACATGGCGCGGGACGACGCCAGGAATTTACCTTTCCCGGTTGTCCTGATGATCGCGTTCATGATCGCGTCGACGGCCCTTTTGTCGATCTGGGCTGTACGTCGGCTCGTCTCGCCGCTGGCCAAGTTTGCCGCGGCAGTCGATCGATTCGGAACACACGATCACGAAGCGGCGCTCAAGGAGGAAGGCCCGACGGAAATCAGGCAGGCCACCGGCGCCTTCAACCGCATGCGCGAGCGCATCCTGCGGCTGATCGAAGATCGGACTCGGATGCTGATGGCCATCAGCCACGATCTCAGGACGCCCCTGACGCGGTTCCGCCTGCGCGTGGAGGAGCTCGCGGAGGAAGCCCCGAAGCGCCGCATGCTGGATGACATCGCGCTGATGGACGCATCGATTGCATCGGCCATCTCCTACGTCCGCGAAGGCGGCACGGTCGAGGCCGTGGAAGCGGCCGACCTCCCGTCCATCGTCGAGACGATATGCGATCAGTTCGAGGACGCCGGGCACTCCATCGTCTACGAAGGCCCGAGACGCCTTACGGTACGCTGCCTGCCGCTGGCCGTCGGCCGTGCGCTGACCAACTTGATCGACAATGCCGTCAAGTTTGGCGCCTCGGTTACCGTCCGCATCGAGACGGCGGGCGCGCATGTCGTGTCGATCGAGGTCGAGGACGACGGGCCGGGCATTCCGGATGCCGAGAAGCTTCTTGTCCTAGAACCCTTCTATCGGGCGGACGCCGCGCGGCGCAGCGTCGGCGGCTTCGGCCTAGGCCTGGCGATCGTCCTTGCCGTCGCGCGGCATCATAACGGCACCTTGACGCTGCTCGACCGCGCGCCGCACGGCCTGCGCGCCCGGTTGACCATCCCCGTGACTCTTCCGACGGACGCAGGGCCCGATCGATGAAATCAGCCCTTACGAAAGCAAAGGGGTGGACCACGCCGTGGTTCGCCGGGTCGGTGGGCTGGCAAATAACCGGCCATATGAACCAGGCGTGGTCCATGCAACCGGCCGCCAATGCCTAGCGGAGAGCGGGCCGATTGCGGGGGAGTCTCTGTAGACTCATATGGCACGCCGTTCGCCTGTCATCATGCGCGCGACGCCCCGATGTTGTTGCTGGGTGTTTCCAGCGAGCGCCGGGCAACATTGGGAAAACAAAGTCTCGGGCAAACGCGCTATCGCCGTCGTCCCGCTTATCCCTCGGATCAATCGCGATCGGATGCTCGCGCCGTCGAATCCGTTAACCTGTCTTCTTCGCCGCCGGCACCATGCAGAACCCTTGGGCCTCGACGCCCAGGGGCGGATTGAACTTGGAGCGGAAATTTTCCATCGCAATGGCCGCCGTCAGCTCGACGATCTGCGCCTCGGTGAAATGCTTCTTCAGCTCGGCGAACAGCGCGTCGTCGACCTGCCGGTCGGTGTAGGTGATGCGCTCGGCATATTCCAGCGCCACCCGCTCGGCCGGGCTGAACAGCTTGCTGTCCCGCCAGTTCAGGACTTCCGCGACCTTCTCGAGGCCGCCTTCGCTTTCCGTCACACGGACGGAATTGATGTCAATTCAAAACGGGCAGCCGTTGATCGACGCGACACGAAGATAGATCAGCGGCGGCAG
>DASZJU010000137.1:0-3105 GCA_035947815.1 Reyranella sp.
TTTAATGCAGCCTGCGTCGGTCGCGCGTCGGCGCCGATCCGGTCTCGATCGGCGGCACCTGCCCGGAATGATGGCCGATCATGCGCCAGCCTTCGCTCAGTCGCGCGAAAGTGTTGGTCGCCATGAGCTGTCCCTCGGGCAGGATCTCGCGGCACACCACAATGGCAAGCCCCGGACGCCCGACGACCCATTCGTCAAGGCAACGCACCTTGGGGGCTTGGGGGTGGCTCAGGATGGCGCGCCAGCTCGCCATGATCTCGGCCCGTCCGTGCAGTGGCGCCTGGCCGGGATGCAGGCAGACCACCGCGCCGGTCGGCGCCCAGATCTGGTCCATCGCCTCGGCGTCGCGTTCGCTGAAGGCGCGGTAGAAGGCGCGGTTGGCTGAAAGCACGGCCTCGCGCTCCTCGTCGTCGAAGTCCGCCAGGAGCGGCGGTGGGCGGGTCGCTCGGCGGGGCATTCGTCCCTCGAAACTCCCTGGTTGCGCGGTCTAGGATTAGCCGACACAGAAGGGGCATCCAACTGTCGAGATGACGATGTCCATCCCCAAGCTCGAATTCCCGCCGTTCCATCTGCCGCCCGAGGCCGAAGCGCTGCGCGGCGAGGTCCGTGCCTTCCTCAAGGAGACGCTGCCCAAGGTGAAGACCGACGACCGCTTCGCGAGCTGGAACACGCGCTCGTCGGAATTCAGCAAGGCGATGGGCAAGAAGGGCTGGATCGGCGTCACCTGGCCCAAGCAGTATGGCGGCAGCGAGCGGACCTTCCTCGACCGCTACGTCATCACCGAGGAGCTTTTGGGCAACAGCGCCCCCGCTGGCGCGCACTGGGTGGCCGATCGCCAGTCGGGTCCGCTGCTGCTGCGCTTCGGCAGCGAGGAGCAGCGCCAGGCCATCCTGCCTAAAATCACCGCCGGCGAATGCTATTTCTCGATCGGCATGAGCGAGCCCGATTCGGGCTCCGACCTCGCCTCGGTGCGCACCCGGGCCGAGCCGGTGCCGGGCGGCTTCCGCGTCAACGGCACCAAGGTCTGGACCTCGGGCGCCCACCACAATCACTACTGCATCGCGCTGGTACGCACCTCGGGCCAGCACGGCGATCGCCACAAGGGCCTGAGCCAGATCCTGGTCGACCTCAAGACGCCGGGTATCACCATCCGGCCCATCATCAACCTCGCCGGCCGCCACGACTGGAACGAGGTGACGTTCAACGACGCCTTCATTCCCGAGAGTTGCCTGATCGGCAATGAGGGCGACGGCTGGCTGCAGGTGACGAGCGAGCTCGCCTTCGAGCGCTCCGGGCCCGAACGCTTCATGCAGAATTTCTACATCCTGCGCGAACTGGTGCGCGTGCTGGGCCGCCAGCCGGCCAAGCGCGCCAGCGCCATCCTGGGCCGCCTGGTCGCGCGTCTGTGGACCCTGCGCCAGATGTCGGTCGCCGTGGCCGGCATGATGCAGGGCGGCAAGTCACCCGCCATCGAGGCGGCGCTGGTGAAGGATCTCGGCACGATCTACCAGCAGGACCTGCCGGAGATCGCCCGCACCATCGCCGAATCTGACGCCACGACCGAGGAGGACCTCGCCGATTTCCTCGACGTCGCCCAGTACGCCACCATGATGGCGCCCAGCTACACCATCCAGGGCGGCACGACCCAGGTGCTGCGCGGCATCGTCGCGCGCGGCCTTGGTCTGCGCTGAGGGAGACAACGATGGACCGCGACACCCGCGACATGCTGTTGGAAACCGCCGACCGCTTCTTCACCCAGCGCTGCGGCCGCGATGTGGTGAATGGCGTGGAGAAGGGCGCCTGGCCCGCCGATTTCTGGAAGGAGATCGAGGAGATGGGCTTGCCGCTGATTGCGGTGCCGGAGGACAATGGCGGCGTGGGCGGCACCTTGGGCGACATGCTGGCGCTCTTGCGGCTCGCCGGCTCGCATGCCGTGCCGGTGCCGCTCGCCGAGACGGCGCTTGCCAACCTTTTGATGGCCACGGCCGGTGGCGAGCCCAAGCCCGGTCCGGCGACCCTGGCGCTGGGCAACCTGACCCTCTCGGGCGGCCGCCTCAGCGGCAAGGTCGAGCGCGTCCCTTTCGCTTCGATCGCCGACCGCTTTGTCACGGTGGCCGGCGGCACGCTGGCCGTGGTCGCCAAGAGCAATGCCAAGGTCGAGACGAGGCCAAGCCATGCCGGCGAGCCCTATGGCACCGTGACGTTCGACAATGCCGCGGCCGAATTCAGCGCCGCCTCGCCGGTAAGCGCCGAGCGCGCGTTCGAGCTGGCCGCTGTCATGCGCGCCATGCAGATGGCGGGCGCCGCGGACAAAGTGCTGGCGACCGCCGTCGAATATTCCAAGCAGCGGGTACAGTTCGGCCGGTCGATCTCGACCTTCCAGGCCATCCAGCACATGCTGGCCGAACTCGCGAGCTGCGTGGCCGCCACCATCGCCTCGGCCGAGGCGGCGGCGCGCGACGCTGACGAGGGCGGTCTTTTGGATGGTGGGCGCTTCTCGATTGCCGCCGCCAAGAGCCAGGCCTCCGAGTTCGCCCAGCGCATCGCCGCCATCTCGCACCAGTCGATGGGCGCCATGGGCTTCACCCACGAGCACATCCTGCATCACTACACACGCAGGCTCTGGGTATGGCGCCGCGACTTCGGCAGCGAGACCTTTTGGGGCGAGAAGATCGGCCAGGCCTACGCCAAGGCCGGCCCTGACGCGCTGTGGGCCTCGCTCAGCGCCAGCAAGTACGCGGCGTAACAGCCGACTGTCATCCCGCGGGAACCTGCGAGCGATACCAATCCAGGATCTCGGCGCCCGTCCACATCACCACGCCGGTGTGGCCGAGGATGTAGTCGTACAGCATTTCCAGGTATTTGATCCGATGCGGTACGCCGGTGAGATAGGGGTGGATCGAGATCGCCATGACACGCGGCGCCTTTTCGCCATCGAGGTAGAGCCGGTCGAACTGATCGCGGCCGCGGCGGAAGATCTCGTCTGAGGGTTGTTGCTGGACGGCGCTCATGACGACATCGTTGATCTCGACCGTGTAGGGAACCGAGACGATCTCGCCGATCCTTGTCTTCAGGGCAACGGGCTGCTCATCCAGCACCCAGTCG
>DASZJU010000138.1:0-8340 GCA_035947815.1 Reyranella sp.
TGAAAGCATAGCCTTCGGCGAAGCCCATGGCGCTGAAGTTGGGATGGACGCGCAGCAGAGCGTCGGCGGCTTGGCGCGCCTCGTGAGTGTTGCCGCTGGCGGCGCCGCTCGCGGCGAGGAAGCGCAGGTTCGCCGTGAAGCGTGGATTGAGCGCCGCCGACCGGCGCGCCCACGAAGCCGCCTCGGCATAGTCGCCGGCCGCGTAGGCGGCAAGCGCCACGATCGAGTAGCTGTAGAACACGTGCGCATCGTACGGTGACAACCGCAGCCCGTTATCGACCCGCCGCCGCGCCTCGCGCGTCTCGCCGATGTAGCTGAAGGTGGCACTGCTGCGCAGCCAGGCGATCGCCGAGCTCGGACTCGCCGCCAGCGCGCGGTCGAACAGTTCGATGGCGTGGTCGTAGTCGCGGAACAGGAAGGCGCGGAGATGCCCACACAGCGAGAGCGCGTACGGGTCGAATCGGTCCAGGGTCAGCGCCATCCTGCTGAGCCGCTCGGCTTCCCGCATGTCAGCCATGGGATCGATCGAAAGCCCCTGGTTGAACCGCACGCTGTGCCAGCCTGCTGCCAGCGCATGCGCCATCGCATAGGTCGGATCGAGCGCCATGGCACGCTGAAACAGCGGCAGCGCCTGCATGAACTTGTCTTCTTCGAAACGGTAGAGGAGATCGAGTCCGCGCAGCACGCACTCATAGGCGTCGAGGCTCTCCGGCCTTTTGCGCAGCACGCGGCGCAGCTCGGACTCCTGCACCTGGGGCGCGATCGTTGCCACCACGCGGGCGGACAGGTCGTCCTGCAGTTCGAACAGGTCGGCGGCCTCGCCGGCGACCCGGTCGCTCCAGATCGCCGTGCCTTTCTCGCAATCCGCCAGTTCGGCCGACAGCCGGACCTTGTTGCCGGCCCGGCGCACGCTGCCCGACAGCATGTAGCGCACATGCAGCTCGCGGCGGATCCGTCGTGGTTCCGGCACCGTGCCGCGGTAGCGCAACGTCGACGTGCGCGAGATCACGACCAGTTCGGGCAGGCACGACAGGGCGGAGATGATGTCCTCGACCAGGCCATCGCTGAAATACGAGGTCGCCGTCTCGGCCGCCTGGTCGACGAACGGCAGCACGGCGATCGATGGCCGGCGCCGCTGGAAGCTGTCGATCGCCGGCGTCGACCGCGGCCGCTTGCCCGCGCCCACCGCGTAGGCGTGCACGGGTCGGCTGATGTTCCTGAGCTTCAGCGTGCCGAGGTCCTTGATGGGCGCGTCGATTCGCCCGCTGATCAGGTCCATGACCGCGGCCGAGACCAGGAGCCCGCCGACCGGCGCATACTGCTGCAGTCGCGACACGACGTTGATGCCGTCGCCCAGCAGGTCGGTGCCTTCGACGGTCACCTCGCCCATATGGATGGCGCAGCGCAGCTCGAGGCGGATATCGTGATGCGGCTTGAACTTGGCGGCAGTCGCCTGCACGTCCAGCGCCGCCCGGGTCGCCTCGACCGGGCCGCTGAACTCGACCAGCAGGCCGTCGCCCAGGGATTTGAAGATGCGGCCGCCGCCCTGCGCGATCAGCGGGTCGATCTCGCGACGCAGTACGCGCCAGGCCGCGAGCACTCGCTCCTCGTCGGCTTCGACCAGGGCGCTGAAATTCACCACGTCGAACGCCACCACCACGACCAGCCGGCGGCCGCCATAGTCTTCGTTGGCGATTGCCGGCGGGCGGTTGCGGGCCATCGGTAAATCCTTCACGCGTCGAAGAACGGCAGGATCGGCGGTGCGGATGGTCGCCGCGTCGACCCCGGAACAGCCTATCGCTGCCCCACAGGCGGTGCGCATGGACAACGATGGCGCGCTGCGGCGCCGGCGTTCAGTGTTGACTCTCACTTTGGACTCGCGGCAAAGCCTGTGCTCCCAAGGTCGCAGAAAAGCCTCGGCATCTTCCCACGGGGTACCCCACGCGAAAAACCTAGCCAAGATTGACGGCGAGAAAGTGGCAAGGAGAACAACTAGCTGATTGATGTCCGCCGGTGTGTTCTTTCGGCATCACCATCGCCCGCCAGAACCTCCGCGCGCAGCTGCGCGCTCCCGGCAAGGGCCAGGGCTATCGCATATGGCTACTCCCGTCGTCTCGACCGAGGGCCGAAGGCCCGAGTGGAGAGACCTTCCCTCAACGATAAGCCGCTTTTTGTGGAGAGAAGGTCTCTCCGCTCCGCGCTTCGCGCTCCGGTCGAGACGACGGAGATCGCCATATGCGATAGCCCTGCGGCAAGGGCCTACTCCGGCAGGCCGGCCAGAATGAGATGGTCGCCGAACAGCCGGCGTTTGTCGGGATCCCGCAAAGCATGGCCCTCGGCCCAATGCCTGGCGCTGAACTTGGGATGGACGCGCAGCAGGTCGGCGGAGACCTGGCGCGCCTCGTCGATCTTGCCGCTCGCCGCCAAGCTGGCGGCAAGGAAGCGCAGGTTGGCCGTGAAGTGCGGATTGAGCGCCGCCGACCGGCGCGCCCACAAGGCCGCGTCGGCATAATCGCCGGCGACGTAGCTGGCGAGCGCGACGGTCGAGTAGCTGTAGAAGACGTTCGCGTCGTAAGGCGACAGGCGCAGCCCGATATCGGCGCGCCGCCGCGCCTCGCGCGTCTCGCCCATGTAGCTGAAGGTGGCGCTGCTGCGCATCCAGGCGATGGCCGAGCTGGGGTTGGCCGCCAGCGCGCGGTCGAACAGCTCGATGGCATGGTCGTAGTCGCGGAACAGCAAGGCGCGGACGTGGCCGCAGATCGAAAGCGCGCGCGGGTCGAACCGATCGAGCGTCAGCGCCAGCCTGGCAAGCCGGTCCGCCTCCCTGAGATCGGCGACGATATTGGGCGACTGCCCCTGGCCGATCCGCACGCTGTACCAGCTCGCGGCCAGCGCATGCGCCGTCGCATAGTTCGGATCGAGCGCCATGGCACGCTCGAACAGCGGCAGCGCCTGCATGAACTTGTCGTCCTCGAAGCGGTAGAGGAGGTCGAGCCCGCGCATGACGCATTCATGGGCGTCGAGGTTCTCCGGCCGCTTGCGCAGCGCGCGGCGCAGCTCGGCCTCCTGCACCTGGGGCGTGATCGTCGCCACCACCCGGGCGCTGAGCTCGTCCTGCAGTTCGAAGAGATCGGCGGCGTCGCCGGCGAAGCGGTCGCTCCACAGGGTGGCGCCGCTCTCGCAATCCGCCAGCTCGGCCGACAGCCGGACCTTGTCGCCGGCCCGGCGCACGCTGCCCGACAGCATGTAGCGCACGCGCAGATCGCGACGGATCTGTCGCGGATCCGGCACGGCGCCGCGGTAGCGCAAGGTCGATGTGCGCGAGATCACGACCAATTCGGGCAGGCACGACAGGGCCGCGATGATGTCCTCGACCAGGCCGTCGCTGAAATACGAGTTCGCCGTCTCGCCCGTCTGGTCGACGAACGGCAGCACGGCGATCGATGGCCGGCGCCGCTGGAAGCTGTCGATCACCGGCATCGATCGCGGCCGCTTGCCCGCGCCCACCATGTAGGCGTGCACGGGCCGGCTGATGTTCCTGAGCCTGAGCGTCCCCGCATCCTTGATCGGCGCGTCGATGCGTCCGCTGATCAGGTCCATGACCGCGGCCGACACCAGCACGCCGCCGGTCGGCGCATGCTGCTGCAGCCGCGACACGATGTTGATGCCGTCGCCCAGCAGGTCGGTGCCTTCGACGGTCACCTGGCCCATGTGGATAGCGCAACGCAACTGGAGGCGGATGTCGCGCTCAGGGGCCATCTTCGTGGCGGCCGCCTGGACCTCGAGGGCCGACCGTGTCGCCTCGACCGGGCTGGTGAACTCGACCAGCAGGCCGTCGCCCAGGGACTTGAAGATGCGGCCGCCGCCCTGGGCGATCAGCGGATCGATCTCACGACGCAACGTACGCCATGCCGCGAGCACGTTGTCCTCGTCGGCCTCGACGAGGGCGCTGAAGCCCACGACGTCGAACGCAGCCACGACCACGAGCCTGCGGCTGGCATATTCCTTGTCGGCGATCGCTGCGACGTGCCTGGGAGCCATCGGCGAACATCCCCGCATCGAGAAGGCGGACCGTGCCCACGATCGACGTCGGGGACAGTATCACACACCACCGCTTCTTAAAGCGCTTCGCAGGAGCGTGCTGAGAAGCGCTGTGACATTTTTATGCAAAGGGTAGTGATTCACTTGAGCGACTACTCTCTATGGTTGCAAGACCGGATGAGAGGAATAGTCTGTCCTTGCTCGCAGACCGGCTCCTGGGTGTGGAGTTCGATCGCTTCGACCAACGGGGGGAAGCATGGCAGGCAAGCTGGACTTGGATCTCGATCTGGATCTGGACCTCGACCTCAGGGCGGGACGCGGCACGGGTCGCGGACCGCGCTACAACACCGACGATTTCCCCCGGCTGATTCCGCCGGCGCCGTCCGTCAACGTGCCGGTGAAGAGATACGGAGAGTTCTGGGATCCCGCGCATCGCGCCTGGGCCTATGTGCGCGAGTTCATCGCAGACTTCCCCGCGGCAGTAGCTCCCAACACGCCGATCACGCTGATCCGCGATGACATCAACAGGCAGCATTTCATTCGGGTCCCCAACGATCCAGCGGCCGTCCACCCGCTCAACACCCCGGCGCGGATGACGGCCCAGGTCGTCGGCGTGCTCAACGCTTCGATCGACCGCGCCGATCGCGCCCTGGAGATCATCGACCAGGCGAGCGGGCAGGGCGCGCTGAATTATTGGACGGGCCTGTTGCGCATCGATCCATCCAAGGATTCGAACACCATCCTGCTGATCCTGGTGGCCCACAAGATCGGCGAGTTCGTCGCCATGGGACTGAAGGAGCATTACCGGATGCGCCGCCCGGCGCAGGTCTATCCCTGGATCATGCCGCTGATCGACGGGCCCGACACGCCGTCCTTTCCGAGCAGCCATTCGCTGCAGGCCCATCTGATTTCCGGCGTGCTGAAGCTGGCGCTCACGCCGCAGGTCGGGCCGCCCCCTGTCGCCGCGGGAGCGCCACCGTCTGTCGTTCCCTTCCCGCCCTTGTTGGCGCCGCTGCCCTACCCGGAGACCGCACGCGCCCTTGACGAACTCGCTGATCGCGTTGCGTACAACCGCGAGGTCGCCGGCGTCCACTACCGCATGGACAGCCGGGCGGGCCACTACGCCGCCTTGGTCTGCGTGCAGAAGCTTTGGGCTCTGGGTGCGGGGAGCGATTTTCGGAACTTGGTCAACGCAGCGAGCGCGGAGCTCTCGGACCTTCCCTAGCTCTTGCGCCACGCCCAACCAGGGAGAAAGCGATGCCTGGTTACGATCCCCTGGAGTCGGCGCCCCAGGTCGACATCGCCGATCAGATCATCGTCGGCTTCAACAGGGAGCTCGACTCCGTCGGCATGGACGCGGCACTGAAGCTCCTGGAGGCGCTGCCGGCGACGATATTGACAAAATTCACCGCCGGTTCGCCGGCCGACGACACCTTCTTTGCCTTCGCCATCATCCGCTACGACGGCGAGAAGTCGCTTCCCGAACTGCAGGAGCAGCTCGCGGCCAATAAGCACATTGCCTGGGTCGAGCGCAATGCGCCCGTCACGCCGGCCCTCTTCAACGACCCGCTGGTCGGCCAGCAGTGGGCATTGGCCACGTTGGGCGCGACCGACCCCTGGACCGTCACCCCGCCCGCCGGCAACACTATCGTCGCCATTGTCGATTCGGGGCTGCGGCGTCTGGACGGCACGGTGCATGTCGACTTGGGGAATGTCGCGCCGGCGGCGGTCTGCCAGCCCGTGGGGTTTTTCGCCAACTGCGTCGATATGGACGGCCACGGCACGCTGCTCGCCGGCACCATCGCCGCCAGGCCAGGCAACAATATCGGCATCAGCTCGGCCATTCCCTTCAACTGGAACATCGGCCTGCTGCCGGTCCAGTTCTTCAGCCCCGACGTGCCGCCCAACGCCGCCTTTGCCGCCATCGGCATCCTGCAGGCCGCTCAAAACCTCGCGAACCCTCTGTTCCGCGCCAGAGTCATCAACGCAAGCTGGCACGTTGGGCCCGCGGATGGGGGTATTGCGACCTTGCGGGCGGCGCTGCAGGTTGCCGTGAACGTCTACGGCTGCGTCGTCGTCTTCGCCGCCGGTAACGACGGCACCGACAACGAGCACTTCCCCATCTATCCCGCCAACTTCGGCAGCGAGGCCGCCTTCGCGCGCAAGGTGCTGACGGTGCTGGCGACCGACCGCTACGACGCCAAGGCGTTCTTTTCCAACTACGGCCGGAACTTCGTCGACCTGGGCGCGCCCGGCCAGGCGATCCTCTCGACGGGTCCCTATCTCAGCAATCCGCCGCGCTATGCCTTCTACAGCGGCACCTCGCCTGCCGCGGCTTTCGCCTCGGCCGGGGCGGCGCTGGTCCTGGCCCTCAATCCGGGCTGGACGCACCAGGACGTGGTCCAGCACCTCAAGGCCTCGGCCGACACGATCGAAGTCTTGAGGCGTGCCTGCTTCGGCGGCAAGCGGCTGAACCTGGCCCGCGCCGTTTATGGACCATTGCACATAACCGCGCCGCTGGAGGGCGCCACGGTGAGTCTCTCCGCGACCACCTTCATCACCTGGACCAGCGACTACAACAATCCGGGCCTGACCGCCGTGAAGATCGAGTTCTCGACGGATAACTTTGCCACCCTGCCCAAGACATTGGCGCCGGCGTGGTCCATCAGCGCCGGCGCTTTCCCCTGTCCGCCGGGCATGCTCGCCCTCACGACCACGGGGCGAATCAGGATCACGCCGACGCAGGGAAATTTCCCCGTGGTATCGGGCCAATTTACAGTGGTGCCCTGAGCGCGGCGCGCCACTGGAGTCGCGCGCGCCCAGCGCCCTACCTCACCACCGGCACCTGCAGGGTGAAGCCGCCGACAACGCCGCCTTCCTGCGCCGCGTGGACCACCGACACGGTGCTGTCGCGCGCGCGCCGCAGCTGCGCCGGGTCGCCTTCGATGCCGAGCGACATGCCGAAGAAGCGCTCCCGCTCGTGCCCATGGTCGGCGATGCGGATGAGGACCGGCCCCGTCTGGCGCAGGATCACCGCGTCGGGGAACGGCTTGGAGGGCGCGTCGGTCACCACCTCGAGCCCGCGCACCACGCCGCCCTTGCTGGGCCGCGGACGGATCCAGCGCTCCCAGGCCGCGCGCGGGATCGCGAAGGTGAAGCGGAAGGCGTCGGCCGGCAGCGCCTGCTGCAGGGTGAGCTCGTTCCACCCGGCGCCCGCCTGGGCGACGATGAAGTTCGTCCACATGATCTTCTTCAGCCCCATCTCCGCCACGTTGAAGGGCGCCAGGTTGTGTTGCGCGATATGGCGGTCGACCGGCGGCTGGGAATCGAGCGTGGGCGGCATCGCCGTCGCGCTGCCCGCCGGCAGGTAGATGTTCGGCAGCTCGCCGGCGATGACCCTGACCTTGACGCAGGGATGGCCGGCCTTCAGCCAGTCCGCCGGCAACGCACCGCCCAGCATCGCCGGCGGCAGCTGGGCGAGCGCCGCCTTGAGCTGGGTGAACACCGTATCGACGTTGAAGCGGAAGCCGACGACGTCGTAGCGCCACACCGGCAGGGCGAATTCCTCGTAGACCGGGTTGATGTCCGTCGGATCGATGTTGTCGAGCGACGGCAATGGCGTGCCCGGGCTGGTGAAGGTGTTGAAGCACTGCGCGTCGCCCAGCAGCAGGCACTTCGGATTGTTGAACTGGATGATGTCGCCGGCGTAGCCTTGGCCCGCATTGCCGATGATCGCGGCCACCCAATATTCCTCGCCGGGCTTCAGCGACGCTGGAGTCGCGGTCGTGCCCGCCGCATGCCCGGGCACCCCCGGCGGGTAGGTCAGGAAGATCTGCGACGTCGCCCAGAAATTGGCCGGCACGTGGCTGGGCGACGGGTCGGGCGTCGAATGGTCGCCGTGCCGCCGCCCGTCGTCGCCCGGCATGCTGGCGACGAACAGGATCGGCGACTGGTCCTGCACCGTCTGCGGCCAATGGGCCACGTTTGCCTGGGCAAGCGCGGCGTAGCTGATCGGCGCGTCGGAGGGCGCGTCGTCGACCTTGCCGTTGCCGATCCAGGTGCCGAACGCGTCGATCAGCCGGAGCGGTGCCGCGTTCCACGCCAGCCAGCTCGCGAACTCGTTCTCGGGCGGCGGCGGCATGACCGGCCAGGTCTGGCCGTTGACCACCACCGAGGTCGGCGGCGACGGCGCCAGCGAGGCGTTGAGCATGACCCAGAGCGGGTTGTCGGCCGGCACCAGGCTGTTGGGGTTGAGCGGCCGCAGGCTGGGCGACAAAGGCGGGTAGTGCGTCGCCTGCG
>DASZJU010000139.1:0-10890 GCA_035947815.1 Reyranella sp.
GCGTACTCGCGCTGTATGATCAGCGGCGACAGCGTGATGTTGTTGCCGACCGAGAAGCCGTAGACGGCGCAGGCGCCATAGACCACCAACGGCGCCTCGGCGCGGGCCAGCACGGCGATGGCCGCGACCTGCACCAGGAAACAAAGCGCCGATGCGCGCCGCGGTTCCAGCCGGTCGATGACGAAGCCCAGCACGATCCGCCCGACCAGCGCCATTACGGCATTGACGGCGACGGCGAGGCCGGGATCGACCGCGGCGCCTGCCGCGGCGCGGCCGGCGATCAGCGGCACGAGATGGGTGAGGAAGCCCACCTGCGACATGAGCACGAAGGCGAAGGGCGCCGAGATGCTCCAGAAATGCCAGTGCTTGAGCGGTTCCAGACGGCTCTGCTTGAGTCCCGTCGGCCTGAACGACAGCGGCCCGCGCCGCACGAACAGCGCCACCGCGCCGGCCGCCAGCACCAGGCCGATCGCCACCAGCAGCCGCTCGGCCTCGGCGAAGCCCAGCCGGGGAATCGCGGCCAGCAGGGCAGGCGCCACCACCAGGCCGGCGATCGTGGCGCCGCTCAGCGCCAGGTTCAGCGCCAGGCCGCGCTTGCGGTCGAACCACTGGCCGATGGTGGCGGCGATCGGCGCCAGGCTGGTGGCGTTCCAGCCCGGCGCCATCAACGCGTACAGCCCGACCAGCTGCCACGGCGCCGTGACCGCGGGCAGCAGCAACAGCGATCCGCCGGTGACGGCGAGACCGCACAGGAAAACCGTGCGCGGCCCGAAGCGGCCGATTGCGTCGGCAATGCGCGGCAGCAGCAGGGCGCCCAGTACGTAGTGGCCGGTGATCACCGAGGAGATCAGGCCGGTCGACCAGCCGTGCGCCTTCTGCAGCTCGACCAGATAGATGCCGTGCGCATAGAAGCCGAAGCCCCAGGCGAACACGGCGGAGACGAAGCACGCAAAGACGACCCGCCAGCCGGCGGGCGTCGACTCTCCGCCTGCTGCAACGGACACGATTGCGTTCGTTCAGGAGCGGCTGACGTGTGCCGAGACGCAGCGCCAGCCTTCCGGCCGCAATTGCCAGTCGTCGGTGTACCAGCCGGCGCCGGCCGAGCCGTCCGGCTTCTTGTAGGCGGTGCGGGCCTTGATGACGGCGTAGTCGCCGAACAGCCTGATTTTTACGTCATGCTCGCGAATGTCGCTGACCGGCGAGCCGCGGCCGATCTGCGCCAGGAAGGCCGCGCGCTCGAGCACGCTGCCGTCGGGGTTGGTGTTGTAGAAGTCCGGGGCCAGGTGCTGGTCGAACCAGCGCACGTCGGCTTCGCCGACCGATCGGACGTAATTGTGGTTGAGGTCGCGCAAGGTCGCGAGATGCGGCGACTCGGTCATGTCGTCTCTCCTTGCAGGGCTTTCATATCAGTGCCTGGCCATGTAGCCGACGAGCTGGTCGAGCGAGACGCCCCATCCGTCCTCGTGCGACAGGCAGGAAGCGACGGTCACGAAATCCTCCTGCCGGAAGCTCACCTCGGTCTTGCCGCCGCGCTCGGTGAAAGTAGCCGTCACCAGGGTCGTCGGCGTCAGGCTGCCGTCCGCGCGGACCCAGGCATGCGTGAAGGCGAGGCGTTCGGGTGCACGGATCTCGCGATAGACGCCGACCTCGGTCTGCACCGTGCCGGTGTCATCGGCGCGGATGGTCATGCGCCAGGCGCCGCCCTCGCGCAGGTCGAGCTTGCACGACAGCATGGTGAAGCCGCGCGGCACCCACCAGTGTCGCATGCGATCGGGCTCGACGAAGGCGCGGAACACCAGCTCGCGCGGCGCGTCGAGAACCCTCGTCAGCGTGAACTCGCGGGTCTCCGCCCGCCTTGCGTCACTTGCCTTTGCGGCCATGGCTCTTTCCCTTGCGTTGGCGGGGCGTCTGGACCTTCTGCAGATAGTCTTCCAAGCGGTCGAACCGTTGCTCCCAGAATTGCCGGTAGGCCGCCACCCACTCGGAGACCTCGCGCAAAGGCGCCGCCTTCAGCCGGCACGGCCGGCGCTGCGCCTCGCGGCCGCGGGCGATCAGGCCGGCGTGCTCCAGGACCTTCAGATGCTTGGAGATCGCCGGCAGCGTCATGTCGAAGGGTTCCGCGAGCCGGCCGACGTCGCTTTCGCCCAGCATGAGACGCGCGAGAATCGCCCGGCGCGTCGGGTCGGCGAGGGCGGACAGGGTGTTGCTCAGGCGATCGGCGGCGGTCGTCATCGAAGCGGGCTCTTTGTTAACCGTTCGGTGAAATAAGACCGATGGTCGTACGGCCTGTCAAGCGACGAAGAGGCGGGCGCCGGTCGGCGAGGCGCGGGCCTTGTCGAGCGCTTCCATGGTGGTGCGATAGCCAAGCTCGATGGCGGCGTCGAAGCTCGTCCAGTCCAGGAGGTCGATATGGTCCATCGGCGGCACGATCAGCAGGTCGGCCGCCTGGCGGTCCTCCTGGGCGCGCGCCGTGCTGGCGACCAGGGCCGAGCGCAGCAGGATGCGCACGATCGACGGGATCGGCAGGGTCTCGTTGCGCTTCCATATCAGTCGGCGGAAGAACTGCCAGGTCGACCACGGCTCCATGACCCCGGCGCCCGCCGCCAGCGCGCCGCCAGTGTCGATGTCGACGCCGATCGTGATGCCGCGGCCCAGCCGCCGCATCGTGCGCACCGGGAAGTTGTCGATGACGCCGCCGTCGACATGGACTTCGCCCGCCTCATTGAAGGGTGGGATGACGCCCGGTATCGCCACCGACGCGCGCAGCGAGCGCCACAGCTTGCCGACCGTGTGGACGTCGGCGTTGGAGGTCGTGAGGTTGGCGGTAACGCAGTAGAAGGGCAGGATGAGGTCCTCGATCTCCTTCTCGCCGAACGCCATGCGCAGCAGCCGGGTGACACGGCGGCCGGCGTACAGGGAAATCAGCGGCAGCGTGTAGTCGCTCAGCGGATTGGTGTTGACGAAGGCCCGGCGGAAACGCTCGGCGAGCTCGTCGTCCGCCCAGCGCGAGGCGACGCCGGCGGCGACGATGGCGCCCATGCTGGTGCCGCCGACCAGGTCGACCGGCACGCCCGAGGCGCGCAACGCCTTGACGACGCCGATATGGGCGAAGGCGCGCGCGCCGCCGCCTGCCATGACGACGCCCACGGCATGGCCGGTCAGCAGCCGCGCCAGCCGATCGATATCGGAATGGATGTCGAGGCGGACATGGTGATGCTGGCCGTAGAGTCCGCCCGCCAGCATGGGCGAGGTCGAGCCGGGCTGCGGATCGTGGCCTTCGTGCAGCAGCACCAGCTCGCGGCGGCGGTGGAACACCGCGCCGGTTTGCACCGATTCGATCTCGAACGGCAGCATGGTCGGCCGATCGTCGTCGCCGAGGCGCACGACGATCAGGCAGTCGGCCTGGCGCAGGCAGAGCCCGGTCCATTCCGTCGCCGTCGGGTCGGCGCGGTAGAGCACGAACGACGATTCCATCTCGCAGCGCGCGAACCATTCCGGATCCTCGTTGAGCGATTCGGAGCCGAGCATCTGGACTTGCGCACCGATGCGGCCGAGCGCGCCGGCCAGCAGCACCGCAAAGCGCGCCGACGGCACGTCGGGACCGCTCGGCAGGAGGGCGAAGGTGCGCGGCTGGCGGCGGCGCTTGGTCGGCCCCATGGCGTTGCGCACGGCGACGTTGCGCATCAGCGCCGGCAGCACCTCGGGATGAAGCGCCGTCAGCTTGTCGAAGCTGCCGCGGGCCAGGCGCCACACTTCGCTGTCGCGCAGCGCCGCGACGCTGCGCGTACGCTGGCTGTGCGAGAGCAGCGACATCTCGCCCACGATGTTGCCGGGTGTAATTTCGGCCATGAGGATCGGTTCGTCGGCGCTGTCCTCGTCCTCGTGGCGGAACACGCCGAGGCAGCCGCTGGCCACGACATAGACGGCGTCGGCCGGCTCGCCCTGGCGGAACAGCGGCGCGCCGCCCGGCAACACGAGCAGCGACAGCTCGCTCTCGATCGCCGTCATGCTGTGGGAGTCGAGGTCGGCGAACAAAGGCGCACGCTGCAGCGCCCTGCGGAGTCGCAGCCGCGCGGAGTCTTCACTCGGCGCGACGATGCTCACCCGTCACTCCTCACGGGCCGCTCATGCCCTTGACCGCCCAGGCGATCGTCTGCTCGGCGCGCGACCACACCATCTCGCGCCATTTGTCGCCCGAGGGGAAGAAGCGCTCCTTGATGTCGGCCTTGATCGTCTTGCCGAGCGCCGACTTGAGGTCGCCGCGCTGATGCAGCCAGTTGTCGGCGCGCACGGCGCCCAGCACCTCGGGCACGGTGTAGGTGCCGTACTCGATGGCGATGGAGGTCACTTCCGCGTCGGGCAGCTCCTGCGGGAAGGAATCGGTCATGACGCCCACCACCACCGCCGACGTCGAAGTGCCGCCTTCGGGCGAGGTCATCTCGTCGCCGTACCATGCCTTGGCGCGGGCGAACGATTTCGAGCTTGGCGTCATGGCGGCGATCAGTTCGCCATGGCCGAACGGCCCCAGCCCGGTGTGGAAGTCGATGATGCCGACGCGCCGTGCCGCCGACAGTTCCGCGCGGGCGATGGCGCGGATCGTGCGGTTGCTCCAGGTCGGCGTGTTGCCGCCGAAGAAGATGCCGTCGGGATGGCTGTACTGGCCGCCGCTGATGGCGCCTTGCAGGCCGTACGCGCCGTGCTTCTGGGCGTAGGCGTCGAACACGCGCGTGGTTTCGGCCATGCTGGCCTCGTTCCATTCCCTGGGCAGGATGGCGTCGGCGATGGCGAGGTAGCCGTCGTTCTTCGGATAGGCCTTGTCGTGGTCGACGAAGTTGCGGTTGAGGTCGACATTGTCCTCGGTCACCCGCCGGCTCCAGGCGAAGCCGTAGGGATTGATGGCATGGATCAGAAGCGCGCCGGTGTCCTGGGGCAGCTTCGCCGGCCCGCCCTGGCGCAGCCAGGCGATCTCGGCGCCCGAACCGCAATGGCCTTCGACGCCGTGCGTGCCGGCGATCAGGACCAGCATGTTGGCGGCGTCGGCCGCGCCGAACCGAGCGGTGTCGAGATAGAGCATCTCGCCGTTGGGTCCGCGCGCCTTGGGATTGAACCACGAGCGGATCGCCCCGCCGGCGGCTGCCGTCGCGCTGCAGAACTTGGGACGCGCCTCGGCGTAGCTTTCGGAAAAACACTCGGAAATCGACGTCATCAAGATCCTCCCGGCCACCATGCTAGCACGGGTCAACAGCCAACCGTCATGACGGTTAGGCCGCTATCAGCTGTCGTATTTCAGCAGCGTCTCGACCGGGACCTTCAGCCGCTTGCGGCCGTCGAGGAAGGTGAGCTCGATCACGCAGGCAGCCAGCGGCACGATGCCGCCCACGTTCTCGAGCAGGGTCACCGCCGCGGCCATGGTACCGCCCGTCGCCAGCAGGTCGTCGACGAGAACGACGCGCGCGCCCTTCTTGATGGCGTCCTGCTGGATCTCGATCGTGTCGGTGCCGTACTCCAGCGCATAGGTATGGCGCACCGTGGTGCCGGGCAGCTTGCCCTGCTTGCGCAACATCACGAAGCCGGTGCCGAGCGCCAGGGCGAGCGGCGCCGCCAGCAGGAAGCCGCGCGATTCGATTCCCGCCAAGGTGTCCGGCTTGTAGGGACGAATCGCGTCGGCCAGGCGCTCGATGGTGACGTGCCAGGCCTTGGCATGCGCCAGCAGGGTCGAGATGTCGTAGAACAGGATGCCGGGCTTGGGAAAATCCGGGATCGAACGGATGTGCTTCTTGAGATCGATGTCCTTGCTCATGCGTCCTTCTCAGCCGTAGGCCGGTGGCGGTTCGAAGCTGCGATATTCCTTCTCCAGCAGCTTGGCGAAGGCGATGGTCGAGTAGTCGCCATATTGCGGGCCGACGATCTGGACGCCGATCGGCAGGCCGTCCGTCGTCTGGCCGATCGGCACCGCCGTCGAGGGCAGCAAGGCCACACCCGAATAGCCCGCCCAGAAGATCTGGTCGACCACCGGCACCTTCCTGTTGTTGACCACGATGGTGCGCAGATGGCGCAGGCCCTTCTGGTCGTGCGGGAAGGCGGCCGCAACGGAAATCGGACAGATCATCAGGTCGTAGTCCTTGAAGAAGGCGTCCCAGGCGAGCCGCATGCGATGGCGCTTCTCGTTGAGCTGCAGCCAGGTGCGGTGCGGCAGCGCGTTGCCGCGCTGCATCTGGGCGAAGTAGCTCATATCGTCGGCCGGCAGGGATGCGGCGTCGGCGACGGCCTGATGGTAAACCGCGTCGGACAGGCGGGCCGAGGTCGCCGCGCGCAACAGGCGGATATAGACGTCGTTCAGCGCCGCCGTGTCGATGGCCGGCCGCGCCTTGTCGCTCACCTTTACCTTCCTCTTGCGCAGGAATTCGGCGAGCTTGTGGATCTCGGACTGCACCGAATGGTCGACCTCGGCGTTGGGATCGGACAGCAGCACTGCCACCTTGAAGTCGCGCAGTTTCTTTTTCTTCGAGCGCGGCAGGGTGAGCGTCCAGCCGCGGCTGTCGATCGCGTCGGGCCCGGCCATCACGTCCAGCGCGATCTCGAGATCCTCGGCGCCGCGCGCCAGCGGACCGACCACGTTGATGTCGGGGTAAGCCACGTTGCCGTTGAGCGCATGGCCCTTGGGGCAGACCACGCCCCAGGTCGGCTTGTGGCCCCACACGCCGCAATAATGGGCGGGATTGCGGATCGAGGCGCCAATGTCACTGCCGGCCTCGATGCCGGTGAGGCCGGCGGCCAGCGCCGCGCCCGCGCCGCCCGACGAACCGCCGGGCGTGCGCGAGAGATCCCACGGATTGTTGGTCGAGCCGTAGATCTCATTGTAGCTTTGCCAGTCGGCGAGATTGAGCGGCACGTTGGTCTTGCCGAACAAGGTGACGCCGGCATCGACCATGCGCTGGGCCACCAGCGAGTTGTGCTGCGCGACGCTGTCCTTGTAGGCGGGATCGCCGTAGGTCGTGGGAAATCCCGCGACGTCGAACGACTCCTTGATGGTCATCGGCACGCCATGCAGCGGCCCCAGCTTCTTTCCGACCTTGACCGCCTTGTCGGCCGCGCGGGCCCGCTTGCGCGCGCCCTCGATGTCGGTGGCGATGATGGCGTTGAGCTCGGGATTGTAGGCTTCGACCCGCTTGAGATAGAGGTCCAAAAGCTCGAGGCAGCCGATCTTCTTCTTCCGGACCGCGGCGGCGAGCTGCTTGGCGGTCTGGAACGGGAGCGCGAGGGACATGGTTGACAGATTCCGGGAGACGATGGGCGGGTTCCTAGCCCGTACCATATTGTCCCCGCCGCCGTGAAGAAACTCCCGCCTGCCTCGCAGGCCCTCATTGCGGCCTCGGCCGCACGCGGGCGGTCGGCTCGGCGACCAGGGGATCGTCCGGCCAGTAGTGGCGCGGGTAGCGACCTTTCAATTCGGCCTTCACCGACCGATAGCCGTTGGCCCAGAAGCTCGCGAGGTCGCGCGTCACCTGTACCGGCCGCCGCGCCGGCGAGAGCAGATGGAGGGTGAGCGGCACCTTGCCGCCGCCGACCCGCGGCGTTTCCACAAGGCCGAACATCTCCTGCAGGCGCACCGACAGCGTGGGCTTGGCCGGGTTCGCATAGTCGACCGGGACGCGCGAGCCGCTCGGCACTTCGATATGGGTCGGCGCCAGCCGGTCGAGGGCGCGCTGCTGGTCCCACGGCACCAGCGCCTTCAGCGCGGCGCCGAGATCGATCCGCGCCAGATGATCGCGCCGCGAGATTTTGTCGAGGAACGGCGCCAACCAGCTTTCGAGCGAGCCGAGCAGAGCTGTGTCCGACAGATCGGGCCAGCTCTCGTCCAGCCGGCGCAGGAAGGTCACGCGCTCGCGCCATTTGGCGAGATCGTCGTTCCATGGCAGGGCACCGAGTCCGAGCTGGCGCACACCGGCCAGCATCGCCGCCTTGAGCTTCTCGGCATCGGGCTTGGCGAGCGGCTTGTCTTCGAGCACCAGCGCGCCCAGTCGTCGCTGCCGTCGCGCCAGCACGGCGCCTTCGCGCTCGCCCCATCGCACCGTCTCGTCGCTGACGATGCGGTCGGCATAGAGTTCCTCTATCTCGGCCAGGTTGATCGGCGCGGCGAGGAAGATGCGCGAGTCCTGGGTCGAACCGTCGAGATCGGCCACCGCCACGAATTCCTCGTTGGCCATCGGGTCGCCCTCCGGCAGTGCCGCGCCGCGGCCGCCCGACAGCAGGTAGCGCCCGGCCGCGCCCGGCCGGCGGCGGCCGATGCGGTCGGGATAGGCCAGCGCCAGCAGCGCCCCGGTCGTCGAAACGTCGGGCGTCTCGTTCCGGGCGTCGCGTGGCATCAGCCGGCGTGCCGACTCCTGGATGAGCCGCAACGTGCCATCGCGCTTGCCGCTCAACGCGATGTCGACGCGATGGCGCAAATCGACGTCACGCTCGCCCTTCGGCAGGCGCAGGAAATCGCGCTCGCTGAGGATGGCTGCCAAAAGCGCCGCCACCTTGCCTTGCTTCAGCTCACGGCCCTTCAACACGAGATGCGCCAATCGCGGATGCTGTCCCAACCGTGCCATCGTGCGGCCGTGCGGCGTGATCGCACCCGATTCGTTCAGCGCGCCGAGATCGATCAGCAGCGCGCGCGCCGTGGCCAGCGCGGCGGCCGGCGGTGGCGTCAGCCAGGGGAGCGTGACATCGCTCGCCCCCCACAGCGCCAGCTCGAGCGCCAACGGCGCCAGGTCGGCGTCGAGGATTTCGGGCGGGGTGAAGGGCGGCAGGCCGCGCTGCGCCTCCTCGGTCCACAGACGATAGCACGTGCCGGGTTCGAGCCGGCCGGCGCGGCCGCGGCGCTGGTCGGCCGAGGCCTGGCTCACGCGCATCGTCTCCAGCCGCGTCATGCCCGAGCGCGGCGAGAAGCGCGGCATCCGCATCAGCCCGGCATCGACCACGATGCGCACGCCCTCGATGGTGAGGCTGGTTTCGGCGATCGAGGTCGCCAACACAACCTTGCGCCGTCCGGCGGGCGAGGGCGCGATGGCGCGGTCCTGGTCGGCCGGCGACAGGTCGCCATAGAGCGGCGCCACGTCGACATCGGCGGCGAGGTCGCACAGACGCTCCTCGACCCGGCGGATCTCGCTGACGCCGGGAAGAAAGACCAGGGCACTGCCGCTTTCGTCGGCGAGCGCCCGCCGCACCGTCGACGCCACCGCATCCTCGATGCGGCTGCCCGACTCGCGATCGAGGTAGCGTGTGTCGACCGGAAACATGCGGCCGGCGCTCTCGATCACCGGCGCGCCGCCCAGCCTTTGCGACACCGGCCCCGGATCGAGGGTCGCCGACATGGCGATCACGCGCAGGTCCTCGCGCAGCGCCGTCTGCGCCTCGCGCACCAGGGCGAAGGAAAGGTCGGTTTCCAGGCCGCGCTCATGCAGCTCGTCGAAGATCACACAGCCGATGCCGTCGAGCGAGGGATCGTCCTGCAGCATCCGCAGAAAAAGACCGTCGGTGACGACCTCGATGCGCGTGCGCGGTCCGACCTTGGTGTCCAATCGCACGCGATAGCCGACCGTCTCGCCGACCGGCTCGCCCAAGGTGGCCGCCATGCGCCGCGCGGCGGCGCGGGCCGCGAGTCGTCGCGGTTCCTGCATGACGATCTTGCGGCTGGCCAGCCACGGCGCATCGAGCAGCGCCAGGGGCACGCGCGTCGTCTTGCCGGCGCCCGGCGGGGCGACCAGCACGCAGGCGTTGCCGCCGGCCAACGCCTTCTTCAGGCGCGGCAGGGCCTCGTCGACGGGAAGGGCGTTCATCGCGGGCGCTTATAGCCTATGATCGTCCCAAGAATCGGGAGAAACGCCGTGCTGAAACTGACCTTCTGCCTGCGCCGGCTGGCGCCGCTCAGCCTGGCAGAATTCCAGGACTATTGGCTGCACAAGCATGGACCGCTGGTCAGAAGCCTGCAGCCCGCCTTGGGCATGGTGCGCTACGTGCAGCTCCATCGCCTGTCCGGCGATCTGGCCGACGGCATGCGCCGGGTGCGCGGCGCGCCCGAGCCCTATGACGGCGTGGCCGAGCTGTGGTGGGAAAGCGAGGAGGCCTACCGGGCCGCGCGCCGCAACCCCGAGGCGCGCGAGGCCGGGCGCGAGCTGCTGGAGGACGAGGCCAAATTCATCGATCTGCCGCGCTCGCCGCTCTGGCTCAATCGTGAAGAAGTGATCTACGCTGGATCGGGGAGCTGACATGAGGCGACTGATCCTTGGCCTCTGCGCCGCCGTCCTGCTGGTTGGCCCGGCGGTTGCCGAGACCTATCCCGCCCGGCCCATCCGCCTGGTCGTCGGCTACTCGCCGGGCGGCGGCAACGACCTGATCGCGCGTATCGTCGCCGCCAAGCTGCAGGAGAAGCTCGGCCAGCCGGTGATTGTCGACAACAGGCCCGGCGCCCAGTCGATCGTGGCGGCCGAGGCCGTAGCCAAGGCGCCGTCCGACGGCTACACGCTGCTGGTGGCGCCGAGCGGGCCGATGACCATCAATCCCGCGGTCTATGCCAAGCTCAGCTACTCGCCAGAGCGCGACTTCTCGCCGGTCTCGCTGCTCGCCGAGTTCCCGCTGCTGCTGGCGGTCGGTGCCGAACAGCCGCCCAAGACGGTGCGTGAGCTGGTCGAATATGGCCGCGCCAACCCGCAGCTCGCCAACTACGCCTCCAGCGCCACGCCCTTCCAGCTCGCATCAGAGCTCTTCAACCAGCGCACCGGCTCGAAGTTCCAGCATATCCCCTATCGCGGCAGCGGCGATGCCGTGCAGGCCGTCGCCGCCGGCCAGGTGCTGATGACCATCGCCGATTCAGGTCCGATGTCAGGTCCGCTCAAGGCCGGCAAG